>DNDO01000121.1:0-2080 GCA_003484265.1 Anaerolineae bacterium
CGCCCCCAAGGGATTTGGCGATGAACCTGATAAGTATCGTTACGATGTCATTTTCTTGAAAGAACCTCTCACTCCCGCTAAGGCAATGGGGCAGGTCAGCGTCAGGGAGGGAGTCGATCAAGCCTATCAAGGGAAGTACGTCCTGTACTTTTCCCGTCTCATTAGCAGGGCATCGCAAAGCTACTTGACGAAGATCATAGGGCTTCCCATGTATCAGAATATGACGATCCGCAACTGGAATACGACGACCAAACTTTTGGCGTTGATGGAAAAGGAGTAACAATGGCAAAAACGAATTTTCAATCCATTGACGAGTACATCGCCGCTTGTCCCGAAGAGACGCATGAACGCCTGCAGGAGATCCGTGAGGCGATCAAGACGCTTGCGCCCGATGCAAAGAAAAGATCAGTTATCAGATTGCGGCGTTCGAGTTGAACGGGAAGAACATCATCCATTTTGCGGGGTGGAAAAAGCATATATCGCTGTACCCAGTTCCAGCGGGGGATGAGACGTTCGAGTCCGAAGTATCCAAGTATGCCGATGGCAAAGGTACGGTCAAATTTCTGCTCGATGAACCGATGCCGATGAAGTTGGTTAAGAAGATCATCAAGTTGCATCTTGCACAAAATTTAAAAATGGCAAAAACTAAAAAATAAAGGAGATTTAGAAATGAATAAGATAGTTCCATCCCTGTGGTTCGACGTACAATGCGAAGAGGCAATGAACCACTACGTTGACACATTCAACGGTTCACCCTATAAAAAAGAAGAATCAAAGATCGTCAGCATCACCCGCTACGAAAAAGGAATGGAAGCGCCTGGCGCAGAGGCAATGGAAGGCAAGGTCATTACAGGCATTTTTGAACTGGCGGGGCAACGCTTTATGGCACTCGATGGCGGACCTGTTTTCAACTTCACCGAAGCAACTTCGTTCTATGTGGAATGTGCGGATCAGAAAGAGGTGGATTATTTCTGGGGTAAGTTATCCGCCGTTCCCGAAGCCGAGCAGTGTGGCTGGTGCAAAGATAAATTCGGCTTGTCGTGGCAGATCATCCCGAAGCAGTTAGGCGAGTTGATTGGTGATTCGGATCCTGTCAAATCCAAACGTGTTGTAAATGCGATGCTCAAGATGCACAAGATCATCGTCGCCGATCTGCAAAAAGCGTATGACGGCAGTTAATCTATTTTAACTTCTCGCGTTCATCATCCCATAGTTTTACAAAACGTTCAAAGACATCGGATATGATCTCCAATTCACTCTCTGAATAACTGGAGATCAATTCATCCTGCGCCTTTCTCGCCGATTCGAACCATGACGCCGCTCTTTCACTGCTCGATTCTGCGGGTGTGATCAGAGTCCCGCGGCGGTCACCGGGATTAGGTCGCCGCTCGATCAAACCTGCCTTTTCGAGCCGATCGAACATGGCGGTCGCTGCGCCAGAGGTGAGACCCGTATGCCTGGCAAGTTCAGTCGGCGTGGCAGTACCTTTGAGAAATAACAACCTCATACATTCCATGTCGGTTACATTGAGTCCCGCCCACTCGCTCATGGCGTTACGGAACAACGTCAAATGAACACCATAATCCCTCACTGCCGCAAGGGCTCGTTTCTTTAGTTCTGTTTTTGTGGAGTTGGTCATAGTCATACTCTTGACATTATCTTTATTATAAAGTATCTTTATTGTATAACAAAATTGCTTTATATGCAAGGTTTATAAATATAAGGAGATATTTATGAGTCCTAAGAAGGAAACAAAAAAGACCGTCAAGAATTCTACAGGCCTTTCGGCGGAAGAAAAAGCCGCGATGAGGGAGACCCTCAAAGAAAGGAAGATGGCTGCAAATAAAGAGGCAATGGAAAAAGCCCTACATGAAAAGATAGCCGAGATGGAGGAATCTGATCGTTCCCTGGCAAAACGCATCCATGCGATCGTCACTTCCGCCGCACCGGAACTCACGCCAAAAACCTGGTACGGAATGCCCGCCTACGCCGATGCAGATGGCAAGGTCATCTGCTTCTTTCAAGCGGCTAGCAAATTCGGTGTGAGATATGCTACCTTCGGCTTCCAACCCGATGCGAA
>DNDO01000121.1:2348-4629 GCA_003484265.1 Anaerolineae bacterium
GTATCTTTCGGGTGGGTAGAAGCAACCTTGCTTTTGCCCACCCATTGCGTTAATCTTCGGCAGAGAATTATAGAGGAGAGAAAATGCCAAAGGAATATATCGAAATTCACAGAGCGCGTGAAAATAATTTAAAGAACGTCTCGTTACGCATCCCCAAAAGGAAGATCACCATTTTTACGGGCGTTTCAGGCTCGGGCAAATCGTCCATCGTGTTCGATACGATTGCGAGCGAATCACAGCGCTTGTTGAATGAAAACTTTAGCATGTTCGTGCGGAATTTTCTGCCGAAGTTTGCCCAGCCCGACGCAGATTCGATTGAAAACCTGAGCATGTCCATCGTGGTTGACCAGAAGAGATTGGGCGGCGGCTCACACTCAACCGTTGGTACGATCACCGACATTAACACGATCCTGCGCCTGATGTTTTCCCGCATCGGACAGCCATACGTGGGATCCGCAAACGTATTCGGTTTCAATGACCCACAAGGGATGTGTCCGAACTGCAACGGACTCGGTCGCAAACTGGATGTGGACATGGATAAGTTCCTTGATAAATCCAAATCACTGAACGAAGGGGCGATCCTGTTCCATGAATACGCTGTGGATGGTTGGTACTGGAGTAATCTAATCAATACTGGTTTGTTTGATCCTGATAAGAAAATTTCGAAGTACACAAAGAAGGAAATAAATGACCTTTTATACAGCGAACCCATCAAGGTCAAGACCAAGGTTGGCGCAAAAGACTTCAACTTGACCTATGAAGGCATCGTCAACCGCTTTACCAACAAATACATCAAGCAGGATCTAAAAACCAAGTCTGAACGGACACAAAAGGCAGTCGAGCCTTTCATGACGATGGGTCCCTGCCCAGTCTGCAAAGGCGCACGCTTGAACCAGGAAGTTTTGAAGTGCAGGATCAACGGATATAACATTTCCGACCTGACAGGCATGGAAATCCCTGAATTGATCGAAGCGGTGAATAAGATCAAAGAGCCTGCAGCCAAACCCATAGTCAAGGCGCTTCTTGAGCGTTTGGAACACCTCGTTGATATTGGGTTGGAGTACCTGAGCCTGAGCCGCGAGACGGATACTTTGTCGGGCGGAGAATCGCAACGCGTGAAAATAGTCAAACACCTGGGCAGTAGTTTGACCGACGTGATCTATATCTTCGATGAGCCGAGCGTGGGACTCCATCCGCGCGACGTACATCGCATGAACGAGTTGTTGCAGAAACTGCGTGACAAGGGCAACACAGTCATCGTCGTGGAGCATGACCCCGATGTGATCCAAGTGGCAGACCATGTTGTTGATGTGGGTCCGCATGCGGGTCCGCAGGGAGGCGAGATCGTATACGAAGGCAGTTATGCCAACCTGCTCAAGGCAAAGACCCTGACCGGTACGCACATGAAGCAAACCATTCCTTTGAAAGAGTCGTTCCGCGAACCAACAGGCAAACTACCGATCAAGAATGCGAAAGTCAATAACCTGCAAAACGTCAGTGTGGATATTCCAACAGGTATATTGACGGTCGTTACAGGAGTGGCTGGCTCTGGAAAAAGTTCTTTGATCAACGAAGTCTTTGTGCGGCAACATCCGGATGCGATCGTGATCGATCAATCTGCAGTAGGGGTCAACAGCCGTTCCAACCCTGCTACGTACACAGGCATCCTGGACGATGTCCGCAAGGCGTTCGCAAAAGAGAACAAGGTCAATGCTTCGTTGTTCAGTTTTAACTCGAAGGGCGCCTGCGAAAACTGTCATGGACTGGGCGTGATCTACACCGACCTGTCGTTTTTCGATAGCGTGAAATCGCCCTGCGAAGTTTGTGAGGGCAAACGTTTCAAGGATGAAGTACTTGCATACAAACTCAACGGCAAATCCATCAGCGATGTGCTGGCGATGAACGTTGGGCAGGCTCTGGAATATTTCGACCTCAAAGAAGTCGTCAAAAAACTACAAGCCATGAGCGATGTGGGCCTGGATTATCTTGGGCTTGGTCAGCCATTGAGCACGCTTTCGGGCGGTGAATGTCAGCGTATCAAACTCGCCAGCGAATTGCATAAGCAAGGCAGTATCTACATCATGGACGAACCCACCACGGGATTGCACATATCCGATATCGGTCATCTTATGGAGGTCATCAATCGCCTCGTTGACACGGGCAACACTGTCGTCGTCATCGAGCACAATCTGCATGTCATCAAAAACGCCGACTGGATCATTGACATGGGTCCCGAAGGCGGTAGTAAGGGCGGTCAGGTCATGTTCGAAGGCACGCCCAA
>DNDO01000207.1:0-129 GCA_003484265.1 Anaerolineae bacterium
ATTACATAAAAACCATCCCGTGTAATTTTTCACGGGATGGTTTTTATGTAATATAGAAAGAAAGGTCACTACCTATACAGGAGGCTCAACTAAGAATAGAAATATCTATCTCCTAAAATATCTGCACCG
>DNDO01000207.1:415-9995 GCA_003484265.1 Anaerolineae bacterium
ACCGAATTAGCAAGGCAAAGAAAATATTCTTTGCCTTGCTAATCCTTTTCGATCAGTGAAAAAGAGCAGGCTTTCTAATTGTTAACTTTACTAATCACATACTACGTATTACTGGCGCTCTTCTCAAGGCGTTTTGTCCGCTGTAACGATGCAACGATGGAGGCTGTCAACACGAGGAAGATCACGCCCAAGGATATTTCGGTTGGGACTTTATAGAAGTCCACGATCACCATTTTCACGCCGACAAAGACCAGTATGAACGCCAGCCCCGTGGAAAGGTAATAGAATTTATCCACGACACTCGCCAGCAGGAAGTAGAGGGCACGCAACCCCAATATCGCGCAAACGTTGGATGTGTAAATAATGAACGGGTCATGTGTGATCGCAAAAATTGCGGGGATCGAGTCCACTGCAAAGACCAGGTCTGTGCTTTCGACGAATAACACCACAAGAAACAAGGGCGTTGCCATTAACTTCCCCGCATGACGCACGAAGAACCTATCTCCTTCATAATGCTCGGTGACCGGCATAAACCTTCGGGCAAGTTTCACCAGCGGGTTCTTCTCCGGCTCCAGTTTTGTGTTCTCGTGCGAGAACATTTTGAAGCCGGTATAGATAAGGAACGCACCGAAGACATAAATGATCCAATGGAACTGATCGATCAATGCCGCGCCGAGAAAAATTAATGTGCCGCGCATGATGAGCGCCCCAAGTATGCCCCAAAAGAGCACGCGGTGCTGGTAGGCTGCAGGTACGGAGAAATAAGAGAAGATCAATACGAACACAAAGATGTTATCAACGCTCAATGACTTTTCGATCACATACCCGGTAAAGAACGTCAGCGCAGCGTCGCGGTTCGTAAGAACACTATTGGGAACGAAATAATCCCAGTAGTAGTAGATACCCAGATTGAACAACAGCGAGATCGAAATCCAGACCACGCTCCATATTGCCGCCTCTTTTGTTGAAACAGCATGTGATTTTCGGTGAAAGACCCCCAAGTCCAGCGCAAGCAATATCAAAACGAAAATGTTGAACCCAACCCATAGCCAAATCGATTCTTCCATGCCTTAATATCTCCTGAGATTGATCCTGTGGCGGGTCAACAATAAAAAATTAAAACGAGACCACCACGAATAATACGTGATGGTCTCGCCATAAACGCTCCTTACTGCGCTTCGGGTTACCGATGGCAATCTGCCATGTCTTGACGACAACCCGTCCTGCCAATAAAAAAGGGAGGCAGGTGGCTACTCCCCAACAATAAAAAGTGTATTCGTTTGATATGACGTTGTCAAGTCACAAATCCTACATACCTGAAAGTCATATTATTCCGGTCCGATCCTCGTCCCGGCAGGGATTTCAGTATCCTTTGCGATGACCACAATGCCGTCACGGACGTAATATAGATCGTGGTCCACATCCTCGTGATCGCGCGGGAACGGAAGGATGGTTACGTTATCGCCGATGCGCGCGTTCTTATCGAGGATCGCCGATTCGATGTGACAGTTCTTGCCGATTCCAATGGGCAGGTTGTCTTGCGGCTCATCGACCACATAATAATCCGCGCCCATCAAAATGCTGTCCTTGATCATCGTCCCTTCCGCCACCTGGCTTCGAATGCCGATAATGGAATGTGTGATCTCCGCATTTTGAATTCGGCATCCCTCCGCGAGTAATACATCCTGTAGTTTACTGCCTTCCACGACGGAACCAGGCAGGAAACGCGCGTGTGTGTAAATCGGAGCCTTTGCTTCATAAAAATTGAACGGCGAATTCGAATTGGTCAGCTTCAAGTTGGTCTCGTAAAACGAACGTATCGTCCCAATATCCTCCCAGAAACCATCAAAGTCAAATCCATACACGTCATGCGACTGTATTGCCTCTGGAATGATGTCGCCGCCGAAATCATCCCTCTGCGAGTGATAGGTTAAAATATCAGTCAACACTTTCGTCTTGAACATGTATATTCCCATCGAACCCAAAAACGGACGTTCGGGATCGTCGCGGCTGACAAACTTATCCTGGACTTGCGGATCCTTGGGCTTTTCTGCGAAAGAGGTAATGTGACCATCCTCCTCAACCTTCAACAAACCAAATCGGAACGCTTCGCTTCTTGCGACGGGTTGAACTGCCACTGTTATATCGGCATTTTTCTCCCAATGATATTCCGCCATCTCATGGTAATCCATGCGATAGAGATGGTCGCCTGCAAGGATCATCACATACTCTGCGCCTGTTGACTGTATCTCGAACAACTGCTGGCGGACGGCATCCGCCGTGCCCTGATACCAGTTAGGGTTTTGGGGTGTCTGCTCCGCCGCCCAGATCTGAACCCAACCAGTGTGGAAAACATCGAAGTTATAGGCTTGTGTAATATGTCTGTGGAGGGAAACAGAATTGAACTGGGTCAGGATCGCAACGCGAAAGATCCCTGAATTGATGCAATTGCTGATGGGAATATCAATGAGACGGTATTTCCCCGCGATCGGCACGGCTGGCTTTGACCGCATCTGGGTCAGCGGGTGCAGCCGCGACCCGCGACCTCCTCCCATAATGACACCCAACACATCATTCATTAACGGCATTACAGCCTCCTTTTCAGCGTAAATTATTTTGTGTTGAGTCTATTATCCCTTAAAACCAATATATTTGCGCACTTTTGAGGCAATATAGATGAACGGGTATGCCAGAATGATCAGCAGATCGATCAGAATAAAGAATATATGAAGCTTCATCGGTATCGCCTATTCCTTTCCAGATTTAGAGATATTAAGAAAGCAAAGCCGCCTGACCGTCTCCATGCAACCGTTATCCCTGTATATTTATTTTGATTCTAAATATCTGAAAATTGAAAGTCAAGAATAATATGTGCTCGTCTTATAAAACACATACGTTATAAAGCTATTCTGGTTGCTGATAATCATCTTCTCCCCATGATAAAATACTTCCCATGCAGCAATCATTGGAAAAACTTCGAAAATTCTTCCGTCTCGAACATGGGAACGGATACGAAAATACCGCCATCATCGGCGGGCTCGCCAAAATGCTCGATTACTGGGAAGGCGAAGCCCGCGCCGACGAACTTCAAGAAGAAGTCATTCAGGCAGTCGTACAGAGACTGCGCTCATATGACGGACTCAGCCCCCAGTCAAGGGCTGACACGTTAAAAGGGCTGTGGAAACGAATCGGGGATACATATCCCGAGACGAAGCAGAAGCCGCAACAAAAGCCGAATCCCCAACAACCTCATAAACAACATGAACCCGCGTCTAGACAGGAACAGCCTCGACAACAAGCGTCTTCTCCAAAACAACGTCCGCCGGCACAGCCGCGCGCTGAAGCGGTGGCAGGCGCAAAGACATCCGCCACGCCCGCCGCGCTCGATGCAAAGTTGACCGTCCTGCAGGGCGTGGGCCCGCGCAACGCCGAATCACTTACAAAACTTGGCATGACGACTCTCGGCGACATGCTTTATTACTTCCCGCGCCGCTATGACGATTACTCGCAGCTCAAACCGATCAAGGATTTGTTTTACAGCGAGCAGGTAACGGTCATCGGCACGATCCAAAGCGTGCATTCACGCCCGATACGCGGCGGCAAGGCAACCATCATCGAAGTCGTTATCACCGATGGCACGGGAGGCTTGCGGCTATCGTTCTTCAACCAACCCTGGCTAGCGAACCGCTTAAAGCAGGGCGATGCCATCTCCGTTTCAGGAAAGATCGATCAATATCTCGGGCGGCTCGTGATGAACAGCCCCGATTGGGAACCCATCGAGGTCAACAGCCTGCATACCAATCGCATCGTGCCCGTCTATTCGCTGACCGAACGTATCACGCAAAAATGGCTCCGCAATGTCATGAACCAGGTCATTACTTATTGGGCGCCCGCCGTTGTCGATGCGCTTCCTGAAAGTGTCCGCAAATCCGCGCAGCTGATACCGCTGGCAGATGCGTTACTGCAAATCCACTTCCCTGAAACGCAGGAAAAACTTGAAGCTGCGCGAAAACGACTCGCCTTCGATGAGATCTTCTACCTGCAAATGGGAGTTCTTCAGCAAAGGCGCGACTGGAAGGCTCTGGACGCGCAGCGCTTCACCATCCCGGACGAGAAACTGGATTCGCTAAAGACCAGCCTTCCCTTCACCCTGACATCTGTCCAGCATACCGCCCTCAACGACATTCGCGCCGACTTCGACTCGGGCAAACCCATGAACCGACTCCTGCAAGGCGATGTGGGTTCAGGCAAGACAGTTGTCGCCGCGCTGGCCGCCGCGATGATCACATCCAACAATTCGCAAGCCGCGATCATGGCGCCCACATCCATTTTGGCCGAACAGCATTATCATAGTTTCACGAACCTCCTCAAGGACATTCACCAACCTGCAGAGATACGTCTGCTGGTCGGCGACACGCCAGAAGCAGAGAAGGAAGAGATACGGGTCGGACTAGCCGCAGGCTCGATCAAGATCGTCATCGGCACACACGCGGTCATCGAAGGACCTGTCCAATTCAAGGACCTGCAATTCGCGGTCATCGACGAACAACATCGCTTCGGCGTCGAACAACGCGCAGAGTTGAGAAGCAAGGGCACAAACCCGCATCTATTAGTGATGACCGCAACTCCAATTCCACGTTCACTCGCCCTCACCTTATACGGCGACCTCGACCTCTCCATCATGGATGAGATGCCCGCTGGACGGCAACCGATTAATACCTTTGTATTGCGTCCGCAGGAACGCGAACGTGCCTTCACTCTCCTGCGCGGACAACTCGACGAAGGCAAGCAGGCATTCATCATTTATCCCCTCATCGAGGAAAGCGAAAAGATCGATGCCCGCGCCGCCGTGGACGATTACGAGACCCTTTCAAAAGAAGTCTTCCCCACACGAAAACTCGGTTTGTTGCACGGCAAGATGCGCCCCGCTGAAAAAGACGAAGTCATGCTCAAGTTTCGCGACAAGAAATTTGACATCCTTGTTTCGACCACCGTTGTCGAAGTCGGTGTGGACGTCCCCAATGCGACAGTCATGCTCATCGAAGGCGCAGACCGCTTTGGTCTAGCACAGTTGCATCAACTGCGCGGGCGCGTCGGTCGAGGGTCAGATCAATCCTATTGTTTGCTGATCCCAACGCACGAAGACAAGACCGAGAACGAACGTCTGCAGGCAATGACAGAGTCGAACGATGGTTTCCTTCTTGCTGAAAAAGATCTGCAGATACGCGGTCCCGGTGAGTTTCTCGGCACGCGTCAGTCGGGTTACGCATCCAGCCTGCGCATGGCAAGCATCACAGATGTCAAATTGATAGAGAAGGCGCGTATACAAGCACAGAACGTTTTCGATAAAGATCCAGACCTGACCCAATCCGATCACGCCCTCCTTGCCGAAACTCTTGGAATATTCTGGGGCGAAGGCAAAGGGGATGTAAGTTAATTTTTGACAGTCTTCTGGTCGCGTAGTCCCCGATAGTCAATACGCAGCTAGAAGACCAAAAGACCAGGAGACCAAAAGACCATTATGGTTCGAGCCTTATTCCCAGGAACATTCGACCCCATCCACTACGGTCACATAGACATTGCCACGCGCGCCACGCGCGTATTCGACGAGGTCGTGATGGCTGTCTATGACAAGCCATTGAAGTCACTGATGTTCTCTCCCGAAGAACGCATGGCGCTTGTCAACGAGGCATTCAAGGATAATAAAAAGATCAAGGTCACAGGCTATAGCGAACTGACAGTGGAGTTTGCAAGAAAGATTGACGCGCAGGTCATTGTACGCGGCTTGCGCGTGTTCTCCGATTTCGAGTTCGAGTTCCGCATGGCTCTCGCGAATCACCGCCTCGCCGAAGATATCGAGATCGTGGCGCTTATCACTGCAGAAGAACACACTTTCCTCTCATCCACGACTGTCAAGGAGATCGCCATGCTGAATGGAGATGTCTCCAGCATGGTTCCGCCGCACGTGGAAAAGGCATTCAAAGAGAAAGTCGCCGGCATGGACGACCAGCACTCCTTTCCCAATTCGCTCCGCGATTAATTTATGCTAGAATTGCAATAACCCGACCTCCGCTGGAGGAAAACCCTATGGACATCCTGCAACTGATCGACAGACTCGAAGAGCTTTTCAATGAGAGCAAGAACATTCCCCTTACGCGCAACGTGATGGTAGATGAAGACCGCATGTTGGACATCATCGACCAGATGCGTATCGCGATCCCTGAAGAGGTGAAGAAGGCACAGCAGTTACTTGGTCAACGCGACCGTGTGCTTGCCCAAGCTCAAGAGGAGGCGAACCGCACCCTCGAACTTGCCCGGCAAAAAGCCGATCAACTGATTACAAAAGATATGGTCGTGCAGGACGCCCAGCGCCGCGCAGACCAGATCATCGCACAGTCACGCGGCGAAGCGGAAAACATCCGTGCCGACGCAGACGACTACGCCATGAACAGCCTCACCCAACTTCAGGCAGAACTGGAGCGGATCACAAACCAGGTCACCAACGGCATCCGCCTGTTGAAAGACGAGCAATCGAGGCGGGCGCCTGTATCCGCGCCGGTCTCACAACCTGGAAGCGAATAAACACCAAGGTCAAATGCCCGTCAAATGTCAGAGAGCCTTACAGCAGTGCTGTAGGGCTCTTTTATACACAATGGTAGAATTTCAAAATACTTAATTTTGCTCCAAAGGAATCGGAATGAGAAGTATTATCAAATGTCTGGTACCGCTGGCTGTCATTTTTCTTTTTGCGTTTCTTTCATCATCGCTAACAGCTTGCTCATCCATTGGCAACCAAAACACGGAAATGCCAAACATCATAGTGATCATGACAGATGACCAGCCTCAGCATACACTGCCCTACATGCCGGTCATTCAGAAGGAACTGGTTGCAAAAGGCATCACCTTTTCGAACGCTTTTGCCACAACGCCTCTGTGTTGTCCTAGCCGCGCCAGCATTTTGACCGGGTTGTACGCGCACAACCACGGTGTGAAGACGAACCGCGCGCCTGAAGGTGGCGCAGTCGCATTTCACGATCAATCCACAATATCGGTCTGGCTGCAGGATGCTGGTTACCGGACAGGCTTCTTCGGCAAATATCTCAATGGATATAACGACCTGCCCGAGGGCTATGTCCCGCCCGGCTGGGATGACTGGCAGGCTTTCGTGCGCCGCGACCCCAACCTCGATTTTTATTTAAACTATTCACTTAACGAAAACGGCAAGGTTATCCAATATGGAAAAGAACCGCAGGATTACAGCACCGACCTGCTTGCTGAAAGAGCTGTCAAATTCATACGCGAGTCCAGGCAACAGCCGTTCTTCCTTTTTTTCAGCGCCTTTGCGCCACACCAAACCTATCAAGCCGCGGAACGACATAAGGATCTATTCAAGTCCTTGGATGAATTCGAAAGGTACCGTCCTCCCAGTTTCTTCGAAGCTGACCTGACGGATAAGCCGCTCTGGGCGAACGATATCGAACGACCGAGTGTCGATTATGTAGACAAAGTACACGAACGAATGCTGAGGTCCCTCATGGCTGTCGACGACGCCGCAGCCAGTCTTATATCGGCGTTGGAAAGAGGAAATATAAGAGACAACACAATTATTATTTTCATGTCTGACAACGGAATGTCGATGGGAGATAACGGTGTGTTCGGAAAAAATTGTCCGTATGACGGATGTTTGCGAATCCCGCTGGTTGTCAGTTACCCCCATCTCACATCCGCTTCCCGCGTGGACGAAAGCCTGATCCTGAACATTGACATCGCTCCCACCCTGATCGACTTTGCAGGCATAACATCTCCCACTCCGATAGATGGTGAAAGTTTCCTGCCAGTTCTCTCAAGCACTTCACAAGGCTGGCGTGATGGATTCCTGATCGAGCATTTCAAAGACTTTGCCGATATAGAGGAAAGCGGACTTGCGTTCCTTATCCCCGGGTATGTCGGGTATCGAACAGACGAATGGAAATACATTGAGTATGAAACGGGTGAGATCGAACTATACGATCTCTATGCAGACCCGTTCGAATTGGAGAACCTGGCATATCAAGATGGATATGAATCGATCATGATCGACTTATCTGAAAAAATTCAAGCAATATTACCGTAACTGAATAACATCCTAAAAAGCGACAGCCTCCATGTTGGAGACTGTCGCTTTAAATGGGAAACGCCCTGTCAATCTTCTATGGCGGAGGCGGGAGGGTCTCCATCTTCCACGTGGTGAAATAGGTCGGCGCGCCTTTCTCATAGCGGAACAACGCGATCCACCCGCCGCCTGATAACCGCGCCCAAACATTCGAGCCGGAAGGATAATACTCCCTGATCGTTGCGCTTGCCCCTTCTGCAAGTTCGAACCCGCTGGAGGTGCCATCCGTTGACGGTTTCGTTTTAATTTCCTGGGTAATCAGCGCGGTCACAGACATAGGCAGTCCGGGGAATGGTTCCAGGCGATCCAACGGAATCCATAGCGGCACGTCGGATACGAGGGGCCAGTATATGGGACCCGGCGGCGCGTGAACCCATGAGGTAATCCTCGTGTTCTTGTTATATTTGATGACGACCATTTTATGGATTACATCAGGTCGGGTGGCGTAGGTCATATCCTTGAGCGAACCCGGGCTTTTGAGATCAAGCGTATGCACCCTTCCCCAGCCGCCCTGTAACTCATCGATCGAAACGATATTGCCGCCCATCGTTTTACTTTCCAAATAGGGGAAGCCCTTGCCGTCGAATAATGCAGTGTTATCCGCCTTCAAATATCTAATTTTCCTCTTATCCTGATCGTTCAACGCGTCAATGAATATTTCCCATGACCTATCAAGAATGGTACGATGGGTTCCGCTTTTTAATCTTTGAACCGGGAGCAACGGCACCACCTCTGGCGTCTGCCATCCCGAATCATCGACGGGCCAATCATCGGCGGCGGTGCGTGATTGATAGTTGAATTCTGCAAGCTGGGTATCGTGCTTCACGCGGAAATATTGGAGCCGCTGCACAAGCGTGGATGTGGGAAAGGTAATGATCGGCACGACCGTGAAAGTAGATTCCGGCGTGAATGTGCTTCGGAGTGTTGCTGTGGCTGTCAAAGTGGGAGGGATCGCCGCCTGCGTTTTCGCGGATGCGGCATCTGCCGTTTGCACAATGAACGTGTTGATCACATTTGGATCGAGAGGAGGCACAGGCGTGGAAACAGACGGGACACATGCCAAAATCAAAACGAGAGCAATACTCCAGAGGAAAAATTTTCTTGTGATGTTTGTCATTCTTCAACTATCTCTTTTACTCGCCCGACCTGCCCATCCTGCAAACGAACCTTGATACCGTGCAGATGGTTCGGGGATTTGGTGAGAATATCCTTCACAATGCCCTTGGTGAGTTTACCCGTGCGTTGATCCTGTTTCAATACGATGAAAACAGTTATGCCGGGTTTGATGTTCGAGCGGGTTTGTCCATTCATGGGTTTATTTTATGGCGTGGTTGGTATCGGAGTTACTGTTGGCGGGATCGGCGTTTGGGTAGGCGCAGGCAGCGTATTCGTCGATGTGGCGGGGAGAGGGGGGGTGGGGGGGGGGGG
>DNDO01000207.1:10158-32950 GCA_003484265.1 Anaerolineae bacterium
TATTTTATGGCGTGGTTGGTATCGGAGTTACTGTTGGCGGGATCGGCGTTTGGGTAGGCGCAGGCAGCGTATTCGTCGATGTGGCGGGAAGAGGTGTGTTGGTCGGCAGATCGGTTGGTGGCGGGAGCGGAGTCAGGCTCGGGGTGAGAGTCGGTTCGGGGGTTGGAGTGGGCAGGTTAAACGTCAGGAAGACGCGTTTCTCGGCGTAGAAATCCTCTCCATTCATGAGATAGATCCGAAGCGTGATGTTGTTTCCTTGAATGTTTTGTAAATCCCAAGAGTAGATCGTGTCGGGGTTTTCAAATTTGTTGCGGCCGTCGGCAAGGATTGTCCATTCGGACGGATCGTTGCCTGCCCCATATTCCAGCCGCCAGCCGCTGAAATCCCCGAGCGTGACGTTGATGATGCCTTTGATGTTGAACGGCGACTCGGTGATCGTGTCGGTCTCATTGATGTTGGTGAACTGAAGGACGGGGTGCGGATCGTTTGAACTGCATTCGCGTTCGGGTTTGTAGAATGGGTTGCGAGGCAGGTCTTTCGATTCGAGCCAGTCGCGCCCGGGACCGGTCTTGAACCACCTGCGCGCCCATTGATCGGAAACGTTTAATACTCTTTCTTTTTTCGCAAATTCTTCGCAGGCATTCCCTGCGATCAGCCCCGTCCATGTGTCGATGGTGGTTTCTGTTAACAGGTCCTCGCTGGGCGGCAGGGGCGGTTGGTCGGATGTAAAAAATTCACTACGCTGTCCGCCGCGGCACCATTGCGAAGGCTGTGCCCCAGACATGTTGCAAACGATCGCCTCAGTAATGCCGGGTGGGATCGCAAACGTTCCCGGGTTGTTACTCGACACATACGGCACTGCATACTGCATGAACTGCGACCAGATCGGCGCCGCGCCTGATAGACCGCTGGTGTTGACCATGGGGGTGTAATCGGCATTACCGATCCAAACACCGGTGGCGAGGTCGGGAGTGTAGCCGAGCGTCCAGTTATCGCGGAAGTCGTTGGAGGTACCCGTCTTCGCGGCGACCTGGAACGGCAGGTTAAGCGCCGAGTTGCTCCCGAACATCCATGCGCGCGCATTGTTATCGGAAAGAATGGACGAGATCAGGAAGGCATGATCGCGCCGAATGACCTGCTCGCCCTCGAGCGGCTCGTATTCGTAAATGACGTTGCCCGCAAAATCAACGATCCTCAAGATGGAAACGGGCGGGACCTTTTTGCCTTCATTGGCGAACACCGAAAAAGCGGATGTCATCTCCAACAGGCTGACGTCTCCCCCGCCCAGCGTCAGCGCCAAGCCGTAATCTGGTCTCGTTAAACTGGTGATGCCCAGCCGTTCAGCCATTGCGATCATACCTTCTTTTTCCGGCGTATTCGGGTCGTCATATACGCCGACGAATTCCAGCGCCTTAACGGCAGGGATGTTGAACGAGTTCGCCAACGCCGTGCGGACGGTCATGCCGCCATGGAACCTGTCGTCGTAGTTCTTGGGGGTGTACGGCGGGTTGGCTCCGTCGGGGAATTCGGTCGGCACATCCCATATCCACGTGGAGGGCGTCCATCCTTTTTCAAAAGCGGCAACATAAGTGATCGGCTTGATGGATGACCCCGGCTGGCGCGTGGGACTATCCGCCATGTTAACTTGACCGGAAATGGCAACGTTATTGAAGTCAGGCGAACCAACCATTGCCATGATCTCACCGGTCGATGGTTTGATGGCGACCAACGCGCCGTTATGCGCGTTCTTGTCTGCAAGCAAAGCGACCTGCTCGGTGACCATCCGCTGCGCTTCGTTTTGAAGCATAGGGTCAAGCGTTGTGTACACGATGAACCCGGAACGATAGATCGTCTGCGCGTCATACTGCTCTTCCAATTGCGAGCGGACAAAGTTGACCCAATGTGGGTAGCGGGTGTCAATGTTCGGGGAGTTGAAGGTGCGGTTCTTGATATCGTTCGCCGCATCCAGCGCCGCAAACTGGTCCACACAGATGGGAACATCGCTGTTGCTGACAGCGATGCAGTTCTTCTGCTCGCTCTGGCTGTACATCAATACCAGCACTTGTTGCTGGCGTCCCAATGTGACATCGCGGTTGGTGTATATGTCGTAGACCGACGGCGATTGCGGAAGACCTGCAAGGAAGGATGATTCTGCAAGCGTGAGCTGATTGGCGGTCTTGCCGAAATATGTTTCAGCGGCGGCTTCGATACCGTAGGCAAGATTGCCATAGTAAATTTCGTTGAGATACAGTTCAAGGATTTCGTCCTTGCTGTAGCGGCGCGTGATCTCTGCCGCAAGGATGATCTCGCGGGCTTTGCGCGAGTATGTCCGTTCGGCACGTTCCTCAGGGGAAAGAAGTAGAGCGCGGGCGAGTTGTTGAGTGATGGTCGATGCGCCCCCGCCCTGACCATCCGTTCGATAGTTTGTCCATAAGGCACGTGAGATCGCCCAGGGGTCAAAGCCGGGGTGTGTATAAAAGTCCTGGTCCTCAGTGGCAATTGTCGCCGCGAGAAGAGCCGGTGAAATTTTGTCCAGCGGCACGTATGTCCGGCGTCCCGCATTCGGGTCTAATATCTCATACAGCGAATTCCCATTGCGATCCAGAATACGGGTTGTTTCAAATTGCGACGCGCGGTTCCTTAGATCATCCACGCTGGGGAGCGTGCGGGCAATGCGATAATACGAGATCAACAGTGCGGAGCCGCCGATTACAGCTAGGATGACAAGACCAAAAAGGGAGAAGACCAGCGCGCGAATGAAACACCCGCCTGAGCCGCTTAACCATTCCAATGAAATGGTTCGGCGTTTTGGAGGCGGCTGGCTGGGTCGCGGAGTCGAAGTTGATCTGGTTTGCGTGTTGCGAGGGCGGCTGGTGGAACCGTAAGCGGCAGGTGTGACGCGCGTGCCTTCCATATCCAATTGATCGACGCGGCGGGGCAAGGGCATGTTGTCCTTGTCCAGTGCGATTGGAGGAGGCGGAGTTGGTGTCCTTCGCGGCGTTCCGGCGCGCGTCGTCCCTTCGTGGGGAGAGTTATCCTTTGCCCGCTCAATCGGACTCTCGGGGCGCGTCTCCGCTTCGGAGTCCAACAGTTTCTTTATTTTTTTGATACGGTCGTCTTCATCTTTTGTCATAAATTCAAAACCATCTCACCACAAAGGGTACAGAATTTCTAAATCTAAAAACTTTGTGCTCTCACCTGCACTGTATACTAGCGCAGGGTTACGTCCTTCATGGTTAATAACTATTACACAATTATTCCTTCGGCTTGCTCATAATCAAAACGACCCATGTACCTTTGTGGCACACCTCGTCGTTTTGGTTCTTTACTTCAAGAGTGATCGTCACTGAACCTCCGCCGATGCGCGGCAGGGCTTTCGTTTCCATCGTTTCCAATTCGGTATGGATCGTATCACCGATAAAAACTGGTTTAACGAACTTCCATTCCTTAACTTCGCGGAAGGCGATGACCGTGCCATCCATCAAACCAGTCTGCCATGCAAGCCCCGAAGCGATGGACAAACCCAACAATCCATGCGCGATCTGCTTACCGAACGGTGTCGTCTTGCTGAACTCGGGATCGGTGTGGATGCGGTTATCGTCGCCTGACACCCGCGCAAACTCCATTATGTCATTTTCAGTGATCGTCCGCTTTTCGGTGACGATCTTCTGCCCGACAACAAATTCTTCGAAGTATTGTCCCATGTGTTAGTCTCCTAGTCTCTGGTCTTCAAGTCTCCTTGTCATATCGTTATTGACCTTCGACAAGAAGACTAAACAGAATTATACCCTTTGACCTCCAGCCGTTCTGCCTATACAATACTGCCCATGCGTGACTGGTCCCTCGCCCCCGGCGACCCGCTCTACCTGACACTCGCGGCTGATTCACGCCTCTCAATACCTGATTACCTCAACGACCATATCTGGGAACTCTCTATTGGCGGAGGCGAACCGTCCGCACTTTCGCTTCGCACCACTTTCGGCTTGCGAGCCAAGGCCATGCGCATCTTCCCGCGCTTCAGCGAGAACGGCATGTCTGTCAGCAACCCGACAGATTTCGCCCTTCCGCCGGCCATCCGCCGTTTTTATCCCAACTTCCTCATCATTGCTTATTCGCCGTTACCCAACATAGACGTATCGGCGGAATACTGGGTTCCACAATCCAATGCCGTCAGTGGGCGCATGAGTATTGCGAACAAAACCAATGCCACGCGCAAGATCCGTTTGGAGATTTGCGCCCTGCTTGCTCCCATAGACGGGCAAAGCATGGCGACAAAGCAGAATCAAATGGTCAACATTCTCACAGGGCAAACAGGCGGACTCTTCCCGACCCTCTTCATGACCGGCGGACCCGCGCATGGTCCTGGCCCCCATCCCTCGCTCTCACTGGAGCTCGAACTGGGTCCCGGCGCCGCACGGCAATTTACCTGGGCACAAGCCGCCGCAGACTCACTGCAAGCTTCTTTCGACCTCGCACGTCAGATCGCTGCACGGCCATGGGAAGCGGAACGCGCAAGGCTGGAACTTCTCAATACCAGCCAGACGATTGACATCCGCACCGGCGACAGAGACTGGGATGCGGCATTCGCCTTGAGTCAATGCGGGGGGTTTGGATTGTTGTTCCCGCCGAACAAACATTTGCCGAACCCATCATTCGTCTCTGCGCGCGGACAGGATAACGGGCATTCTCCCAGGGGCGACGGCACAGACTATCCATCTTCATGGAACGGGCAGTCTCCGCTTGAATCATATTATCTAGCAAATGTCCTGCCCGCTTCCCAAGCCGCGAAAGACCTGCTGAAAAATTTCATCACAATTCAAAACGAAAACGGGACAATAGACGGCAAGCCCGGTCTCGCCGGTCAACGAGGACGGTATCTTGCTGCGCCGATGCTGGCAAGCCTCGCATGGAAGATATACGAGTCTAAAGAAGACTCCGAATTTATCAAGGAAATCTATCCTTATTTGTTGAAATTCTTCCGTTCGTGGTTCCTGCCCGAACAGGACGAAGATGGCGATGGACTGCCTCAATGGAGGAACATCCTGCAAACGGGATTTGAAGACAACCCGTTATTCGATGCGTGGCATGATTGGTCGCTGGGCGTGAACATCACACAAGTCCACAGTCCGGCGCTCGAAGCGATGCTTTACCATGAAGCCGTTTGTCTTATCAAGATGGCGGAAATTCTTGAACAAACCGAGGTATTGTCATCACTTCACGAACAAGCCGCGAAACTGCGCGAGTCTGTCGAGTCCACATGGCAGGCGCGCACGGGGTTGTATCATTATCGAGATCGGCAAACAGGTTCGAGTCTCGAGGGCAGAGTCCTCGTCAAACAAACAGGCTCGGGGACAGCGGTGACAAAGTTAAAGTTCGAGGGGCCGATTCGCTTGTTGGTGGAGGTGCAGACCCAAAGTCCAGGCGCGAAGCGGCCCGAAGTCCGAATCCATCAATTTTCCACGAAGCCACCGGATGAAGTCATATCCAGCGGCGATTATCAATGGCGAAACAACGGCTCGATATATACAACGAAATATGTTTATCCAAAACTTGCGAAGGTGGTGGTGAAAGACCTTGGTGATGATGATACGGTAACGATCCGCACACTTGATTTCACGACCGAAGACCATACACTTTTCACGCCGCTCTGGGCGGGGGTGCCCGACAAACAGCATGCGCAGACCTTGATCGGACGCGCGCTGTTGGATGCAAAACGATTCCATCGTCCGTTTGGGATTCCAGCCTGCCCGTCTCTTTCTGCACCCGAGGCTGAATCTGTTTCACAGGCAGTCCACCTGCCCTGGAATTTGTTGATCGGCGAGGGACTGTTGCAATACGGGTTCCGCTCCGATGCGGCACGGTTGGTCGCGCACATCATGACGGGCATCATCCAAAACTTGAAACAGAACCGCTCCTTCTACGCAAGATACCACGCCGAAAATGGGACAGGCATCGGCGAGCGCAACGCCCTGAGCGGACTCGCGCCCCTGGGCTTATTCATGAAAGTATTGGGCGTCGAGATCATCTCTGCGACTCGCGTAAAACTCGAAGGCGAAAACCCCTTTCCTTGGGACGTGACGATCCAATATAAAGGTTTGAAAATAATTCGGGGGATGAAGAAGACAGAAGTTGTGTTTGCGAATGGCAGGTCGGTCATCGTGACAGAAGATGAACCAACGATGGTATCGTTATGACCGGTCTAAAACCAATATGGTAAGATATTTATAGTATTGTTTTTAATCTGTATCTATAAGAATGTCCGCCACGAAAGCTATATGGCGGACATTCTTATATTCAGTCGTTCACTTAATTTCAAAATAAATAGTATTATTCTTTAATCCCAAGGAGACGAATATGAAAAATCTTGCGAGTAATTTATTCGCAATGACTCTATTGAATTCTCTCACAACCCACACCGCAGTTTTGAATTCACAGGGGGACATCATTGCAGTAAATAATCCATGGAAGAAATTTGCACAAGACAACGATAGCATTAGCGAAAGTGCATATCTGGGAACGAACTATGTCACTGTCTGTCGGAATGCCCTGGAATCTGAACATGACGAAACTGTGGAAAAGGCGCTTGACGGACTTCTGGCGGTTTTGCAGGGGAAAATCGAAAATTTTGAACTCGAATATCCATGTAATTCACCCACCGAGGAACGCTGGTTCTCTGTGCAAATGTCCAGTTTTTCATTCGAAAATGAAATATTCGTTCTCACCTCCCACAGGAACATAACAGCACGAAAAATGAATGAGATCGGTCTGATTGAAAATTACGAGCGGTACCGACTGCTTTTCAAAAACAGCGTTGATGCAATTGTGTTATCCACGCCGGAAGGTTCTATTCTGGCGGCAAACCCCGCTACAACCCTGATGTTCGGCAGATCTGAGGAGGAGATCGTCAAATTGGGCAGGCAGGGATTGATGGATATCACCGATCCACGTTTAATAGCAGGCTTGAAAAAAAGGGAAAGAACAGGAAATTTCCATGGCGAAATCACTGGGTTACGCAGCGATGGCTCCAAATTTCCGATCGAATTAACTTCATCCATATTTAAAGATCATGAGGGCCGCAAACTCGCGAGCACCATTTTTCGGGATATAACCGATCGTAAGAATTTGGAAACCAAACTCGTGGAAAGTGAAGTGCGGTTCCGTAATCTCGCCAAGGGTTCTCCCGATGTGATCTATACATTGGACCTAACCAAGCACCGGGTTACATATTTCAATCGCGATACATTTCTGGGTTATAGCCGCAATGAATTGATGTCATCCAATTCAATTCAAGAGAATGTTCATCCTGATGACCTGCAGAAGGTTTCAGCCCAATGGCGACAAGCTCTTAATAGCGAAGAGATCGAAGATATCGAGTACCGTATCTCCAGCAAAGCCGGGGATTTGGAATGGGTTGACAGCCGCATTGCTGTATTAACAAGAAACCCAGATGGCACCCCAAAAGAAATAATGGTCCTGCTTAGACCGATCACTGAACGAAAACAGATAGAGGAACAGGTCACATTTCAGGCCAGTCTCTTATTAAATGTAAATGACGTTATCATAGGCACAGACAACGAATTTCGGATTACATATTGGAATCTCGCTGCGCAAAAGATATTCGGTTGGGCAGCAGAAGAGGTGATGGGGCGTTCTGTGCAAGATGTTTTGCAAACGCAGTTTACAAATGACAATATTGAGAGTTCCATCGAGACAATCATAAAAACAGGTGTTTGGAAAGGCGAGGTAATTCAATACACCAAAGGAAATAAACCTGTAAATATTCACGCAAATATTATTGCATTACGAAATCAGTCAGGTGAATTCACCGGATATGTTTCTGCCAATCGTGATATCACAGATCTAAAACTGTTTGAGCAAAAATTCAGTGATCTGCTGGAGTCTGCGCCGGATGCAATGGTGATTGTAGATTCGGATGGCAGGATAATTTTTGTCAACAACCAGGCTGAACAAATTTTCGGCTACAAACAAGATGACATGATGGGACAGCCGATCGAGTTTCTAATTCCTGACCGTTACAAGGATCATCACCTAGATCATCGGATTAATTATTTTGGCCATCCAAAAAGAAGGCTGATGGGTGAAAAATTGGAATTATATGCGCAGCGCAAAAATGGATCGGAATTTCCGGTCGAGATCAGTCTTAGCCCGCTCCATGAGAAGAATGGCAGCATCTTGGTCATTGCGTCTGTTCGCGATATTACTAAACGTAAAAAAGCCGAATCTGCAATAAGAGCGAGTGAGGAAAAATGGCACACTCTCTTCGATATTCTGCCTGTAGGTGTGTCCGTCCTCGGAGCAGATAATGAGATCGTCGAAATGAACGAGACCCTGGGAAAGATTTTGGGGATATCGACGGAAGGTTTGTTGGCTGGCGAACATTTTCAGCAAGCCTACCTGCAAAGTGATGGAACTCCGTTTACACCAGACAATCTCCCCAGTGCAAAAGCGATAAAGGAGCAGAAACCTCTTTTGAATGTCGAAGTTGGCATAATTAAGAAAGACGGTGAAAAGATCTGGACAAATGTCAGCGCTTCTCCGCTAAACCTGCCAGACCTAAGCGCGGTGGTCGTTACCACTGATATCACTTCCCGCAAACAAGCAGAGGATGAATTGACCCTGGCTTATGCGTCTTTGCAAGATCAAAATGTTCAACTTGAGAAAGGGTACGAACGCGAGCAGTTATTGGCGCGAACAGACAGTCTAACCGGTGTATTTAACTATCGTCATTTTGTGGAGATGGCAACGTATGAATTTGCAAATGCTACCCGGTATTCGCATGCTCTTTCTGTTCTAATCTTTGATATTGATAATTTCAAGAAGATCAACGATTCTCTGGGTCATCCCTTTGGCGATGAAATGTTGAAAATGGTCGCAACTATTGCCAGCGAACGTATTCGAGAAAGCGATATCCTTACCCGCTATGGAGGCGAAGAGTTTTTAATATTGCTCCCCAATACAAGTTCTGAAGAAGCCTATATAGTTGCCGAAGACATCCGCAACAGAATATCATCCGCGAGGCTCGACAGCCAAAAAGGACCGGTGGGTGTAACCATCAGTGTCGGCATTGCACAACTTTTTCCAAAAGAAGACTCCATAGACGAGTTGGTGAAACGCTCAGATCAGGCATTGTACAAAGCAAAGGAAGCGGGACGAAATAAAACCATCATCTATTCTTGATCACCATAAGAAAGATCTATATGTGCTTGTCCAACCACTCGATCATGAATTTGAACACTTCTTTCTGTTCTGGTTCGTTGTGAATTTCGTGATACAAGCCATCCCATAGTTTCAACGTAACATCTGTATTATTCTCCTTTGCGAGTTTTGCGAAGTCTTCGCTTCCGCTGGGGTAGGTTAGCTGGTCTTTCGTGCCATGCATCATAAGCAGAGGGAGTGAAAATTCCTTCCCACGCCCAAGGCACAATTCAACGGCAGCGAGGGCTGATTTACCAAGCCCTAAGCTGGTTTTGTTATGGACCAAAGGATCATTGTTATAATTCTGCACCACTGCGGGGTTACGAGAAATAGTCGTTGGGTCGAGTCCGCTGGGGATAGTCAATGCAGGGACGAGTGAGCCAAGGATATTCGCAATGGCGATCTTCGCCTTTTGTTCCAGCAAGGATGAGCGCAGTCCCGCGCCGGTGGTAATTACACCTTGCAGACCTTCGTTGATTTGAATTGCATACGCAAGCGATAATAACCCGCCGAGGCTGTGCCCGTATAGAAAGATCGGGGTATCGGGGAAATTCTGTTTTTGGAATCCAATGAACTGTTGAATGTCCTGCATGACCACATCCAATGAGGGGATGTGTCCGCGCGCGCCGCCGCTTTTGCCGTGTCCGCGCAGGTCGAAGCCGAAAAGGGCATAACCTGCTTCATTCAAAGCCTGCCCTACGTGTTCATAACGCCCGGTATGTTCGCCGAGTCCATGGACGAGGCAGACAATCGCCTTGGGCCTCCCAGGCGGTTCCCAGCCTTGCATGTACAGTGTAATTTCGTTTTCCATACTATTTTCCAATCGTGTAGGGGAGATCCACTCCGAGAGATTGCAGTACTGATGTATTCATTTAAGGGTCGCCCTTAAAATCTGTTTATTTTCCACTGATTATTGAGAATTCGCAGGCTTCCTCGCCCATTGCCTTGCAGGATGTTTCCTCCACGTCGTGGCGTTGACCGGTTGCCCAGAAGAGACTCTCGCGAATCATGCCTTGCGTCACGTAACAGATTGGCGCGGATGCGGACTGACCGTCCGCGTTGGGAGAGGCATGGTCCGCGAAGAGCAGGTCGAGATCCTGGCTGTGAACGGAGATGTCACCGGGATGAGTCCCGATGAATTTTCCAAGCAGTTCCAAGGTTGATTTGCGGCGCGTTGCAAGAGGAAGCCGTTTGATGACTGCGGCTTGCGCCTTGCCACCGATAGCAGCATCCTCCAACAGATGATTCCATAGACGTTCCCCCACACGGATCAGGACGCCGCGCGCCCCGCGTCCATAATAGGTGCGCACGGCTGATTGCAGGACAGCATACACTTTTGCCGATTCAACAAGATCTGTCTTGGAGAAGGATTCCGGTTTTGCCCAACCGGCAGGCAGTTTGGAAATGGCAAGCATCGCGTGAAATTGATCAGGTCCCAGTTCGACTGAAACCGTTTCTACAAATCGTTGTACCACTCGGTTTGGGAAATTTTGTTCGCTCACTCTTTCACGTCCCCCACTTCAAACCTGCAATAGTCATCGCCCTTAGCAAGGCAATGTGTTTCAATGATCTCATATTCCCTGCCAGTCGCCCATAGCACCGCCTCGCCAACGGAACCGATATAGAGATGGCATATCGGGGTTTCACTGTGACGTCCATTGCAGATGGCGCATGTCGATTCGATGTAGGCGAGCCTTTCGCCGCTTTCATCCAGCTTTGCATCCACCTGCGGGTTGCTTTTTTTCAACGCATCTGCCATGCCATTCAGGATGAATTTGATGCGTTGTTTTTCTGGCAGTAATTTCAAGGCAACACCGGCAACACCCAGCAATGCCGCCTGTTCGCGCACGCCGTATTGGAACGAAGCCTTGCCGATACGGCGCAGCATCCCTTTTCCGCCACGCCCGTAAAAATCCTCGATTGCCTGGTTCAACTGCGCGTATTGCGATGCCCTGATGGAGGGTTCGAGGTCGTTCGGAGGATAATTCCCGACAAACTTATCCAGCCCGCACGATTTCAGGACGGCATTCAAGCCGTTCTCCCCCATCACTTCCTGCATCGAGGTCAACGCCTGCCGAACAAGCGAATTGATGATCATTGCATCTTCCCGGGCTGTCATACTGCCTCCTGTCAAATAAATACCTCTGATGGATCAATCGTAAGTACGACCTTTCAATCAAATCGCTCCTAATGTAGATAATCAAGGATACGCTGGAACGTCGAAAGTATACACGGGATACGCCTCGCCCGTGCGGGCGAATCCAAGTTTTTTATACAGGTTCAGGGATGTTTGATTATCACTCTGCGTGTTGACCGAAAGTCTGCGATAACCTTTGTGGTTGAGTCTAGTGAACAGGTCGCCTAATACCGCGCTCGCTATGCCGCGTCTTTGCGCAGAAGGATGTACAGCCAGTCGTGCAAGATGCGCTCGCGAACCGGAGCTCGTCGTGACCTGATAACCGATGACGCCGCGTTCATCCTCTGCCACCGTCGCAAACAGGGATTGCGCCAGCGCCCGCCGCAGCGTCTCTTGCGAGTTGTGCCATAACGGATCGAACGACGCATTGTCCACTCTTACAACATCGGGGAGATCTGCCTCGATCATATCGCGGAAATGGACTCCCTTCGATTCGCGCGACACACGAGGCTGATTCGCCCACTCGAGCATCACAATATTCTGACGGTTCCCGAACCTGTTCGATACCAATACATTTTGAAACCAGGAATGCTGCGCAATCGCCGCAACCTTCGCTCCGCCTGCGCGAGTAATGTCTTCTTTTGCCGCATCCCATAATACAGCCCATGCATTCTCAGCAGACCAATACCCCGAATGAACGAACAACCGCACCCAGGCAATCCCGGCCGCTTCTTCGGGACATGCCAGTGCGGCTGTAATCTGTGAACCATTTTCTACAGTCCAAAAATACTTGTCGCCCAGCCATTCCAACGGCGAGCGCCAGTCAAGGTGACGATGCAAGCGGGTCTCAAAGAAGACGAGGTTCGATAAGCGTTGATGGTCCTTGAGATCCGCCGGGCGGACCTGTGCGGTAATCACTATCGAATGAATCCAATTCGCTTGAGAAACTTCATAATGCGCTGGGTGAAATTGGGCTTTTCAACGAGGCGCAGGGAGTCGTACACATCCATCTGGGCGGCAGTGACTCGTCCGCGTTTGAAGTTGAGGTTCGCGGCGGCTTTGCGCACGACCGAGTGCATGTCGCCTTCGCCCGCTTCTTCAAGCAATACTGCGGCACGTTCGTATTCCGCCAATGCTTCGTCTGTTTTTTTTAGTCCTTCAAGAGCGGCGGCGCGATTGCCGACAGCTATGCCCTGTCGTTTCATATCGCCTGCTTTTTGAAAGATTTCCTCTGTGCCTTCGGTTGCTTCTAATGCATCTTTTGCCTTGCCCGCCTTTAACAGAGCCACGCTCTGATTGTTCATCATCTCTGCCGCGTTCAAATCATCCTGCGCGCTTTTATATGCCTGCGCGGCTTGCAAAAAGAAACCCGCCGCGGAAGCGTGGTTCCCTTTTGCATATTCCTGTTTGCCTTGTTCGGCAAGAGCAACGGGATCGAAATTTTCCACACTTATTTCCTACAATGTAATATCCAGCAGATCTTCTGCAACGGAGCGTAATTTGTCCTTCGACATACTGCTCAACTTCATCGCCAGTTCCAGGTACGGGAGGTTGATCGGTTTCGAAGCGAATTCGCGCAATCCCTCCGGAAGTTCTAGGAAGTTCTGTATGGCTTCTTCGTTGGTCATCCATTGTCCGATGGGACCGCTTCGGTCGAAGAAACTTTCGATCCTTCCGCCCAATGAGGAGACCAATACTTCCAATTCAGGCAATGGGATGGGACGGTCGCCTAACTCATAGGCTTTGATACGCGCGCTGGAGATCCCCGTCTCATGTGCGAGGTTGCGAATCGATACACTGGCGTTCGTCCGTTCCTGCCTTAGCAGGGCACCGATCTTACGCTGGCGGATAGCCCACAACTTGGAAAGATCAAGGGCTTCTATTGGCAAAGGTGTATTGGACTTCGTCTCCTTGCTCCAAAAATGATCGATGGGCAGATCAAAATAATAAACCAGCGTTTCCAATTCGGGCAGTGACGGCGATTTCCGTCCTTCTTCGAAGGCTTTAAACGCTGCACCACTTTTTAAACCGATAGCTTCGGCGCATTCCTTGAGGTTCCGGCGCGACGCCAAACGTGCGTCGCGAATCAGCACGCCGAGTTTCTTTGAGCGGATGGTGATCTGGGTTTTTTTGTCCATAATGCCTCTATCGCCTGATTATAGCAGAGGCTTTCCATCGTTATCGTTTCGATCCTAGCCCGATCCCGCCCGGCGGCATGAAGATTTCGCCGCTGAGTTTGAAGCCCGCGTTTTCGAGCCTAGGTCCAAATATCGGGCGGATCCCTGTCGCTCTTAATTCACCGACCACTTTGCCGCCTTCTCCCAAACCAGTCTGCTCAAATTTGAAAATATCGGAAAGGACTACCGTATCGCCTTCCATGCCCGCCACTTCAGTGATGGCAGTCACCTTGCGTGAACCGTCTTTCAAACGGGTCTGCTGGATGATAAGGTCGATGGCGGAGGAAATTTGCTGGCGCACCACCTTGATGGGCAGGTCCATGCCTGCCATCATCACCATCGTCTCCATGCGGGAGAGCGCATCGCGCGGGGAGTTCGAATGCAATGTAGTAAGGGACCCGTCATGCCCGGTATTCATGGCTTGCAGCATGTCCAGCGTTTCGCCGCCGCGGCACTCGCCGACGACAATGCGGTCAGGTCTCATACGAAGAGAGTTGCGGACTAGGTCGCGGATCGTGACCGCACCTTTTCCATCCAGGTTTGCCACCTTAGTTTCCAAGCGCAAAACGTGATCCTGCTGGAGTTGCAACTCTGCCGCATCCTCAATGGTGACGATGCGGTCATGCTCGGGAATAAAACTGGATAGCACATTAAGAAGCGTTGTCTTGCCCGAACCTGTGCCTCCCGAAACGACGATGTTCAAGTGGGCATGAACACAGGCGCGCAGAAATTCTCCCATGTTCTTGGTGAGAGAATCATACTTAATCAGGTCGTCGACTGAAAGCTTATCCTTTTTGAATTTACGGATAGTGATACATGGACCGTCGATCGAGACGGGGCGGATGACAGCATTTACGCGGGAACCGTCCGGCAAGCGCGCATCAACAGTGGGACTGTCTGCGTCCACGCGGCGTCCCAGGGGCAGGATGATGCGATCAATTACCCTCATGACATGGTCGTCGTCATCGAAAGTAACGCCGCTTCGTGTCACCCTCCCGCCTTTTTCTATGAACACCTTTTTCGGTCCGTTGACCATGACCTCGCTTATATCCGGGTCGTCAAGCAAAGGCTGGATGGGACCAAAGCCTGTAAACTCATCCATGATCTCACCGAAAAGATGTTCTCGCATGTCGTCCGGCAAATTTACGCGTGTCTGTGCATACATCTCAGCCAGGCGCTCCTCGATGACTGCCGAGCGGTCTCCCAATTGCAGTGATTCGCCCTCCATCGAACGGCTGACGTTTTCAACAAGATATGTTTTGAACTTGAGCATATCGGCTGAGGTCAGCCGTTTAATGTTAGTAGAAATCGGTGTTGCCATCAGGAAACCTGCTCCTCGTTCGTTCTCTGTTCCGGTAATACCCAAATGATATGTTCGCGCTTTACTGCCAGAAACTGTGATTGGAACAACGCCTGTCCATCAGGACCCAATACTTGCACATCAGTCAGGGCGAGGAACTTCTCATTCAAGTCAAGCTCGTCCTTCACTCGTTGGTCGCGGCGTACATGCATACGACCGCGGATTATATGTTTGGTCGTTTGAAGGGTCACATAAATGGACACCTTTGACACAATATCCGTGAAGATTTTTCCCTTTTCATCATATTCTATAGACATAGCTTCTCTCTTTCCGTACTTGAAAACAAGACCCGTGCCTTCCGATGACCTTCATCGGAGCATGGGGGCGAGAAATCGATACCAGCCTCGCCCACCGATTACACAAAGTGTAGCCCAAGTGAGCAGGAATTGACCTTTCAGTTTATTTAGTTTGCATTATCTGGACGGTTAGCAATATCAATGCTTCTAAAAAATAACCCCATAAAAACAAGGATCTTCCCCGAGAACTTCTTACTCAATTAAGTCGCTGATCAATGATTTTCCGCATTTGCCTGACGGGCAGCCTTGATAAGGTCGCGAGCCGTATTCTTGAAGACAATGGAGGCTGTGTCCCTTGGGTACTTTACGGTGATCGGCTGGTTCAAGTTGTTCGCCAGCGCAAAATTCCCTCCCATATAGGGCATGGTTGTCTTGATCGAAAAACCAATGATCTTTTCTGCTTCGGTCTTGGTCAAACCGTCCAACCCTACAGCGCGGTTCAGAATAGGATACATCTTGTGCATATCTATCCCCTGCACCTGCAAATATTCCCAGACTGTTTTGGTCAATTCCACAGTGCTCAGATCGGTGGAAACGATCAATGGAATGAGGTCAGCTTGTTGGATGAGAGGAAGGCTGATACGCGAGAGGGAACGTCCCAAGTCCAGGAAAATGAAATCGTAGGTTTTGCGAAGCACATCCACGATCTCGCCTATGCGATTCCCTTTCAGATCATTCCCTTGTTGTGGGTCGGGAGAACCAGCCAGTAATTGAAATTTCCATGATTCCGGTTCAGGCAAATTTTTGAGGAAGTAATTCTCGTTTGTTTGCCCGGACGGGAGATCTGCCACGGTTACGAGATTCAGTTTCCCCTCGTAACCGACGATCTGACCGATTGAACCGATTGGCAGGATAAGGTCGGCAACGACCACGCGCGCATCCGGCTCGTGTTCCTTGATGTTCATGGCAAGGTTTGCGCAGAGAGAGGATGTACCTGTCCCCCCTTTTGCGCTTAGAAAGACGATCAGCAAACCGTCCCGTATTCTTTCGGGTTCCGGTTCAGGCGCATCTGTACTTATTGCATCGCCATCGAAAATTCGACCAAGAGCTTGATGCAATTCGGAGAGCGCATCCGGTGATTTGATGATGTACTCATCGGCCCCCGCGCTCAGGCAGGCTTCACGCCGTGCAGGAGCAGGGTCGCTTGAAAAGGCTATCTGTGGGGTTGTTTTCGTGCGCGCGTTCTGACGGAGTTTTTGAATGAATTCAATATCTTGAATATCTGAGAAAACAGGGTCGAACAGGATCAAGTCAGGGTTGTCGCGCCAAGCGGAGATCAATGCCTCCTTGCCCGAGGCTGCCTCAAGGATATTGTATTCTTTGCCACGCAAATCTGCCGAGAGATATACGCGGCTGGATTCATTCTGATCAACGAGCAGGATGGTTTTACCAACCACAGGAACCGCTTTCCTCTATCCTTCTGTAGGGGGCATTAAATATCCAAGACCCGAACGGGTTACTATATGCTTCGGGCTGTGGGCGTCGTCCTCAAGTTTTTGCCTGAGGCGCGCAATACTTACCCAAAGGATTTCCTTGTCTGTGCGGTATTCTGGTCCCCAAACACTCGTAAGGAGTTCTTCCGAAGAAAGTATCTTGCCGACATGATGGGCGAACTGCAACAATAAACGATACTCGGTCGCCGAAAGGGATATGGGAGCCTCGCCCTTCCAAACCTCCGCGCGCGCAAAGTCGATCTTCAAATTATCATGTGTGAAGAAGCGCGCCTGCCCGCCGACTTCACCGGCAGGCTGTGCGCGCCGCAAGACAGCCCGCACACGAGCCAGCAATTCAGTTGCTGAAAATGGCTTTACGAGATAGTCATCGGCGCCGAGATCAAGACCGCGGACACGGTCCTGCTCGTCACCTTTGGCAGTCAGGATGATGATGGGGGTATTGGAAAATTCTCGGATGCGTTGCGTCGCGCCGAAACCGTCCAGCTTCGGCATCATGACATCCATTAATACAAGGTCTATCGGTTGGTTGGAGAAAACATCGACCGCCTGCGCTCCGTCTGATGCGGTGACGACTTCATACCCCTCCGTTCTCAGATTCGCCTCGAGCAGACGCAGATAACGGGGTTCATCGTCCACAATTAGAATGCGCTTTGCCATACAGCCTCCTTCAAGTTTTACGATCCTTGGATGATGGGCAGTTCAATGAAAAATGTGGTTCCCTGACCCGGGTTCGATTCTGCCCAAATCTTACCACGATGTGCCTCGATGATTTGCTTGCAAATGTAAAGTCCCAAGCCTGTGCCTGTCGCATTTTCACTGCGAACCCGATAAAAACGTTCAAAGATCATCGGCAATGATTCTGCCGGAATGCCGGGACCATTATCTGTGAATGTAACGATCAAGGAGTTGCCCACCTTTTTCAGCCCAACTATCAGCGCTGCGCCCGGAGCGTATTTCACAGCATTCGTGAAGAGGTTTTCGAAAACCTGTGCAATACGCACGCCGTCCGCTTGGGTTGTCGTGGATGAATCAAGGTCGAGGCTTATGTCCAGTTCCCTGTACCGGGAGCGGATACGGGCAGAAACATCTCGAATTACGGCATCCAGCCTCAGGGGCTGGAATCGGAGCGGGAGCGTCTTGCTTTGCAGGCGCGCCGACTCCAATACATTTTCGATCAACAGGGATAGCCGGTCCGTCTCTTCGTCTATGATCGTGAGAAATTCCTTTTGCGTCTCGACATCCCATGATGTATCTTCGCGAAGAAGGCTGGTGCTGTATCCCTTGATAAAACCGAGCGGGGTACGCAGTTCATGCGAGATGGTACTTACAAAATCATCCTGCAGCTGGATGTGCTGCTTAAGTTCATTCAATTCCGAGTTGGCATTTCGCCACGACCTGCGCTCGAACAGCACCGAGAGCAGTTCAGCACCCAGCGTTGCGACAGCGATATGACCGTCGGTATAAGCAGGTCCGCCGAATCGCACGAAGACGAGCGCGCCGTTCACCACCCCATCTATACGGAGAGGAAGGCCCAACAAATATGCCTGTCGGATGCGGTCCTCTGTCAAGGAGACGGTCTCGGGCTCCTGAATCAACAGTTGTGTTTTCGCCATTACTTGTGCTGCGATGTTTTCGCCCCAGGCTGCATCCGCTTCTGCATCCTTTGCGCGTCCGAGCGCACGCGCATAAACGATCTCGAGGGTGCCCGATTCGGCGTCCTGCAAATATGCCGCAACGTTATCGAAGACAACTTCGCTGCGCAGGATATTTAGAAATTTTTCCACAACCGCGCGCGCATCGCCGCGCTCACTCAATACCTTCATCAACTCGTTCACATACGAGAAGACCTGTTTATCCATACTTATTTATTACCCGCCACAGCCAGCAATGGGAATTTAAAGATAGTGCCACGCCCCTCAACGGATTGCACATCGATCATCGAACCATGCGCTTCGATGATCTGCCTCACCAATGAGAGGCCCAACCCCGTCCCGCCATAACGACGGGTGGATGAACCATCTAATTGATGGAAAGGTTCGAAGACATCTTTTAGTTGAAGGGGACTGATCCCGATTCCTGAATCGGCAACGGAGACGATGACCAGATTCTCCCCTTCCCGTTTGACCCTCACCGCTACGCTTCCGCCTGTGGACGTAAACTTGATTCCGTTATCAATTAGTTGACTCAACGCCCAACCGATCTTCTGCGAATCTCCCTGGACGAAAGGTACATCGTCGCCGATGACCGTCTGCAATTTGATTTCGCGCTCCAGTGCCTTGTCATTGAATGATTTGACCACCAGGCTGGCTATGCGGCGAATATCCATCGCTTCCAGTTTGATACTAAGTTCTCCGCGCGATGCGAGGGAAACCATGATGAGATCCTCGATCAAACCCTCAAGTCTCTTTGTGGATTGCTGGCTAACCTGTAATGCTTGTTTTTGCTCCTCGGAAATCGTGCCAAGCGACTCAGTAATGAGCAGCTCGATATATCCCTTGATATGTGTAAGGGGCGTTCGCAATTCGTGCGAAATATTCGAAATAAAGTTCGCTTTTAACTGGCTGAGTTCTGAGACGCGTTCAAGCGCCTGTTGAAGTTCGGCTGTCCGCTCTTCAACACGGCGTTCGAGAGTGCGGTTTGCGGCTTGCAACGCATTTCTTAACTGGAGAATCTGTTCGGTCACCGCCTGGTCGAGATCGGAACGAGCTATGAATTTCAGGTCGATTAAAGCCTGCCCTAGCAGGATTGAGTTGCCATTGTCTGTTTCTTTCAATTGGTGATCCAGCGCTTGTTGCAGGTCATCCGCCGTGATAAGACCCTTTTGAATCAAGTATTCCCCCATACGTGGCACGAGCATTTCAGGAGAGAGCTTTGGCAAAGTTTGCGTCATAATTAAATATTAAAAGTTACTGTGAACCCATTCTCCATTTACCATTGTAGCCCATGATTGCATGGCAAGCAATTCATCAGGGTTGCACGTGAATGGATCCTTTTCAAGAACGATGACGTCGGCGAGGTAGTTTGGAGCAAGTTTTCCTAGACGATCCTCCATGTTTGCGGCATAGGCAGGGCCAAGGGTGTACGCCTCCCAGGCTTCAGCCATGGACAATTTTTGTTCGGCGTACCAGCCGTCGGCGGAGGGTGAACCGTCGGCGCGGCGGCGGGTGATGGCAGCGTGCAGCCCCAAAAACGGATTCGGCGAGTCGACCGGCGCATCCGATCCGAAAGCGAGCCGCGCGCCGTTATCCAGTTGCGTGCGCCAGGCATAGGAAAGTTTCGCGCGCCCGCCCCAGAAATCGTCAGCCATTTTCATATCGGAGATGGCATGGATGGGCTGCATGGAGGCGATGACGTTCAGTGCGCCGAGGCGGGTGATGTCGTCGGGGTGCAGCACCTGCACATGTTCGATACGATGGCGGCGATGAGGCAGGTTGTTCTCTGTTTCGTATTTGCGGAGTTGCTCGTATGCGTTGAGCACTTCATGGTTGGCGCGATCACCGATGGCGTGGACGGTCATGCCCAATCCGGCGCCTGCCGCTTTGCGTCCATGTTCGAAAAGCTCTTCACCGTCCATGTTGAGAATGCCGCGGTTCTCTTCTTCCCCGGCATACGGCTGGAACATCGCGGCAGTGTGCGGACCCAGCGCGCCATCCATGAAGACCTTGATATTGCCGATGCGGAGCATATTATCGCCAAAGCCCGCGCGAAGACCGATCTCATAAACCTGATCAAGCAACTCAACAGGCATGTTCTTCAACACGCGCAATTTGAGTTTGCCCTGCGCGTGTAGCATTTGCAATGCGCTGAAAGAATCGCGGCGGTCAAAATCGTGGACGCCGGTCACTCCCATTTTCCACAGAATCGGCTGCGCCTTTTCCATGGCATCCATGATCTCATTCATGGTTGGTTCGGGGATTGCCTTACCTGCCAATTCCATCGCGGTTTCAAGCAACACGCCGGTGGCTTCCCCGTTTGCGTCACGCTGGATCTGTCCGTTCTGCGGATCGGGTGTTTGCGCATTAATATTCGCCTGTTTCATCGCAGCGGTGTTGACCAACCCGGCATGCAGTGATTTCGCTGTCAGGTACACTGGGTTGTTCGGCGCAATTGCATCGAGCTCTTCCGCGGTGGGCCATACGCCCCATGTATTTTGATTCCAACCGTGACCCAAGATCCATTCGCCTCGTTTGGTTGTCTTTGCGCGTTCCGCAACACGCCGCAGGCATTCTTCTTTCGTATCGGTTTCGCACTCGACCCTTTGCAAAGCCAGCGAATAATTTTTCAAATGGATGTGCGCGTCGGTCAGCCCCGGCAATATCACGCGTCCGCCCATGTCATGCTTTTCCGCGGTGGGAAATATTCCAGACAAGTCATCCGCGCCCCCAACCGCGACGATCCTGTCGCGATGAACGAGAAGAGCGGATGCAGTTGGTTGTGATTCGTTCTGTGTGTGGATGTGGGCGTTGTGGAGAAGTTTCATAATTATCCAAGCACACTTCACAGGTCTCAAAGACCTGTGAAGTATTCAATCAAGTCAGTTTTTCCAACAAGGAATCCAATTCCTCATCGGAGTAATAATAGATGGTGACCGTACCGCCTTTTTTGCCGTGCTTCAATGCGACCTTTGTCCCGAGGCTCGAACTGATGCGGCGTTCCACATCGTTCACATTCGGACTTCGACCTGTCTTCTTCGCGGAGACCGGTTTCTTCCCGGAATATTTTCCCGCCAGCGCCTCCGTTTGACGGACGCTTAGATCGAGATTGACAACCTGATTCAATAGAGATTCCTGCGCTTTGGCAGATAAGGTAAGCATCGCACGCGCATGACCCTCCGTGATGCGCCCATCCACCAGCGCTTGTTTTACCGAGGCGGACGCATCCAACAGGCGGATCGTATTTGCCACAGTGGAGCGGTTCTTCCCGACACGCTCTGCAATCTTCTCGTGCGACATCTTGAATTCTTTTGCGAGATGCTGGTATGCCTCCGCTTCTTCGATGGCGTTCAAGTCCGCACGCTGGACGTTTTCGATCAATGCCAACTCAAGCAGTTGCTGGTCTGTCGCACTACGGATGACCACCGGCACAGTCTTCAAGCCCGCTTTACGGGATGCCTGCAAGCGGCGTTCACCTGCGATCAGGATATAAATCCCGTTCTTGCCAGGGGAAACGATCAGGGGCTGGATGACCCCATGCTCGCGTATGGATGCGGCAAGATTCTCCAACTCTTCAATGTCGAACTTTTCGCGCGGCTGGCGCGGATTGCGCTGGATGAGGTCAACGGCGACCTGTGTAACGCCGCTCCCTCCGCCGCTGGGTTTTGTCTCGCCAGCGGGGATGAGGGCGTCAAGTCCTTTGCCGAGACCGGTTCGTTTTGCCATGATTACTCCTTGCACGTTTTTGTAGGGGCACAGCAAATCATTTATAGAGATTTACGAATTACCGTCCCGCTGTGTCCCTGCCAGTTATTTTGTGGAAATACCGTCGCCCTTCAACAATTCCTTCGCGAGGGACTCATAGGCTTTCGCCCCAACGGATGACGGTGAATAAGCGGAGATGGGAAGCCCATACGAGGGCGCCTCCGCAAGACGGATACTGCGCGGGACGATGCTCTTGAAGACCTGCCCCGGGAAATGATTGTTGACCTCGTTCACCACGTCGGTGGAGAGGTTGGTGCGGGGGTCGTACATTGTCAATACAACGCCGCGCACTTTCAGGTTCGGGAAGAGAGCCGATTGGACCCGCTCGATGGTCTGCGTCAATTGCCCCAGTCCCTCGAGCGCGAGGTACTCACATTGCACAGGGACGAGCACGCCGTCGCGAGCGGCGATCAACCCGTTGACAGTCAGTATCCCCAGCGACGGAGCGCAATCGATCAGAATGTAATCATATTTTTTATCAAGCGACTCGAGCGCGGTCTTAAGACGGAACTCACGCCCGTCCTCATCCACGAGCTCCACCTCCGCACCGGCAAGCGCCGGAGAGGAAGGCAGGAGCGAAAGTTTGAGTCTTTCATTGAACAAGATCGAGGAGGCTGGCACTTCGCCGTTGAGCAGTGCATCGTAGGTGCTGGTCTGCACGGTGCGTTTATCCACACCGAGGCTGGATGTGGCGTTGGCTTGCGGGTCGAGGTCTACGATCAATACGCGCTGCTT
>DNDO01000207.1:33286-33995 GCA_003484265.1 Anaerolineae bacterium
TTGACGAGGGTGTAGATTCGAGTCATGTATTTACAATTCCGATTTCAGCTTTATTATTTTTATGGGATCACAACCATCATCGATTGTTCGATCTCAAGGGATATTGGAATTCCATCCAAGCCTTTGCGTGCCACTGAATGGGACGCAAGCAATGTCGCGAAACGAGTCGACTCCCACGGGTCGCGCGTGTTTAACAACCTTACAAAGAACGCTGTGGCAAAGATGTCGCCCGCTCCTGTGGCATCCACTTCATGGACAGTCGGCGCAGGGAAACGGCGGCGATCTCCGTTCCAATACAAAACTGCACCTGCCGCACCTTCGGTGACAACTAGAATCTTCGTTTGCCCTGCCATATGCTCGATGAGGAGATCATCGCCGTTCACATCTTCGCGGCTGATAACGATGGCATTCGCCTGAGCAAGCGCGGATTCAGAATCCGTCCATTCGCAAGTCGAGACAAGACCGTCGGCATCCCATTGGCGCATCCAGCCCTGTGGAGTCAAACCAAGCAATGACGGCGAAAACGCTTTTGGCAAAACAGGCTCGATCTCATTTGCAATCGGCCCAAGATGAATGATCGAAGCATTACGCCAGGGCTCAGGCACGCGGTTAAGGTCGATGCGCGGAGCCTGCGCGCGCAGGTATTGCACACGTCCCTGTTCAGTGTTTATATTTTCATAAATAGTACTGGATCTGGATGGAACTGAAT
>DNDO01000207.1:34105-35793 GCA_003484265.1 Anaerolineae bacterium
ATGGAACTGAATGAATAGAGATGCCATTTAATCGCGCAAGCGGAACGTCTGAGCCTGCCGCGGTCACGATGCCCACGCGCAGGCCCAATGCACGCGCGGTCAATGCTGAATAAGCAGCCGTCCCCCCCAACTGCTCGCCCTCCGGGGTCAGGTCGCGCGCAACATGACCGATCACGAGATAGTCCACCGGTGCAAGCGCGTATTGTTCTGACATGAGCAAATTATACCGTGAGACGATTTATATACCCGTTAAAAAACATCCCTCTTTCATTTTCCGATAAATTGTCCGAAAGATGAAAGAGGAAAAGAAATTTCCTGAACTGTGGATGATCAATCCTCTTTTGGAAGAATCACCACTTTGCGATATGGTTCGTCGCCTGTGCTTTCCGTTGTCACTGCAGGGTGTTCGCGCAATGCGATATGAACGATGCGTCGTTCGGCGGAAGGCATGGGTTCCATTGTCTGCTTGCGGCCATTTTTGGCAACCTGGTCTGCCATGCGGTTCGCCATCTGCGCCAGTTGTTTTTCACGGCGGGCGCGGTACCCTTCCACGTCAATGACCAATTGGACGTATTGCTGGGACTCTTTACCGATGATGAGCGAAGCCACATATTGGAACGCGTTGAGCGTTTCAGAGCGCCGCCCGATCAGCACACTCAGGTCGTTGCCGCGTATATCCACATGGATGTACCGTCTGTCGTCACGGTCATTGTCGCCGTAATGCGCTGAGACCTGCGCCTCCAGTCCCATCATATGGATGAGTTTGGAGATGACGGATTCAGTGCGGTCGAGCAGGGGATCATGTTCCAACGTAGAGTCGGATTCTTTAGCGGGAGCAGGAACCGGGGCCGGCTTGGAAGCGGCTGGCTCCGTTTTGAGGACTTCTGCGCCGCCCGGTCCGTTCACCGTCAAACGGACACGCACCTGCGGCTTTCCCAACCCAAACAAACCTTTGTTGCCGGTATCCAGCACTTCAACGCTGACGGCATCCGCAGTGAGACCGAGTTGGGAAAGACCCTGCAAAATGGCTTCTTCAACGGTTGGTGCGATGATCTCAAGCGTGGTATTTTGGCTCATGCCCGCCTCCTTGTTATGATTTTCTCATGCCCTTTGGCAAAAGGTTGGACCAGTTGGCTTTTCCCTGCGCAGCGTATTGAATAATGCCCAGGACATTGCTGGTTACGAAATAAACCGCCAGCCCGGAAGGGAAGGTGAGGGCGAACCAGCCCAACATGAGGGGCATGGTATAAGCCATGGACTGTCCCATTGCCGCGCTCTGGTCGTTGGGGTTGGTGGAAGTCGGCAGGGTCAGTTTTGACTGGATGTATGTGGTTATGGCAACGACGATCGCCAACGTGGGAAGACCAATGCCAAAAATGGCAACTGATTCGGGCTGGCCCAGGTTCATCCACAGGAAATTGCTGTTCAAGGGTATGAGGTTGGCAACATCGAGGAGATCGGTATTAATGCTTCGCGAAAGTTTCAATAGGTCGAGCGGGGTGGTAGCCAGTGCGCGAATGATGCTCTGATACAACCCGATGATAATGGGGAATTGAACAAGCGTCGGAAGACAGGAACCGAAGGGGTTGATCCCTTTTTCACGATAGACACGCATTTGTTCCTGCGCGAGTTTTTCCCTGTCCTTGGCATATTTTTTCTGAATAGCCTGCCAGTCCTTGTCGTTCTGC
>DNDO01000207.1:36024-38110 GCA_003484265.1 Anaerolineae bacterium
CCCCTGCATGGCTTTGGCGCCCTTAAGCTGCTGTGCGTTAAGGGGCCAGGTAACGATCTTGATCAGGATGGTAAAGAGAATGATGGCAACGCCAAAATTCTGTCCAATGATGTTATAGATCCACAGCAGTACGTTGATGAAAATTGATACAAATAGATCCCACATGGTTCCTCTAATTCTCCGGTGTGAATGTCCACACCTGGCGTCCGTCGGCGTCCAATGCGGTGAGATAGAAATCGGTTTCCAGCGGGGCGACCAGGATCAGTTCACCGACAGCCACTGGGCTGGCGTATATTTTGCCGCCAACTTCCTCGAACCACAACACACTGCCGTCCTTGGATATGGCATATAGGTTGCCCGATTCTGTGGCAAGCAATAAGTGTTCGTTTTGAAGTAATGAGCCGGCTGTAATTGCGCCGTCCGGTTGTGTGCTCCAATTCAGTTGTCCATTGGAGGTGTTGAAGGAATAGAAATTTCCCTTCAAATCTCCAAAGAATAAATCGTCACCGTCAAGTGTCGGGGTGCCCCATATCCAATCTTCAGCATCCAGAACGGATGTGTGCGCTCCTGTTTGCGGGTCGAATCTTTCAAGCCTGGATGCAAGCGAACCCACATATAACATGCCATCCGAGCCGATCACAGGCGAGCCGGGAATGGCGCCCTCTACATCCACGCTCCACACAGTTTGATAGGTTGCGATATCCACTGCAAAAACACTATGGTCGAGGGACGTGATGAAGACGCGCTCGCCGTCGGTGACGGGTTGTGACCATAAACGACCCGCCAATGTGATCACCCGCACCGGTTGTTTCTGGGATTGACCATCGCTCAGGTCCAACACATACAACTTGCCGTCTGAATTGGGGGCGAAGAGCAGGTTATCAAGAACAAGGGGCGATGCGACCCACGGACCGCCTGCACCGGTGAACGTCCATTCAACAACGGGTCTCTTGATATTGTCTACTGTGGCGATGTCCTTGGGGTCGAGGGCATATAAGATATGCTTGCCCGCGGCGCTTCCCACGATGACGAGCCCATCGGTCGTGATAGCAGGGTTGGCATAGAATTGCGCCTTGTTGTCATCGCCATCCGAAAAGCGCCATAACTCCCTTCCGTCGCTCAAGTTGACGCCATACACCAGGGATACATCAGCAAGATAGGCGGTCGTCTCATCTGCGGCGAGACCCGACCAGGTCGTTCCGCGGATGGCTCCGCCGCACGCGCTCAATACGAGGGCGCCAAGCAGAACCATGCTCATCAATAAAAGTTTCTTTCTCATTATAAAAATCGTGCTCCTATGGAACGGGGTCGTAACCCCCGGGATTGAACGGATTACAACGTAGTACGCGCCAGCCGGCCATGAACGAACCTTTAAGTGCGCCGTGTTTATAGATAGCCTGATACCCATAATGTGAACAGGACGGGTAAAAACGGCAAGTGTTTGCCGGCAGACCCTTCGAGAAAGTCATCTGATACAAACGAATCAGTGAAAGTACCGCAATACGCGGTAGATTCCAGATCGTGCGCGGCATGTCGCGCAGACGCGGTTCGTTCGAGTAATCGTGCAAATGGAATTCAGGATTCATTTATCGGGGTTATGATTTGTGCGCGCTGTAAAAGGTTTTGTATTGCCTGGCTAGTATCCTGCAGGGAAGCAGTGGAAAGACCGGCGCGGGCGATCAAAATCAAGTCCACACCGGATGCGGTGTTTTGAGTGTGTCGAAGGGCGATGTTGGGTATCATTGTCCGCATCGCTTCGCGCAGAAGGCGTTTTGCCCGGTTACGGATGACCGCTGTGCCGACCGTTCTGCCTGCCGCGACCCCCACACGTACACGCGCCTGATCGCTGGTTTGTACAATCAACACAACAAGCGGGTGGGCATAAGACTTTCCAGAACGCCGCACCCGCTTGAAATCGTCAGACCGGGTCAGACGAAATCTTCTCTGCACCCGCGCCTCTTAAGCGCTGTCTACCAGCGGACCTTTTTAACGTGTTCGTTCATTTTAACGGTCAATTTGTGGCGACCGCGAAGGCGGCGGCGTTTGAGCACAGCGCGCCCGTCAGCCGTGGACATGCGTTTGCGGA
>DNDO01000207.1:38271-46043 GCA_003484265.1 Anaerolineae bacterium
CCGTGGACATGCGTTTGCGGAATCCATGCACGCGTACACGGCGGCGGATCTTGGGTTGGTACGTTCTCTTTGGCATTCTTTCTTACCTCATTTCAAAATAATTGCTAATGCAGTGTTGCCCGTCTTCAAGAACTAGGCACGACATTATACCGTAGGGATTTCGATTCGGTCAATTCAAGACTCTACGTGTTTATTCCCGTTCCTTTCGGGATACACAGGGAAGGCAAGCAATTCAGAGAGTCTTTTCACGCCTTCGGGGCTGGCAACGGCAACGATCTCATCGTCCTGCTGAAGTGTGCTGTCTCCGCGCGGAAGGGTCATTACGCCGTCGCGAATGATTGCTGCGATCACGCAATGTTCAGCCAGATCCATGTCCTTGAGTTGAACTCCGATGACTTTTGCATCGGCGGGGACCTTTTCCTCAACCACAGAATACTTTCCGCGGCGGATCTTGAACAGCGTCATCATATCGCCAAGCGACATTTCCTCCTGAATCAGATGCGCCAGCACATCCGCGGAGTTGAGAGCCACATCCACTTTGAATTTTTCGTTGAAGAGCCAGGCGTTATTCGGGTTGTTCACGCGTGCTATCGTGCGCGGCACTTCGAACATTGTCTTGGCGATGAAGCACAACGCCAGGTTGAGAGAATCGTTGCTCGTCACTGCGGCAATGGCGTGTGCGTCACGCGCGCCGGCGGCTTCAAGCACGCTCGGGTCAACCGGGTGCCCTTCATAAATCACCTCCGTGGGAAGTTCCTGATGCAAATGCGACAAAAGTTCGCGTCGGTTCTCGATGAGACGCACCTTGTAATTTTGATTAAGTAAAAGGTTGGCAAGACGCGCCCCCGTGCGCCCGCCCCCGGCAATTAATACAAACATATTATGCCTCCGCCTTATCGGATAGACGCGCAGTCAACTTGCCGATGCCGTCGAAAGTAGCGCTGATGTTGAGCAGGTCACCCGCGTGCAATTTGGACTCCGCCTCCGGCAGGGACGAACGGCCGGCCCTCGTTAAAGCGACAGGGTAGCAAGCTTTGAGCGGACCCAGCAGATCGCCCAACGTTCGGTCGTTCCAACGATCGGGTATGCGGACCTCATAGATCTCCACTTCGCCGTTCCCAGCCGAATACACAACTTTGTCGGACGGGTTTATCAACAATTCCTCCACGCGTTGTGCGCCCCAGGTGGTTGAGCCTACAGTTTGCAGACCAAACACCTCAATGACACTGCGCAAGCTGGGGTCATAATTTCGCGCGACCACCACCGGCACATTGAAGAACTCACGCGCGGCATGAGAAACGACTGCATTGAGCGAATCGGAATTGGTGACCGCCGCAAGCCCGTCTGCTTCACGGATGCCGGCGCGTTCGAGCACAGTATCTGCCAAACCTTCGCCTTCCAATGTGCGCCCTCGGAAGTCAGGGTGCAGGCGGTTGAAGGACTCTCTTTTTATGTCGACAACAACGACATGGTGTCCGCTCTTGAATAAATGATAGGATAATTCCGCTCCCACGCGGCCGCATCCAACAATGATGAAATTCATGGGTCTTACTCCTTAATATCCTTGTGTACATGGTAGGGTACATCGGTTACAACGACCCCGTGTTTTGATAATAATTCCTGTCTTAATACTTCAGCCGTACGCATATGCAGCGTATTATGCCAGCGTTTTGACGGGATGAACTGAGGCACAACAATTGTAAAGGTCTCGTTGGGCTGGCGGTTCTCGATGATCTCTTCGATATATTCAAGGAGTGGTTCGATGAAAAGCCGGTAGGGTGAATCAAGGATCACAAGACGCGTCCCATCACCCCATGTCTTCCACTTCATCCGCACCTTCTCCGCTTCCGCCTCATCCATGGAGATATGCACGGCTGTAACATCATCGGATAAAAGCCTCGCGTAACGTAACGCATCCAGAGTCCCCTGGTGAACACTGCTCAAGGGCATCACCACGCGGTGGCGCGGCTGGATGGCGGGCAGACCGCGGAATTTATCAAGGGTGAGATGGTCCGCTATATCTTTATAGTGGCGTTGAATGGTAATGAACACCAATACAAGCAAGGGGATAATTATCAATACGATCCACGCGCCATCATGGAATTTGGTGACCGCGAATACGCACATTACGATGAAGGTGCATAATGCGCCAAACCCATTACTGAGCATCTTTAAATTCCAGCGTTTATCGTATTGCAAATCATGCGATGGTTTGGATGGCTCTGCGGTGTCCTTGAGTTTACTGATACGCCACCAGCGCCGAGCCATGCCGGATTGGGCAAGAGTAAATGATAGAAATACGCCGATGGCATACAAAGGTATCAAGCGGGAAACACTCGCCTGAAAAACGATGATGAGGATGGAAGCCACAGCGCCAAGTGAAATAATACCGTAGGAATATACGAGCCTGCTCCCGCGATAGGTGAGTTGGCGGGGCATGAACCCATCACCGGCAAGCATGGCGCCCAAACGAGGGAAGCCCGCAAAGGCCGTGTTCGCGGCAAGGATCAGAATGAGGGTTGTGCCGCCGATTATCAAATAGTAGAGCAATTCCTGCCCTGCAAAAACCGTGCGTGCCAGCTGTGAAATGACCGTTTCAACCTCGGACGGGACGGCATGAATCTCCCTTGTCAGGAAAGAGATACCCATGAACAACGCCCCAAGTATGAACGCCATCCAGATCAGGGTGATTCCCGCATTACGGCTGCGCGGTTCTTTAAAGGCGGTGGTGCCGTTCGAAATGGCTTCCACTCCGGTCAACGCGGCAGTGCCGCTGGAGAATGCATGGAGCAGGAGAAATGCAGTCACACCGGAGACCGCTCCGCCGGCATGTTCAATATGTGGAGGATCTATCACGACTCCCAACGAACCGGTAAACATCTTGAACAAACCGGTACCGATCATTGAAAACATGACAATAATGAAGAAATAACTGGGAATGGCAAACGCCGCGCCCGATTCGCGCACTCCGCGCAGGTTGATCACAGTGATCAGCCCAACACATATCACGCAGATCAACACACGATATTCATGCAACTGCGGGAAAGCAGAGACCAACTGCGCCACGCCCGAGGAAATGGATACAGATACGGTAAGAATATAATCTGCGAGCAATGCCGCCCCGGCAACCAATGCCGGAAGACGACCAAGGTTGTCGTAAGCAACCATATAAGCCCCGCCGCCGTCCGGATAGGCATGGATCACCTGCTCATAGGAGATCACCACAATGGCAAGTAACAATACAATGACCATGGAGATCGGGAAGACATACCCAAAGGCAACCGTACCGGCTGCGGCGAGGATGACGAGTATCTCTTGCGTAGCGTAAGCGGTAGAGGATAATGCGTCCGAGGCGAATACTGCCAACCCAACGGATTTGCCAATTGTTTCATGCGCGGCATCGGCAGTCGGCAGGGGACGCCCGATAAACCAGTGACTTAAGGAGCGCGGCGGCCGGTAGTCACTCTGCCGCTGCATGATTTCAGTTTGTTTGTTATCAGGGGTTAACATGTTTTTATTTCTTGTTTACAAAAAGACACCCCCGCGATCTGCGAGGAGCGACGACGATTATAGTACAAATCCTGAAAACGGATTCGACTAAAGAACCTGATATGGCACTTCGGTGATGACCACACCGGGCGTGGCAAGCAGTTCGCGGCGAAGCATTTCAGCCGTCTGCATATGGAGCGCATTATGCGCGCGCATGGCGGGGACAAAGTGCGGCACAATGATCGTAATTGTTTCGTTGGGCTGTCGGCTGGATAAAATGTCATTGATGTAGTTCAGCAACGGTTCCAGAAAGAGGCGGTACGGAGAATCCACGATGACGAGGCGGGTGCCGCGTCCCCACGTTTCCCACTTTTCACGGACCTTTTCCGTATCTTCCGGTTCCATCGAGATGTGGACGGCTGTTACATCGTCCGACAACATGCGCGCATAACGAAGGGCGGCAAGCGTTCCCTGATGCACGTTGCTCATTGGGACTAGCACGCGATGGCGGACATTATAAGGAGGCGGTTCGCCATAGTTTTCCAACGAAAGGTTATCTGCCAGACCGGAGTAATGTTTTTTGATCCACAGGAAGATACCGATCAACATCGGCAGGAGGATGATAACGATCCACGCGCCGTCTCGGAATTTTGTTACGGCGAACACACACAACACAACAAAGGTGCAGAAAGCCCCAAACCCGTTGGCAGACATCTTAATGAACCAGCGTTTGTCGTAATGAAGCCGAGTGGAATGACCGGAGCGTTTTTCATTCGGGTCAAGCCTGCCGGAGCGCCACCAACGCCATGCCATGCCTCCCTGTGCGAGAGTGAATGACAGAAAAACACCGATGGCATAAAGTGGGATGAGCCGCGTGACGCTTGCCTGGAAGATGACGATCTGAATTCCGGCAATGACCGCCAGCGCAACAATACCGTAGGAATATACAAGGCGGCTTCCGCGATAGGTTAATTGACGGGGCATGAAACCATCTTTGGCAAGCATGGCGCTTAAGCGCGGGAACCCGGCGAAGGATGTGTTCGCGGCAAGGATCAGGATGACCGTTGTACCCGCGATGACGAATAGGTACATGAGACCCTGCCCATTGAATATAGTTCGTGCAACCTGGGAAATAACTGTCTCTGTTTCTGATGGTACAGCCACGATCTGATGTGCGAGAAAGGATATCCCAACGAACAGCGAACCAAGGATAAGCGACATCCATATCAGAGTGATGCCTGCGTTGCGGCTGCGCGGTTCCTTGAAGGCAGTGATGCCGTTCGAGATCGCCTCCACGCCGGTCAAGGCTGCGGTACCGCTGGAAAATGCGTGCAGGAGAAGGAAGGCGGTTATGCCGTCCAGCGCTTCACCATGAAAATTAATATGCGGCGGGTCTATCACTGTTCCAAGCGTACCGGTAACCATGCGGAACAGACCTGTCCCGATCGTAATAAACATAATGATAATAAAGAAGAAACTCGGGATGGCGAATGCCATCCCCGATTCCCGCACACCTCGCAGGTTGATGATCGTTATCAAAGCTACACAAACGAGGGCAATCGCCACTCTGTAATTGAATAACTCAGGATACGCCGAAACGATCTGGGCAACCCCTGCCGAAACAGATACGGACACAGTCAGGAAGTACTCGATCAATAACGCCGCGCCAGCGATCAGCCCCGGGAACTGACCCAGGTTATCGGACGCAACAATATACGCGCCGCCGCCCTGCGGGTACGTGTGAACGATCTGTTCGTAGGACATGACAACAATGCCAAGCAATACGACAATAACAAGGGAGATCGGGAAAACGTACCCAAAAGCTATCGTCCCTGCCGCGGCAAGGATGACGAGGATTTCCTGTGTGGCATAGGCTGTGGAGGATAAAGCGTCTGAGGCAAAGACAGCCAAACCAACCGCTTTACCGATGGTTTCATGAGCGGCGTCTGCGGTTGGCAGGGGGCGTCCCAAAAGGTAATGGCTGATATTGGCGGTTGGTTTTTCCGCGGTGCGGTGGATGAAAGAAGTATCCTGATTGTCTTCAGGGTTGATCATTATGACACATAATATTCAGCAATATAAATAAAGTATCTGCCAAAAAGGCAGGGGGGCTTATTATACGCCGGTTAAGAACTACCCCGCGGAGTCTTTCGATTGTGTAAGGGGAACGAGCAAAAAGAATTTACTCCCCTTCCCCAGCTCACTCTCCGCCCATACCCTGCCGCCGTGACGTTCCGCGATGGACTTGACGATCGCAAGCCCCAACCCGGTGCCGCGCTGCGACAATGCTTCGCGGTTCGTGCCGCGATAGAACTTCTCGAACAACCGCTTCATATCATCCTTGGGGATGCCGATGCCGCTGTCTTGAACTGCAAACGTGAGCGTAGAGTCGGACGGCAGCAGTTGCACTGTAACATCGCCGCTTTTGCGCGTGTACTTGATGGCATTCTCGACAAGGTTATAAACAGCCTGGTGCAATAACGCCTGGTCCGCCTCCACAGCGTGAGGCATGTCCTTGGGAATCTCCACAGACAACGAGATTTCCTTTTCCCTGGCGAGCATTTGCAATCCGCCGGTTACGCGTTCGATAATATTCAGCACAGGCACGCTTTCCACCTGCAAGCCGACGCCGAATTCGATGCGCCCGAGGTCGAGCAGGTTATTGACGAGCTTCGCCATGTTGTCCACGCCCTGCACGATCATCTTTGCATAATTCTTCTGCTGGTCGTTCAGGTCGCCCGCCAATTCAAGCATGGTCGCATACCCGCGCATCAACGTAAGCGGCGAACGCAGGTCGTGGCTCACCGTGGAGACGAATTCAGATTTCAAGGTGTCTATCTCTTTAAGCTGCGATACATCGCGCATAATGCATACGCGCCCCACTGTGCTGTCGTCGGCTAGCATGGCGGAGGCGGTGGCGAGATAGGTCTTTCCGTTCGGCATGATGATCTCAGTTGTGCGCCCATTCTCGGAGGAGGATTGGAGCAGGTCGTACAACGGCTTGATCTGAATCGTTTGTTGCAGATCCTGTCGTTCGCCGCGGTGAATCGTCATGCCAAAAAGTTGACTCGCAGCCGGGTTCGCCAGTATCAAGCGGTTGGATGCGTCGGTGACCAGGACCGGGTCTGGTGTGGAGTTAAGAATCGTTTCCAACTGACGGCGGCTTGCTTCCACCGCGAGAAATAACCTGATGTTCGCAACCGCCAGCGCCGCCTGGCTTGCCAGCGTGGTAATAAAACGGATATCTGATTCTGCGAAGACGCGTTGCTTTTTATACGCCGCCCACAACACGCCGAAGTAACGGTTCTCGTGCCGCAACGCAACCGCCGATAATGATTCAGGGTGGGGAAGTTCCGGGTCGAGGTCCAGATCGCGGGTCCGCGTGAGAGCCGCCATGACGAGCCTCTCTTTTTTCTCGGTCAGCGCCAGTATCTGCTGATCGAGATGAACATAAGAATCCTTCTCAGGCCCGCTCGAATAACGGAAGGGGATTTCAACCAGACCGGGGATCATGTCGCGCACAAGGACGATGTGCGCCGCGCTTGCTCCGCTATCCACAACGGCTTCGAGGATCGCACCGAGCGCATCATCGAGTTCGAGCGTGGAGGCAACCCCCTGACTGGCAACCAGCAATCGGTTAAGTTCATCGAGGCGCCCCTGCAGGCTGACGCGCATCTGCTCGAAAGCGACGCGTAATTCACCGACCTCATCCACACCCGCCGCTTGAAGAGGCCGGTCGAGTTTGCCGGTGGCGATATGCTTCGCCTCTGTCGCAAGACCCTGCAGGGAACCGGTAACCGCGCGCAGGCTTAACCGCAATGAAACCAACGCGAACAACCCAAGCAGAATGATCATCACAGAAATGGGCAGTGCGATCTCGATGGCGATCTGCTGTGTCTCCTGTGCGGGGACAGTGAGAACGATTGCCCAGGGATGCCCGGGTACCGGTTCGTAATAGATCAGTTGGCGGGTCCCGTTCGAGGCGGTTTCCTGGTGGAAGCCCGGCTGGTCGGGTCTCATGCCAAGATATTCCGTCAACACAAATGCGGACTGTGGATGATAAATAACAAAGCCCTGCTCGTCTATCAACATCCCTGCGCCATTCAACTCTCCAAGGCTGTTCAAACTGTTGACCATCGAGCGCATGTATGGATTCGTTTGCAGATCGGTGCGCGCGATCAACACACGACTCGAGTCGGGAAAAACAGCAAGGAACGCAATCCGCGCCGAACCGCCGCTCGTTTCGGGAGGGATGGAATACATCTGGTTCGGCACACCCTGTG
>DNDO01000207.1:46288-47533 GCA_003484265.1 Anaerolineae bacterium
TGGATAGTTAGCCAGCGGTACATTCGATCCCAAATCGTAAATGATCAATTGATTGAAATACGGAACGGACTGTATCTGCCGACCAAGCAGTTCGGAAAGATCGGACTCAGTTGTCCCGTTCAATTCTGGACTTGACGCGATCTGACTCGCGAGGTTCTGCCCTGCTTCGAGGAAAAATGGAATACTTTGTGAGCCGACTTGCGCCACGCTCTCAAGCCGCTCCTCCAGTAAACCGCGCGCGGCGTTACCGGCAATGATCCAGTCGCCGACAAGGAGGGTGACAAGCAAAATGGATATGATCGTGCCGGTGCCGGACACGAACCGAGTCTCGATGCTTTTTTCAGCGGGCGAGGGCTGTAAAGAACCAAGTCCGCCCCACTGGACAGGGTAGGCAATGGCAAAGATCTGCGCCACCAACCCGGCGAGGAGCATCTCAACCCCAAAGGTAAAACCAACAACCCCGGCGTTACTGACCGCATAATCCAACCGTTCCGTCACCGATACGAGAGAGGATGCGGAAAAGAACGCGCTAAACACGAATATGACGACGTGCACAATCACGAGGCTGAGCGCGCTCACCAATGGCTGTCGCAGTAGACGATAAAAAGGCGTGCGGTATCTCTGTCGGGCAGAGACTGCGAACAACGCGCCCATCAGTCCGAGATCGAGCACCGTGAACAGGCTGTGCGTATCCCACACTCCGCGCAGTAACCCGCTAACCATGCCCAACACAGCTGCCGCGAGCGGACCCAGCCAGCCGCCCGCCAACACCCACGGCACGGCAGAGATGATCATCATTGTCGAGCCGGGCGGTTCCTCGGGCAACCCTGGCGCAGGCAAAGCCGGGACGGTTGAATACTCCAGCCCAAGGAACAACGCCCCTGCAATCGTTGCAAGGAGGAGAACGCCGAAGGTTCCCCACGTCCGCCTATTCCATTTTGTTTGGTATTTTCGCCAGTTATAAAGCGCCACCCCCAGCAGTCCCGCCAGCCCAACCCACACCAGCCACCCTGCCAATGGAATCGGATTCAAATACGCTAGATTGGTCAACAGTGACACGAGAAACTGCATGACGAGGATTATAGCGTTAATCTGGCGAGGGTTAGATGTGAATTGAGAATTCCGAAGGGCTATTTTAAATTGGGCGGGCAGGTAGTCGGTGCAATTGTTGTGTTTTCGAGGTAGAAGTTCTATAATTCTGGAATCAAAATAATTGAGTGTCCTCGTGTAGACGAGATGAACAGC
>DNDO01000207.1:47796-60691 GCA_003484265.1 Anaerolineae bacterium
TGATTTTAGTACTAAGGAGAATGAAATGAGTAAGGTTGATGAGCTATATGCACATTGTGAAAATGTGCTTCCCGGTCACGGACCCAAACGAATGATGAAAGATGTTTTTGAGGAACTGGCAGAGGGATTGGATGGCTCCGAGGCACTGGACAGGTATGGCGAAGGTGATTACCTGTCTGCTTTTGAGAAGGAAGTAGCAGAGATGTTCGGCAAGCCATCAGCGGTTTTCCTGCCCAGCGGCACGATGGCACAACAAATCGCTCTCCGTATCTGGTGCGAACGCTCCAATAATCTAACCATTGCCATGCATCCCACCGCACACCCGGAATTTGCCGAGCAGTTTAGCTATCAATTCCTCCACGGTCTCAAACGCCTTCAGTTTGACACCCCCGAGATTCTTGGAAACCGAATGCTTACGCTGAAGGATTTCCAAAGCCTCGGGAAAAAGCCGGGGGCAGTTTTGCTGGAACTGCCTTATCGTCCTCTGGGCGGTCAACTCCCTGAATGGGATGAATTAATCGCGATCCATGACTGGGCACTGGAAAACAATATACCTTTTCATTTAGATGGCGCACGAATCTGGCAGTGTAAACATTTTTACAATAAAGAGTATCGACAGATCGGCGGTTTGTTCGACAGTGTATACGTCTCTTTTTACAAGGATTTGGGTGGATTATGCGGCGCGATGCTGCTTGGAGCGGAAGATTTCATCCAAGAGGCAAAGCTATGGCAGGTCCGATACGGCGGTCGCCTATTTACCCAGGGGCCTTATGTAGCATCCGGCCGTCTGGGGATGCAGCGCGTCCTACCGCAAATCGACAGTTGGGTCGAACGCACGAGACAGGTCGCTGCCATCCTTTCAGAATTCGATCAATTAACCGTTAATCCCAATCCGCCGCATGTCAATATCTTTCAACTATATGTGCAGGGTGATCCAGAACGAATGACCGAACGTCATATGAAAATTGCTGAAGAGACGGGTACGTTTCTGATTCACAAGCTGAACCCAACCGCTGTGCCGGGCCTGGGGATGACCGAGATCCATTGCTGGGAGAATGCCTTGCAATTCGATCTAAATTCCCTGCGTCCCTTCCTCGAAAAGTGGCTGGCATAAAATTAAAATCCCCACTTCATTATTGTGTTGTATATATTCCATGATAGCGATGAATATTCCAAATCCACCCCTTACGAAGGGCATTTAAAAACTGACAGTCACTCTAAAGGCGACTGTCAGATCATTTGCCTAAATCTCCCCCGATACGACTCCGGCAAAAGTTCCGCCAGCGACGCCATGATCTGTTTTGTTCCCTCGCGGAGCATGAGCTGGCGGTCGTTGTTTTCCTGCAAGTAAAACGGTTTCCCCACAGCGAGCGTCACGCGCGCGCGCTTCCACCATTTGCGATTGTAGATATTCTCATTCTCCGTCCCTGTCATCGCCACGGGAACGATCAGCGCGCCGGTCTTCATGGCGAGGAACGCTGCGCCTTCGGTCCCCTCTTCCAGTCCGCCCTGCACCGATTGCCGTCCTTCCGGCGCGAGGGCGATCAAGCGTCCCTGAGACAATCCTTCGAGCGCTGCGCGGATCGCTTTACGGTCCGGCCTGCCGCGATGAACGTAGATGACCCCGTACGCCCGGAAGATCGGTCCCACCAGCCAATGTTCGTTCAACTCGATCTTGCCCATCCCATCAATGGTGATCGGAATGGAGGCGGCAAGCAGGACAACATCTGCATCGCCGAGATGGTTGATTACGACGAGGGCAGGTCCGCGCCTGGGGAAGTTTTCGATCCCGCTTACGGTTGCGCTCATCGTGACCAGGGTCGTCAGTTTCGCCAGTCCGCGCCCAAAGACGCGGAAGAGTTTGCGCGCAAGGGTCAACTCCGGCAACGCGACCAGGTCTGGCCTCCACCAATCAGTAACGGGTTTAGGTTCGGGGGATGGCTGAGTCTGCATACACACCGCGATATTCTTCCGGCAGTAACCCGGCAATATGGTTCATGATAAGGTCTGCGCTTGCCTGTCGCGCCTCGTGTTTGTCCGTGCCTTTGGTGGTGATCTGCGGAAGCATGATGGGCTTGCCGATGCGCATCTCGAGCGTGGGTCTGTCGCCGCGCCGGGCCCTCCTCCAAAAATCCTCGGTTGTCCCAACCAGACCCAGCGGCAGCACCGGCACATCCGTTTTCTCGATGATATATGCAACGCCCGGTTTCGCCCTCCGCATGGCAGTGACGTGCGAGCGCCCGCCCTCCGGCGCGATCAACAACGGATAGCCTGACTTGATGATCGAAATGATCCGCGTCAGAAGCGAACGGTCATAGTCGCCGCGATGGACTGGGATCACGCCATAGGCTCGCAGTAACTGTCCCTGACCGGGCTTCTCGAACACATCCGCCGCACCGATGATCTCCATGAACTCGGGCCAGAACGCCGCCGCAAAGGGAGGGTCGAAGATCGAGACGTGGTTCATCGCAACCACATACGGCCTGCCATACGGAACATTTTCTTTTCCAACGATCTTTACCTGCGCCAATACATGATAAATCCCCCGCACAACCGCCTTCAATATCGGACGGCTGACCTTGAACTTCAACGGAACACGATACGCTTCGCTCATTTGCACAAATTCAACACCCGCTCGAACACCTCATCCACATTCAATATGTTCGAATCGACCACCACCGCGTCGTCTGCCGCTTTCAATGGGGCAATGTCGCGGGTCGAGTCGATGCGGTCGCGTTCGGATACTTTGGCAAGAATGTCATCGTAGTCCACCTTTGCGCCCCGTGCGGTCAACTCGTCGAAGCGCCGCTTCGCGCGTTCCTCGGCGGTGGCATCCAGGTAAACCTTCAGGTCGGCTTCAGGCAAAACCACCGTGCCGATATCACGACCCACCATCACAACCTCGCCGCGCTGACCGATGCGCCTCTGCTGTTGACTCAACGCCGCCCGCACGCCGGCATAGGCGGATACGACGGACACATTCGCATCCACCTCAGGCAGTCGCGTTTCCCACGTAATATCCCTGCCCGCCACGAGGACATCGCACCCGCGTCCATCCGACTTTGAGGCGGGCACCACATCGATCGGCGAATTTTCCGCTAACGCCGTAACCGCTTTTTCATTCATGATGTCGATATGATGGTCCAACGCGATCCACGTGACGGCGCGGTACATCACGCCGGTATCGAAGAATAGATACCCGAGCTCGTTTGCAAGTTTCAACCCAAGCGTCGATTTTCCCGACGCGGCGGGACCGTCTATGGCAATAATGGAGGGTGGTGTTTTAGTTGGCATTTATGTTTTCATTAATTCCGTAGCGGCGGGATCTCCCCGCCCAATTTTACGTTTCCATATAATAGGGCGAGAGTACATCGCCCCTACAATTAAGGTTGTTGTTTCTCACGCGCATCAGGGAACAGATCGTCGCGCGCCCAAAGGATGATCGTTTCATTTTCGCCCGGCAATTGGCGGTAAACAAGCCACTTCACCCAATCTTGTCCCCGGAGATTATCCCACACCGGCGACTGTCTCCAAGTGAAGTCCTGTCCGCGATAAGCGGAGGGCAGTCCGAGTTCGTTCATCAACGGTGTGATGATGATCGGCGGCGCGTCCAGCGGATCAAGCACGCTGATGGTTTTCACATCATGGTTCCGCAACACCCATTGGAGAGCGGGAGAGTTTATTCCCAGTACCGCCACCGGTTGAGACTCTACATGCCCCAGGCTGAAACGCGAGATGTCGTTCACGGACGACAAAAGCAGGTCCGCATGTACCGGCGGCTGGTCGGACCTCCATAGCTCAACCCCGCCCGGCGTGCGAAGTCCGCTTGCGCCCCAGGCGGACGCAAGTGTATACACGCCGAGGAACAGCGAGAACGACCAGGTAGTTCCAAGCCGGGCTGTCCGCGGAGACCAGCCGAACGCGACAAGATTGACACATACAACGAGGATCAATGCCGCGCCGAAAAGTATCACGTACCTCGCGCCAAAAGGAAGCTCGAACACCGTGCCAAATACCGGAATGGCTGTTGTGTTAATCTGCTCGAATGGGTTAAGCCCAATGTTGGAAACGTTGAACCAGATATATATCAATAGGATGATGACTGCACCGGCGACCAAACCGATCTCCATGCGTTCCTCTGGATAGACATCGAAACTGCGCGCGAGTTCCCCTGCGGCGAGGATAAGCAACGGCACGATAACCCAAACGAGTTCGCTCGTCTGGCGGTAAAAAACCGAGAGGAGCAATGAAACGCCCAGCCAGATGCTAAGGCGGGTTATACGCGCGCTTCTGATGCGGTATCCGCGGATGAGGGCGAAGACCGCGAGAAAAATACCAAGCGGTTCATATCCAATGAATGCGGTCAACATCCGCCCCGGGCTGAACACGGACAGCGAAGTCCACCCGCTGAGGTAGGCAGGCAGTGAGCTGAACAACGAGCTCAGTCCGTTTGGAGTGGTGAGGAAGAGCGTGCCGCCGAGGAGGAGGGTTGCGAACAGAGAAATAATAGCCGGGCGGTTTTCAGGAGAAGTCAATTGGAGATTGGGAACCAAGGGCTGCCCCAGTTTTGAACCCGTCATTCGTAGAATGATCGAGGTGAGACCAAGCATCAGTAAGCCGGACCAGATCGAAGGTCCGGATAGAAGCGCGAGACCGGCGAAGATACCGCCCGGAACGATTCGTCCATTCCGCCACATCCCCCATGCGAACAGGAGGAAGGTCAGGGCAAGGATCGTCCCGTTTGCCTGGCGCGCGAGGGCAACCAGCCCTGGATCGACGGCAAAGAGCAAAGCGAGGATGAGCGCGGGGCGGTGTTTGAGCTTGTCGCGGAAGTACCAGGGTGTGAAGACAATCAGGCTCCCTACAATGGCGGGGATGAATCGCGCCATGAAGTTCGCGCTTTCGATGACGAGGAAGAGTATGCTTGTGAAGAGGATATAGGCAGGCTGGGGACCGAGAAGCGTATCGTTCCCCTGTGCGATGTGCAGGGCTTGTAATGCGAATTGCGATTCCGAGTCGGTGAGCGGAGCCGCCCCGAGTTGGATGAGGCGGAAGGCGAGGGCAATAAGAAAAGCCAGCCAGTACAGCCAGCCTTCGTTTTTGATGCGGGAGGAGTTCATAATGTTATTTTACTCTGTCTATCACGTCATTGCGAGACGGCGTTCGTCCGTCGAAGCAATCTCGTTTTCACATATGGAGATTGTTTCGCTATCGCTCGCAATGCCGGATGATTATGGCACTTCATAGATCGTAATGGTTCCCTGCTGGAAGACTGGCGAAAGAAAAATAGTGAACTTCTCCTCATTCACGCGGTAGGAGGATCGTTCCAAATTGCCGACCACAACATAGCGGACGTTGTACTGGTCAAGGAGGGCTTGCGCTGTCTGCCAGTCTGGTGTCGAATAAAGGATCTCAATATCCTGCCGGCGCTGGTTGAGAAGCCCCTGAAAATCGGAACTGCGCCATTGACCTTCGTGATTGCCCCAGCCCAAAATTGTGGGAAGCCCGCTGTATATTGAAATGCGTCCGACAGCGGAGTATGGATTACCAGTCGCTTCTATGATGTTCCCATCCGGCGCGGACTGCAAAAACCGGATCGCCGCAGCTTCACCGGGATTCTCGCGTTGTACGCGGTCGAAGTCATCGAGCGTGAAGCCAAATGGGGGCTTGAACTGATTGGCCTTTGTGTAAAACCCAAGGACGGGGTAGGTCAAGCCGACGATCAAGACAACGACAAAGATAACGTTGAAAACGCTGTTCGCAGCGCCCCGTAAATTCTTTAGCAGGACAGCAGTCCCGTAGGCGGAGGCGAGGCTCAAAAATATCCATGCCTGATAATAGAACTTGAAGATTGTATTGATGCGGTATCCGAAGTTATCCTGAAGATAAAGGAAGTCGGGTCCGAGGATAAGCAGGGTTCCGAGGGCAACGAACAATAAGATGAACGAGGTCGGTTGTGCGTCGAAAACCGGTTCTTCGCCGGATGATGAACGCCTTGCAAATATAAAAGACAGCGCTGGGATCAGTAGTGCAAGCAGAGTGATCAAACTGCCGATATGAGCCAGCCTGCGCAACATGCTGTCCGCAAGGAACGCATTCGCATCACGCTGTTGCCTCTCAAGTACCGGCAGGATGTCCTCGGGTCGCAATCGATATGCGAGAATACCAATCGCCAGCATCATGGCAAGGAGCAGTGTCACAATACCCAACGCCGTCAGCCATCCACTGTGCCAATTCGCGGGTGTCCTTTCGCGCATCAAATGAACGATGAGCGCAAATATCGGGATGAACAGCACGCCCCACATCACCCATAGATGCGCGCCGCGCGTCACATACATGAAGTTCGGGACGATGCCGCCCGCCTGCGAATCAAATCCGATGAAGAACGGGAGGTACAGGATGTACGCGGCGGCAACCAGAGGGACACCAAACAACGCGGCATCCTCGATTCTTTCCCGGCCCCAGCCTGCCTCCCGCACCCGCACCAATACATAGCTGAAAACGACCAGTGCCGCAACCGGCAGGATGTCCCACGTGTTGAGAAATGCCATCCCTCCGAGCATGAACGCCGCGAGCAAGAATCCTGTATTGCTGATGTGCAATTGACCAACGTATAGATCGATCTTTCCGCGAAAGCCGCCAAGAAATAAGTTCAACGCAAAGGCGATTGCCAGCAAAAAGAACGGGATCGCCAATACGTGCGGATGCAGATCGCCGAGTAAAAATGAAAAAGCCGGGAATTCGTCTATGGCTTCCAGCGGATTGTTGAGCAGATCGTAATCCTGCACCACACGCGAGGCGCGCCACCACCACCAGTAACGGTCGGGAATCCATTGCGCGGTTTGCGGTGGCGCATCGCGCAGTTCAGGGATGTTGAGCCACGTCCAAAAGTTCTGTCCGTCCCTCCAAAGCCATCCGCGTGCGTGAAGGACCTCGAGGAAACCTTCGGCGTTGGAGATAATGAGGAGAAAGAGAGGAGCAAGGAGGGAAGTTACGATTGATGATCGACCTTCGAGGTCAGGTGTTTGTCGAGCCGCCAAAAGGTTATATAACACCCCGTACGCACCGACAGCCGACAGACCAAAAATCAACGAGAGCATCAAGTTGAACGCCATCGTCGCAGGTACGCCGGTGAACTTTGCCAGCATGGCGGTCATCACGTAGCCAAAGTAATAATAGGAGATCGAATAACCTGAAAGCCACAAGTCGCGCGGCGGGAATGCAGGCGAGTTTATGATACCGTTGATGAACATCAACTCCATCGGTTTTTCGGTACCGACGATCTCTGGGTTCGCCGCGCGGAAGAAAGCGAAAAGACCAAACGCGATGAGAAAGAGCAGCTCGGTGGTGATTATGAGCCGGCGATTCTCGCCGATCCAATTCCCGATTTCCGATCTGCGATTTATGAACATCCACGCGCTCAAGCCGCCTACGACCATCAAACCGAGCAACAGACCGCCCATGTCGTTCTGAGCGATACCGAAATTGGCGAACAACCAGAAGACGTAACCCCACAACATCAAGCCGAACGCGCGGGAGAGCGCGTATCCCCGGTCTGCCAGCGAAGGGAAGAGCCGATAAGCCAGCGGGAATGTCAACCAGCCGAGCAGTGTGATGAGAATGTACCAGGAGATAAATGCCGTCATGCGTTATAAAGCCTTGACCATTCGATAATATCCATGATCTTCTTTTTCATCCTTCACGGTTTCCACGACCCGATAGCCGACCCTTTCATAGAGACGGCGCGCGTCGGTGTTGTGCCATCCTACGATCAGCGAGCATTTCATCAAACGATGTTCGAGTGCAAGACCCTCGGCGTATGCCAGCAATTGCGAGCCTAGTGATTGTCCCTGCATGGAGGGGAGAACTCCGATGTTGCTGATATACAGCTCGTCGTTTTCCGCCTCCCTTTCGCCCGGCAATTTGACAGTGCGCCAGATTATGCCAATGGCACGCGTCAGCCCGAGCACAGCGATAAGGTGCGGGATCGTTGCAAGGGCAAGACGGTTCAAATCCACGCCTTGAACTGCAACGAGCAAACCCGCCTTTTGACCATCCACCTCTGCCACGAATGCATGTTTGTAGCCGAACCTGCCGGCATTACGTGCGACCAGTTTCTCCAACAAGGCTTGCATGCTTCCCGGCTCCTGATTGAATAAATGATCGGCGAGGCTGTCCATCGAGAGATAGATCAACAAAGCGACAAATGCCGCATCTTCCGCCCGCGCCGCCCGAATCTTGAGTCCGGGACTCATACCGAAGGCATGACCCAATCATCGTTCGCGTCACGGATGAAGTCAAGCGCGCTTACAACCGCATTCAGGTTGATGGGTCCGTAAACGTGCGGGAACGGGTCTCCTTCGGGGACGCCAGGGGGTGGTGTCCCGCCGGAAGGTGCTTCCCATTTTAAAGTCGGGGAAAGAAGCGTGGGTTCAATCATGAGGAGGACGAGGTCGCTCTGCCCCTTGTAGAAATTATCCGCTACCGGCAAGACCTGCGCAAGAGTCGAGCAATGGATGAAGCCTTCGGTTGCGAGGCTTTCCGCGGTGTACTCGCCCTTCGCCTGCGCTTCATCCCACGCGGTACGAGTTGTAATATGGAAGATCATGGTTACTCCTTGCCCTCATACCCAACCCTTCCCCCAGAGGGAGAAGAGAGTCTATCCCATTTCCCTTCGGGAAGGGTTGGGGTGAGGGAATATTCACGGCATCACTTCATAGATGACCGTTTGTCCATCGCGATAGACAGAACGCCAGTATACGCCATCGAACTGTTTGAACTTTGCAAGTCCTTCAGCGTCGTATGCGGCGCGTTCCAGCTGACCGACGATAATATATTTCACATCATATGTTTTGAGGAAATCTCGCGCGAACTTGATACCAATACTGTTGTAGAAGTCGCCCACTTCATTGACCCGGTCCTGCACTTGAATGGATGTGAAGACGCGCTGCTGCCGCTGATGCCAGTTCCACCCGACAACGCCAGGTAAACCGGTATAGATCGTGAAGCGCGTACACCAGCGATATTCGGGGCAATTCGCTTCGACGATGACCGGCGATCCCTGCACGTTATCCTGCATCCAGCGGATGGCATTATAGTCCTCGCTCAGGTCGAGGCGTTGACCGAAGTCATCGTAGTGGGCATATTCCATGAACGCCATCGAGTCGAGCGAACGCGGCGCTTCGATGATCCAGCGGTCGTTTATTTTTCCGTTCACTCCGGTTACGGTGAACATCGCCGCGCCGGAGATCAATACGATCATCGCGCTTTGCCAGAATATGCGCCAGCCCGGAAGCCACCTGAAGAAGGCAGGCAATGTCCATGCCAGCACTGCGCCTGAGACCGGAGCCAGCATCAACCACGCCTGCAAATAAAATTTGAAGATGGTGTTCTGCCGTCCGATATCGCCGACCACGGTGACCACTTCCACCATAATCGTAATGAACATCGCCGTGCCGATAAGGAACAACGCAAACCGTTTTGCATCGGTCAAATGCGGGTTCAACAATAAAACGCCCGCCCACGCCGCAAGCGGAAGGGCGATCCATGCGATGTGCAACCCGCCATAGTCTGTACCCGATTGATTGAATTGCAAAGCCAGCAGGGCGATCACCAACGTCACCAGCGCGCCTTCGATCAATAGTTGATAGGGCTTGAGTTTTTTCAATGCCGATAACGGCGTAAGCCGCATCCATTCGCGCGTTTCCCATGTCATCCATGATGCGACAATGAACAGGAACACCAGCCACATCGTGAGATAAGACGGGATAGGCGTGAACGGTCCCTTCCATGGATCAAGCGCGCTATATGCCTGGCTGTACCAGATGCGATACGGCTCATACATGAACCGCGAAAGGAGGTATAGCGCGGCAACATATCCCACTGTCAACACGGTACGTTTGACAAGGGTTGCATCAGCATACCTAAAAACGGAATATCCCAACGCGATCATGCAGATCAATAGATATGTATACGAGTCGGATAGGTTGGTGGGATACGCCGCGCCGACGATCAGACCGCCGATCACGATTCCCAATAAAGTCGACGCCTGATTCTTCCACTTCGCGTGCGCCGTCAACACAGACAGCGCCCAACTGATCGCGAGCAATGCCAGCGGCATGACGATCATATGCGCGTGCAGGTCGCTGTAGAGAAAAGTAAATAGCGGGAATTCAGTGATCGAATTATCAGGTCCGGGCGGAATGACGCGGCTTGGGTTCCAATACCAGTCTCCGTATCCGATGGGAAGCGAGCCGCCTTTGATGGTAATCAAGATGCCGTTGAATGCCCACATCAGACGCTGGACGAATGTCGACTCCCAACTGAACAACCCTTCCGCTCCAAGTTGCTGCATCTTTTGGTAAATGAGTTGGATCGTGCCGAGGTTGCCGAGCAATATCGTGAGGAAAGCGGCGGAAATGCCGGCAATGGGTCGAAGGTCAAAGATCGAAAATTGATCGTCATCCGCTTTCGATTTATGGTTCCCGATAATATTCCATCCAATCGAAAAGGCGGAAACACCAACGAATGCAAACAACGTCGGCAGGATAAAGTTATAAGCAATGGATGGGACGATACCGAGTAATTTGACCGGCGTGCCGACCAACAGGAATCCATAATAATAGTAGTTGATATATCCGCCGGCGAACCAGGGATCATAGGGCGGAAAGGATGTGCTCTTGATGACCGCGTTGAAATAGGAGAAGTCCATCGGGCGCTCGCCGCCTTTGGCGGGGTGCCAGAGATCGGAGTTCCCAAGACGGATAAGCAGGTCAATGACGAAGAAGATGAGGAAGAGTCCTTCGATCATCAGGAAGTATTTGCGTTTTGTCTGCCATTCTTCGCGCAATTCCTCGCGCTGGATATAACCAATCACGGCGCCTGTGATAAGAATCCCGCCGAAGACAATTGCGATTGTCGTGCGCGTGTAGGGAATCCCCAGTGAACCGCCGATCCACGAGAGGTATCCGAGAATGACCAATCCCAACGCACGGCTGAGGGGATACCCTTTATCGCCAAGCCCGGGCATGGCAAGGCGGATCAATGGATAGACTGCCAGCCCAAGAATAAAGATGAAGAGATACCAGACGACCAGACCGAGAATTGGATATTGGTTTTGTAACCAATCGTAATCGAAGAGTTGAGACCACGTCCCGCCAGTGCGCTGCTTTGCGAGCGTGTCCAACGGCAATAGCAAACTGGCATATTCGTCAAACTGACGCGGTGTGAGACGGACAACCTTGCTGAGGTCTACTACACTTAAGGCGGAACGGACCTGTTCCGCGTTGAAATTATCGCCTTTCTTGAAGATCAATACTTTCGGATGATCGTAAAACGTGAACGCTTCCTCCGCGTATTGGTCGTTGATAACGATGTTCCCAAGCATTGGGTAGGTTTTAAAGACTGCAACGAGGTCAAAGCCGAGCCTGCCTTCGTGATCGCCCGGTTCCGCTTCGTAGTAACACCGGATGATGTTTGCGCCGATGGGACATCCCATCAGTTCGCGGTAATACAAAGTCGTGAGCGGATACCGTTCCGGCAGGCGCGTGATCTGCGCGTACTGGTGATTGGTGGGAATGAAGATGTAATCAGCCTGGTCTAGCGTGGATACGAAGCGTTCTAGTTTTTCCGCGTTATCGTCCCAATAGACTTGAAGGTTGAGGTCGCCGCGATAGATTCCACCAAAGGCATCATAGCCGTCGATGCGGAAGGGGAGCCCGTAGTCGTAGTCCGTTTCGTTGACGACGGCTGAACCGTTGATGACAAGCGACCCCGAGTCCACTTCAAAGCGGAGGTAGTATTGCGTTCCCTTCGTGACGGGGATGGGATTATCGAATTTGAGGGTATATGAGTCGCCGCGCAAGTCGTCCGTAGTGGAGAAGTCTGCTGTCAGTGAGGCAGCAGCAAGCGCCTGATCGGTTGTTGGACCCGGCGTATCGGACAGGATCAGGCTGACAGTCGAGGGAGAAGCGAGTGTGTTGGCGGCATGCGCAAGTGTGACCGCGTCAACGATCCCATCCGATTGTGCAATGAAGGTTGTGTCGTAGGGAACGTCTACCTGAATGAATCCACCAGTGGGGAAAGGCAGCGGCTGGTTGTAGGTTGCGTCACCGATTTTTTGAATCTGCACATTGATGGGACCCGGCACGTTCTGGAATATCCAGCGCGAGGCGGCGATGCGCGGTTCGTCGCGGAGGTAGATGCTGTGAAAGGCGAATGCCCAGACGGCGGTAAGAGCAACGACCGAAAGACCTATAATGCCAACGATGTAATTGGTAATACGTAATTTTGAATGCTTGGGGATTTCGAAGATAACCCATGCCGCCATCATTGCAAGGAGCGGGTAGATGGGAAGCTGATAACGCATGGTGGGATTGAATTGAAAGGACTGCCAGATGAAGTACGCCGCCGTCCAGCCCCAAAGCAGCGCATGACGCCATTCGCCCTTGATAATACGCCAACCCATGTAGAGGAAACCGATCCACGCAAGGATGCCGAGCGGAAGCCCTAGACCCCAGGCAGTTAAGTTTGTAAATGAATAGAGATGATTGCGCCGCGCCCATTGCAGGTTCCATGGAAGGTCGGCGTCGCCTTGGGCTTGTATGCGCTGTTCCTGAATATTCTCAACCCATTGTTCACTGGGAAAAATTCCATTGAAAGCATATGGCTGGAAGATTCGAAAGGAGATGAATGCGGCGAGACCGCCGGCGATGAGGAAGGCAGCAATGAGTAAGTAGTAATCAGTGACCAATGAGCGGCGTTCAATGATAGTTTCGCCCTCACCACTATCCACTCGCTCAGGGAGAGAGGGCGCATCTGCGGTCATTGCTTTACGATCTGTAGTGAAGAAACGCAATGCAAAAGCGCCCGGCAACATAATCGCCAACGGATAGAT
>DNDO01000061.1:0-5114 GCA_003484265.1 Anaerolineae bacterium
CGCGTCGAGCGCGGCGAGCGGGGTGATGGTGTCGTTGGCTGGGGAGGCGGTGATGAGATTTCCCGCGATGGTGCCGCGGTTGCGAATTTGCGGCGCGCCGACCTCCCAAGCTGAGCGTGCCAGCGGATAGGCGTGTTCGAGGATAAGTTTTGAGGCTACGCAGTGGTTGTGGGTGACAAGCGGGCCAAGGTGGATGACGTCCTCTTCGTCTATCGCTATCTTGTCGAGGTCAGGGACGCGCGTGACATCGATCAGTGTTTCGATGCCTTTGCGAAGACCGCGTTCGAGTTCGAGGAGAAGGTCGGTGCCGCCTGCAACAATACGGGCACGTTCCCCCTGTTCGGATAATATATTCAGGACGTCTTCGACGGCAGCCGCGTTGATGTAGTTATGCCACATAATTTGTGAATTTCATCGTGAGAATGACGGTGTTCTATTAATTCGATCCCGTCACAACTTCTGACCGCTTGTTGTACGTCTCTACAGCCAGTCGTGCCAGGGAAATGAGGTGACGGATTGCGGCGGGAAGTGCCGCCTCGTCGCCCATGCTGGATTCGACGTTGTCATTGGCGCGGGAAACCTGTTCGGCAAGGTCAAAGAAAGCAGCGTCGAATTGGTAAATCGCTTCGAGTTCCTTTTCGTTGATCTTGACCGCGTCAAACAAACCGGAGTAACCGCGCGGGGCGGTGCTGATCTTGTCGATAAAGGTTTGTAATTGGATGGCGGCTTTTTCCAGATCATCCACGTATTCGATCATGCCGTTGCCAGCCATATCCGCCTGCATATTGGAAGTGCGTTTCCTTTCTTCGTCAAAGCGGCGCGCAACGGTATCGCGAAGAATTTTATCCGCGTCGCGCCTGTTTTGACGTTCCACATAACCGCTAAAGCCGGGGATGTACGAACCCAGTTTCTTGAACGGGTCTTGCATGCTGGTAACTTTCTGAAAGAAATCGTTCATTGGTGCCTCCTGTCGATGTGTAACGGTAGTAACGCCGTAGCGCTACGATGATATACGCGTTTTATACAAAGTCGTTGTGTGTGTCGTCCATTATAGCCGTACTTTCTGGTTATAATCAAGAAACAAACTTCACTACGAAAATATAATTAACTTAGGTCAGGAGAAAACAATGACAAAGAATATTCAATCTTTATTGGGCGACCAGGCTGAATCCCTGCTGGGTTTCGACTCGCCCAAGATCCCGAAAGAACGTCTTCATTTACCAGGCAGTGACTTTATAGACCGCATCTATGCCCAGTCTGACCGCAATAATCGCGTGCTTGGAAACCTCCAGTGGTTATTCCGCAGCGGCCGCCTCGCAGGGACGGGATACCTGTCCATTCTTCCGGTGGACCAGGGCATCGAGCATTCCGGCGGCGCCAGTTTTGCGAAGAACCCCGATTATTTCGACCCCGAAAAGATCATCGAACTCGCCATCGAGGGCGGATGCAACGCTGTCGCCTCGACATTCGGCGTGCTGGGGATGATGTCCCGCAAGTATGCGCACAAGATTCCGTTCGTGGTGAAGATCAACCACAATGAACTGCTGACATATCCCAATGCCTACGAACAGATCCTGTTTGGGACGGTGGAGCAGGCATACAACATGGGTGCGGCGGCGGTCGGCGCGACGATCTATTTCGGCTCGGACGATTCGCACCGCGAGATCGTCGAGATCGCGGAGGCATTCTCATTGGCGCACGAACTTGGGATGGGAACGATCCTTTGGTGTTACATCCGCAACAGCGCCTTCAAAAAGGACAAGGACTATCACGTTTCGGCGGACCTGACCGGGCAGGCGAACCATCTCGGCGTCACGATCGAAGCGGACATCATCAAGCAGAAACTGCCGGAGAACAACGGCGGTTATCTCGCCCTGAACACCGGCGACTCATCCTACGGCAAACTCGATAAGCGCATCTACAGCGAATTGACCAGCGACCATCCGATTGACCTGTGCCGCTATCAGGTGGTGAACAACTATATGGGGCGCGCAGGACTGATCAACAGCGGCGGCGCTTCGGGCAAGAACGACTTCCAGGATGCTGCCGCCACGGCTGTGATCAACAAACGCGCCGGTGGGACGGGCTTGATCTCCGGGCGCAAAGCCTTCCAGCGGCCGATGGAAGAGGGTGTGAAACTACTGAATACCATCCAGGATGTGTATCTGGATGAAAGCATTACGGTGGCGTAATTGTGTTTCGTAGGGGCGGGTCTCAGACCCGCCCCTACATAATCCAACATGCCTCAATCTGACCAGGACGTAAGCAAGGATAGATATACCGTCATTCCCCGCACCGCGATATTTTTACGGCGCGGGGAATCGTATTTATTGCTCAAAGGCGCGCCGACAAAGCGGCTGTGGGCAAACAAATACAACGGACTTGGCGGTCACGTGGAGCGCGGAGAGGATGTCTTGTCTTCTGCAAAACGTGAACTGCTCGAAGAGACCGGTCTCGCCGCGGATTTGTGGTTGTGCGGCATGCTCATGGTTGACGCCGGCAAAATAGGAATCGCATTGTATATTTTCAGCGGGGAATGTGACGGCGAGCCGAAGCCGTCTGTTGAGGGACAGGCGGAGTGGATACCCTACGAGAAAATTAGAGAGTTGCCAGTTGTGGAAGATTTTCCGGTATTGTTGACGAAAATCCATTCCATGAAACGCGGGAATGCACCGTTCAGCGCAAGGTCATTTTATGATGAAGGGGGAAAATTGGTCGTGGAGTTTGGGGATATATTGTGAGGATGAGACACCAGTATTCATCACGGAATGTTATACCACTGCAAATCGATTGTCTCAGAAGAAGTAACGCCCCCGAAGTCGCTTGAGGAAATTGACTTCACCCAGCCCACACCCGGCGCGATCCACGAGGTGGATGTGCCGTTAAAGGTGACTGGAACGGTCGTCCCCTGGAAGGTCGAGGAGATGGTGATCGTGATCCCCGATTCTATCTTCATCGCTTCGAATGTCCCAGCGGGGACGGTAATGCTTTCTACGCCTATTGCAGTGAAGTTCGATTGCGTGTCCCCGACGACATCGGCAGATTGCCCGGCGATGTCCATCGTCCCTGTGAAATCGAGGGAGTAGGTCCATTTGTCTCCCGGCGAGATCTCTTTTGGATAGGTGACTCCGGACGCGTTCTGTGTCGCAAGTTCAAGGCGCGTATCGCCGGTGGTGAGAAGACCGGCATTACCGCCTCCCATTTGGAGCGCAAGGAGACCCTCTTGTGAACATGCCCATTCCTGGTTTAATGTCAGGTCGTCGAATTCGACGGTCATCGTGAAACCGTCCTCACGTATTGATGTGATCGTGTTGGTGAAGGAGGAGTTGCCCATCGTACCGGAAATGGAATAATTCCACGTGGCTCCGTTGACGACGGGCTGGTGACTGTTGGCGCATAGACCGGAAGTGGCGTTAACATCCGGAGCAAGCGATTCAGGTTGTTCAAGCGGCGCCTCGGCAGTTGGGGTAGATGAACATCCTGTAATGAGAAGCAAAATATATAACAAGCCAGTTATTTTCATTGTTGATAATTGGTTCATGCCGTCCTGCCTTTCGTTACTTCCATTTTATGAGCGTCAGTGTAAAAGTGCTCCCCTTGCCGGGCGTGCTTTGTACATCGAGCTTGCCCTGATGTTGCTCGATGACCTGGCGCGTGATCGCCAGTCCCAACCCGATGCCGCTGAAGAGATCGTCACCCTGTTTTTCAAGATGATAGAAACGGTCGAAGATGCGCGGCATATTTTCCTGGGCAATCCCGATGCCTTGATCTACAACGGCAACAAACACATTATCTTTTTTGTGGTCGAACTTTACCGTCACATCCCCTCCTCTGGGGCTGAATTTAATCGCGTTGTCCACGAGGGAAGTGAGAGCCCGCTCCAGAGATTTGGAGTCGCCTGAAACCGGAGGTAAGCCCGGGCTGGGAATGAGGCGGAGCGTCACGCCCCGTTCCACCGCCCTGGACGTGTATATATCCATCACTGTCTGCGCGACCTGGTTCATATCCACCGACTGGAATTCAGGCAGGACAAGTTCCATCTCTTGCAAAAAAAGAATGTCGTTGACGAGTGTAACGATCTGCTGGACGTTGCGTGCGATCGCTTCGATCCCAGTCGAAAACTGGGTACTGTCCATTGAGCCCTTCTGCATCATTTGCAGATACCCGCTCGCCACCATGAGCGGTGTTCGCAACTCATGTGCAACATTGCTGAGAAACTCGCGCCGCGTAAGTTCCTGCTCGGCGAGTTTCTGATACGCCTGTGCCAGTTCGCTGGCGCGCATACGCAGGTCGTCCACTGCCAGTTGGTCGTTCTCGCGCAGACGTTCGCTGATCTCGCTGACCATTGCCAATGCGACACTGCTGGAATTGCGCAATACACGGTCGAACCCGGCTCTGTCCAACTCGAGGGTGGTCAGGTTTGTCTTTGCAGTGACAGTTGCGGCACGCGGCGCATTGTGGATGATCGCCATCTCGCCGAAGAAATCCCCGGGACCCAATGTTTTCAACAGCCGCGATTCTGCGTTATTGATCACCTTGGTAACTTCCACATCACCTTCAAGGATCATGTAGAAACGGTCTTCGAGGGCGTTCTCATGGCACAAGATCGAGCCGGGCGGATAGGAATGCACCTGGCTGTTGGAGATCAACTCCTCAATCTCATTGGGCTTGATGCCGGGGAAGGCTTTTGGGATGATTTTTGAAGGGGCGCGGCGTGTTGTCATAAATTGAAACCTCCAAAGGATTAGCGCAATTCTAGCACGCAGGAATGATTCCTTCGTTAACCCATTGGGGCTAACGCGGCGCAGGTCGTGCAAGGTTTATTTTCTACTATAAAATACGAACAGAGTGTTGCCGTATTGTCTTTTGTCGAACTCTTCGAGATTGTTTATGGTTGGGCTGGCTGTGCGATACTCACGCGGCGCGATCTGAACGATGCACGACCCGTCTTCAGTAAGCCAGTCCATGTTGTTGTCTACGAGTTGGAGAGCTTTGATCCACATCTCTTTGTATTGCGGAGGGGCTATATATATGTATTCAAACTTCCTGTCTGGAATTGTCCCAAGAAAAGCGAATGCGTCAGCGCGGCGGACTTCCGTCTGTGGTTCAACGCC
>DNDO01000061.1:5398-7234 GCA_003484265.1 Anaerolineae bacterium
ACTGGATCGTTTCGATGGGGGCGCGGTTCATATCCGTAAATCGGACAAATGACGCCCCGCGGCTCAACGCTTCGATGCCGACTGCCCCGGTACCGCTGAACAAGTCCCACCAGTTGGAGTCGATCACGTCACCGGCAAGGATATTGAATAAGGATTCCTTGGCGCGGTCCGTGATGGGACGGGTGGTGACGCCGTCCACTGTCTCTAATTTTCGCCCTTTGAATTTACCTGCAATGACCCGTAAGCTCATTCTACCTGCCTTATGATACAGAATATTGCGTCTCCGCGTTTAATCTCGATGACCACCGGTTGGCCGGCAAATGTGGAGAGGTCTTCATTGGTGCGTGTGTTGACCAGCACATAATCGCCTGACTGCACTTCATTCCCTGCGCCGCGCAGATCGAGGACGTTGATATTTGGGTCCGCAAAAGGTTCAACTATGTATGCTTCCCGTTTTACGTAAAGGTTGATCGGTTGTGTCCTGCTGACATTGAGTTCCTCCACCGCTTCTTTATAGCAAGTCAGCCAATAATCTGTCTCGTAATTGCGGAAGGCTCCACTCGTGCCGCCGATGAATGAATTGTAATAAGCATATTGATACGGGTGAAGCTTAATAATGCCATTGATACCAGGCAGGATGAGCAGGAATCCAAGTCCAGCGCGTAGCCAATTCGATGCATAATTCAGATTTGATGAGATGTAATCTACGATGGATTGAAACGCCAACCCGATAAATACAAACAAGGGCGGGAGGATGAAAAGAAAATGACGCATCCCATCGTACATGGCTGGTCTGCGTATGAGAACATAAGCAAGCAAAATCGCGAACCATGAAAGGACAAGCGATAAGGATATGAAGCGATCTCGAAATGCTTCGTTGCCCGACGAACGATTTTTTATCAGTTTCCAATAGCCTGTAAGTACACCGATGACGAAAAAAGGCATGGCCGGTTCGGTCAGGGTCGTAGTGAGCATGAAAGGCAGGTATCTTCGCGGAAGACCGCCTGCGCGGTAGACATCGTCCCCGAACAACACGGACAGTTGGGTCGGGTTGTCGGACATGAAGAGGAAGACGTTCACAAAATTCTTCAACGGGTTTTCCCAAAGAAAGGGCCACGTGATGAACATGACGAGGATCGTGAGAGCGATGTATTGAAGAACCGGTATTCCATTCGTTTTGAACCACTGAGACGCTGAGATACGGAGATTTATTTTCCCCTTTTGCATTCCTACGTTGAAGTGTTTGCCAAGTGAGTATAAAACCACGAGCAAGCCTGCCAGCGGTCCCAACACACGGATGGAAGTGGCGATCCCCAAAAAGAATGACGCCAATAGAATCTTTTTTATTTTATCTTTTGAACCCGATGTAATCGAGTCCACCATCTCAAAGCCATAGCAGACGGATGCGAGGAAGAACGTCAGAAAGGGAGGGTCTTTGGGGTTGATGAAGGCGTGTCCCCATAGGAGAGGTTGAAGGGAGAAGAATATTGCAGTGAAAAGAGCGGCTGGCTCATCCATCCATCTTTTGGAGATACGATAAAGAAAATAAATGCCCAGTTGAAAGAAAAGGAAATTAACAAGATGCCAGGCAGGGGCAGAGTCCGATCCGAATCTTTCCAATCCGTATACAAAATTTCGCGCGAGGAACAGATAGGCAGGTCCGCGATTCTTGTGGTCGTCTCCGCTTGCTCCGTAGGAATTGTAGAGATCGAAGTTTCCGCTGAACCATTCGGCGGGTGAGTAGGCGTAGCCGAGCGCTTCTCCGTAACTGTAGAAGAGGGGCTCGTCCCATGAGGTGCCGTAATCGCGGAAAATTAACAACCCGACGATGATGTT
>DNDO01000061.1:7481-8341 GCA_003484265.1 Anaerolineae bacterium
GTTTTGAAACGACCCTTTTGAAATTGGAGTTCATAATGCCTTAAGTCATTCTGTGCGGATTGACGCTTGCGCCGAACGCAAGTGCAGGTGAGAATTTCCTCGTAATCTAGGAGATCTTTCGCAGTCTGGCAAGGCGACATCCCGTGAGTTGATTTTCATAATAACGATTTGCCGTTCGCGTCAAAGACCTTGATCTTTATTTTGGAAGCAGGGCTGTTTGGGAATTCGTTTTCGAGCAAGCCCCAGATCATCGAGTCGTTCCAACGGTCGAAGAAGGGAGTCTTGGCGCGCAATGTGCCTTCGTGTATGAAACCAAGTTTACGAGGAATGGATGCCGACGCAAGATTCCTTGGATCGCAATGAATCTCTATGCGATGAATGCGGATGATCTCGAAAGAAACCCTGATGAGCGCTGCAGTCGATTCGGTAGTGAAACCCTGATTGACGAAGTCCTTGTGAATCCAATATCCAATCTCGAGTTCTTTATCACCAAGACGGGTATGTAACCCGGTACCGCCGAGCAGTTTTGATTCTTCAAGATTGAAAATTCCGTAGACGTAATCTTGATTAAGGTCAAACATGCCGCGAAATCGCTGTATCCGCTTGATCTTTTCTTCAAGCGGTTCGGGTTCACCGTACGCCCAGGGCATCCAGGGTTTGAGGTGTTCAGCGCTTTCGGCGGCCGAGTCCGCGAGCATGTGCGCATCGGACGGCTGATAGCAGCGCACGACGAGTCTTTCCGTTTCGATGCGATAGGCGGGATTGATGATTTTGACTTCGCTCATTCCAACCCTTTGCTAAACCACAGGGAGCGAAGGGCACTTTGAGACGATCTCATTTTTTCTTCGTTCTCTGCGGAG
>DNDO01000061.1:8666-12395 GCA_003484265.1 Anaerolineae bacterium
CGTTCAGCAATGTGCCCATTTCTTTTTCTTCATTCAACTGCCCTTTGAAATATTCGTTCATATATTGCGAGCGGCGCAACCGCAGTGTCATCGGCGCAACGGCCTTCAAGTCATCGAAGGTGACTTCATCGCGCCCGTCCGCGGCGGCGAAGGCGCGGCCTGACTCGAACCAGGTGATCTCCGCGCGCAACGAGTCGATGCCCATGTTCTGCACCAATTTGATGGCGGGATTGGCAACCTTATCCGGCACGATGACCTTGCGGACGCGTTCGCGCGCCGTGCGGATCTCGGATGCCGCCGCTTCCATCTCAGCTGAAAACTGCGCGATCATCTCGCGCGGGTTCGCCAGATAGGCATTCACCCTTCGATATGCTTCCAGACGCTCTTTCGCATCTTCAAGCCCGCGCACAATGACGCGCAGCCCGAAGCGGTCAAGTATTTGCGGACGCAGACGCCCCTCTTCGGGGTTCATCGAGCCGATCAAGACGAAGCGCGAACGATATGTCGCCGCGATCGGACCGCGCCTGACGGTGTAGTTCCCCTGCGCGGCGGCATCGAGGATCGAGTCGATGATGTCGTCGCTGAGCAGGTTGATCTCGTCGATGTACAAAAGATTGTGGTCGGCTTGTGCAAGTATGCCACGACGCACTCTCATGCGATCATGCGCGGCGGCGCGTTCGTCTATGCCGCCGACCACATCATCGATCCGGGCGTTCAATGGCAATTCAATGAGTCGAACAGGATCGGGCGCGGTGAGTGGAATCCCTTCGCCGTATTTTTTCGCGCAATCGGGACAGACAGCGTCCATGCCGCCGAGTTCGATATCCTCGGGGAGACAGCCGTAGTAGCATGTGCTTCGCTCCACGTGTGGGAGAAGGCTCAGTAAGCTGCGGACAGCCGTCGTTTTGGCGGTGCCGCGCGGACCGATGAGGAGAATCCCGCCGATGTTGGGGTTGATCAGCCCGAGCAGGAGCGCAAGTTTCATCTCCTGCTGTCCGACAATGGCGAGGAAGGGGAAAGGTGTCGGTTCGATGATCCTGCCATCGTCGGGAGAAAGAGGCGGGAGCGTCTTCCCTGAGACGTGGTCGATCAGCTCGCGCAAACTCTTGATCGGGTGCGCGACGCGTTCCTTGGGTTCTGATTCGGTTTCGGGCGGGGTGGGTTCGGGTGATGTCATTTTCGTTTCATGTCACTCTGAGCGGAGCGAAGAGTCTTGCTTGTCGTGGTAGAGATGCTTCGCTTCGCTCAGCATGACATATGATTGTTATTTCTTTTGCAGCCTGCGTTCCTGTCTTTCGAGGGCGTCGGTCATTTTGCGTTTATCCTCCTCGGTTTCGGCTTTCAACGGCGGGACGGGTGTGGGCTTGCCGTCGTCGTCCAACGCAACATAGACGAGATAGGCGGTGTTGGTGTGGGTCTGCTCGCCGGTGACGGGGTTCTCGGCGATGACATGCACTTCGGCTTCCATGGAGGTGCGCCCCGTGTAGGCGACCTCGGCGTTGAGGGTGACCAGGTCGCCGATGCGGATCGGTTCGCGGAAGGTCATTGAGTCGATGGCGACGGTGACGACCTTGGTCTGCGCGTGCCGCATACAGGCGAGCGCGCCGGCTTCATCCGCCAGTTTCATGATCCACCCGCCATGGACATTGCCTAGCAGGTTGGCATGTTCGAGGTGCATCAGTTGGGAGAGGGTCACACGTGAGGCGCTGATGGGTTTGGGGGATAGTGTACTTGCGCATGGCAACGCGTTGTGTCCCTGTGAAGTAATATTTGGTTATCGAGGAGGCTGTCACCTCGTAGTGCGCGCCCACTAAGTAGGTGACCACGCCATTATTGGTTTGGACTACGTGGCGACCGTCACCATAATAGAACAAACATTATTTTGTTTCTATATTTTTGTCTGGCAAGTCTACAATATAAAGTATGTTTTGTTTCTCTTTATTTTGTAGGCCAATATAAGCAAACGCAATGGATTTTCCATCTGGTGAAAAATCAAAGGCGGCAAGGCCATTCACAACTCTAATTATGTTTAAGTTTTCAGGATCATCCAGGTTATCTATAATCCAAACACCCGGAATGCCTCTATACTCCCCGGCAAATCCAAGCATGTTCCCGTTGGGCGACCATCGTAGACTGGATGGATGAAATAAGTCTAGTGCAAATTCTTCAGTCGTCAGGCTTCTTGGATTGTACAAAAATAATTGCCAAGGATAGTCTAATCGAGCTTCAGTTTGGCTGAAGTGGTCAATTTTGTCATCACTGCCCGGATAAGGTTTTGTACCTAGATATGCAATTAAATCAGTTGTTGTTGACCATGTAGGGAAATCAGCGCGCAGGAGTTCAGGTGTTATGTTCGTGAAGTCGCCATTTGCATCTAGATAATATAAATTTGAGTCGAAGTACTTTCCCCCGCCTACTATAATCAAATCGTTCATGTTTGGTGAATAAACAAATTGATGGATAGACCTGGTTGACGGGACATCGTATAGATCACTTGAAGACATTGTGTCTAAATTCAGTTCTTGTATGACTTTTGTTGTGCGAATTACATCTGTACAGGAAAATATATAGCCAACATGGTTATTCGGCAAAACTTGAAAACTCTTTATACCAAAGATTTGACAAGTCGTTTTGAAAGGGGTAGGTCTTAAGTCGCCCGATGTTAAATCTAAAGCAGATATATCAAGTTTGGTATGAAACAATCCATCATTTCCAATACCGGTGCCTTTGTCGATTGTAACCAATATTGTATTTTGATTTAACCAAGCAATACCATCGTATGATCCGGTTGCTATTCGGCTGATTTCTCTTGTAGGTATGCTGTGAGATGACTGTATAGACCACAATTGACAACCAGCGAGCAATAAACTCAAAGTGAACATAAAGGAAAGACGCCTAAACATAATCGAATTCCTCAAACGGCATGGTTTAAAACTATCTGAATTCAAGGTAAACCAGGGTATTTCCCCGGATAAAATATGTCAAATGTAAACACACCAATATTAACCAGACCTGGCCCCGATGTTCTTGGGTCGGTCATTGTTATTATAGAAGGTCCGAAATTCGAATATAAATTTCCATGCTGCATTTGATCTATTAATAATGGGTCCGAATTTCTAAAGCCAGTTGCAAGGCTTCTGTAGCCATCCGCTCCAGCCTTGAAGGTTAAAAATGCAATTTGATCGTAAACATTCATACCATCTTGTGCCGCTTGTGTTGTTTCCAAGTCCCACGCATAATCTACACCTCCTTGTTCTGCTTGAAGTCTTAATGCAATTAGCTCATTGATGTCTGTAGAAAACTCCTTAATCAAGGCATGAAAAAACATTGCCCATTTATCACCACCGCCACCAATTTGTTCCTTGCCATGAAATAATCGCCATCCATTGTTGAGAGCTTGCAAGACTCCTGCGTCCATAACTTCAGCAGTACCACCCTCTTTTCCCAAGTTTGCATCACTCGCCATAAAGTCAATTGCGCCAATCATGTCATCAAACCAATGTGGATTATCTTCCAATTCAGGATTGTTGGCAAATTCAGTAAGCCAGCGTTTCCGCTCATTCCATGATAGGTCCTGGAAATCCTTTACCGTTTTTGCCTTCGAATAATCTCGAACACATCCTGTCCCAATACCGCAATCTGCTCCATGCCCGCTTGGATCAATGTAATTAATGGGTGAATTGTTCACATACGCATACCGATCCAATCCCTGCACCCCGCCAGGGACGA
>DNDO01000239.1 GCA_003484265.1 Anaerolineae bacterium
AAAATAATAGAGCGGACGATGCCATTAATCGTCCGCTCTATTATTTTATCTATACCACATTCAGTCATCAGATTCAATTTCTTCACATACACTTTCAATGTCTATACAAAACATCTGAGAATTTTAGGTTATCCATAATTGCAAATCAGGGGAAATCAGATTCCTGTATAATAAATTATGTCAACTATGTAAACGATTGCTTTCAAGGTAAAACAATACATCAATTAAGAGGGTAGATTGGAATAGATATGAAGCGGGCTAAAACTCTTTGGGGATCTATGATTGCACCTCATCCAAGAATCGAGGATGAAGAAATACAGATAAACTCCCGATTATTATCCATATTGCTTGTAATCTTATTGCCTGTGGCTATCACTTTTCTACTAGTGATGACCATTGGATACAAAACATCTGATTTGACACCAGACCTTTTGGTGTTTGGCTCATTACTTATTTTATTGACAGGAATATACTGGGTCAACCGATTGGGACATTTCCATATTGCAGTAATTGCCATCCTTATACTGGGAGGGATTGCAATTTTCATAGAAGCCCTTCTCGACAAGGATATGGGCGATCTGGCTTTCCTTCTTTTACCCATGATAATTGCCAGTTTATTCCTATCCAGGAAACACCTGCTCATCCTCGCCGGATTTTATATTAGCGGTCCTGTTTTTTTGCTTTTCGCATTTCCAGATATTCAACCAGGGACAATAGTGCGTTTTATCTTCCCTCTCCTGATACTCGGGTTTATTCTTAATATCATTTCCCGTTCTCATCGAGATTATCTCGAGAATACCCGAAACCAAAAACTAATGGCAAGCGAACTACGATATTCCCTTTCTGCAGATGCTGTCAACGACGGATTGTGGGATTGGGATTTCGTCAAAAACAAGGTTTATTATTCATCCCGCTGGAAAGAAATGATCGGTTATGAACCGGATGAAATCTCTGACTCGCCGGACGAGTGGTTCACGCGCATACACCCGGATGATATCGAAGCTGTCAGCCTTAACCTAAGACAAGTCTTCAACCCAGGATCAAACGAAACCTTCGAAATAGAATATCGTTTCAGACACAAGAACGGCAATTATATTTGGGTATTATCGCGGGGGCGCCCAAACCGCGATGATAACGGTAACATTTTGCGGACGATTGGCTCGCATACTGATATCACAAGCAGAAGGCAGGCAGAGGAAAAGTTGTCATTTGATGCCTTGCATGATACTCTCACAGGTCTGGCAAATCGCGCCTTGTTTAACGAAAAACTCAACCAGATCATTAAATATGCAAAAAAAGACCCGTCTTTATTATTTGCGGTTCTTTTTCTTGATCTTGATCACTTCAAAGATATAAACGATAGCATGGGGCATGAGGCTGGAGATCTTGTCCTGAAACAATTTGCCCAGCGTGTTCAATCGGTACTTTTTGATGTAGATACGCTGGCACGTCTTGGCGGAGATGAATTCGTAATTCTGTTAGAAACTTTAGATTCTCCGCAACGCCCGATTAACGTAATTCGACGCATAAAGGATTCAATTAATCAGCCTTTTAATATCAACGTCAGCAAGATTTATCTTACCGTAAGTATAGGGGTCGTAATCGCCACATGGGAATACAATTCATCCGACGAGATCATGCGGGATGCGGACATCGCCATGTACCACGCAAAAGGCAAGGGAAGGGACACCTTTGAAATATTTAACAATGATATGAGAGCACGAATATTGAATAGATTGAATCTCGAACGTGAACTCAGGCAGGCAATATATAATTCTGAATTCTTTCTCGAATACCAGCCTATCACCAATCTTTCTACGTCAACCCTGCTTGGATTTGAAGCGCTGATACGCTGGAATCATCCAGATCGAGGAGTGATCCCTCCAACGGAATTTATCTCCCTCGCTGAACAAACTGGATTAATTATTCAAATTGGGGAATGGGTATTTAGAACAGCCTGCATACAAATGAAAGAATGGGAGATTAAGTATCCAACTACGAAACAACTGACAATGAGCATAAATGTATCTGGAAAACAGTTAAACCATGCCAGGTTTTACAAAACAGTTGCAGAAATATTAGAGGAAATTGATATCAAGCCCAATCGTATCAATTTGGAAATAACCGAAACCGTCATTCTGGAGGATAACCCAGAAACTCACAACGCATTAATGAGTTTGTCACAGCAGGGGTTCAAACTTCAACTTGATGATTTTGGTACGGGCCAGTCCTCCCTCGGATACCTTCAAAAGTATCCACTATCTGATATAAAAATAGATCGCACCTTTGTTTCACACATCAATCAAAAACGTGAGTACGGACTTATTAATGGGATAATTCAATTAGCAAAGGCTTTGGAGCTAAACACAATCGCAGAGGGGATTGAAACGAAAGAACAAGCAACTGCCCTCAAATCTCTCAAGTGCGACAGTGGACAGGGGTTTGGGATTTCTACACCAGCTCCTGGTCACGTCATAGATCAATTTTTCCAAAAGCAGTTAAGCAATCCATCTTTTATCCTTCCTATAATCAATTTCCCCAACTAATATATCTAAATTATCCCGCATAGGATAAATAGATATATATTCTATAAATATTTCCCATCAAAAAATCCGACACTTAATCCCTAATTCAGGGTTTTAGATAACATCTGATGCACAATACTATTTCATTATAAATTCACAATAGGAGACTGCCATGCAAGAAAGCATCATTTCAAGTGTAATACTGCCCGCTGCCATCGCCATCATCATGATCACGCTGGGTATGACATTGACCATTGCGGACTTTCGACGCATCGCCACACAACCCAAACCTGTATTCATCGGTTTGTTCTGCCAAATGATACTCTTGCCATTGTTGGGTTTCGCTGTCGCCGGCATCTTTGGACTGACTGCCGTGTATGCCATCAGTTTGATCCTGCTGGCTGTTTCACCCGACGGGGCGACCTCGAATCTCATCATCCATGCAGGAGACGGCGACCGCGCGCTTGGCATCACGTTGACCGCCATCACCAACATGCTTGCCTGGCTCACCATCCCATTTGGTTTGAGCATAGCATATTCTCTTTACGGAACAGGGGCGCTCGACATCGACTTCCCCGTTTTGGATACAATGATCCAAGTTGCAGTGATAACACTGATTCCCACCTTGCTTGGTATGGGAATCCGCAGCTGGAAGCCGGAGTTCGCTGAGAACAGCAAACGCTGGTCGAAGATATTCGCGACCGCTTTCCTCTTCCTCGTCATCATCGCGCTCATCATTCAAAACTGGGATGTGATCGTCAGGGACGGTCCTCGTTTTGCCCCAGCCTTTATTGTACTGAATGTCGCATCTTTGATCGTGGGCTACTATGTTTCCAAATTCGCTGGGATCGAACGAGTCCAGGCGCTGACAATTGCCATCGAGACTGGCCTCCAAAATTCCACAGTATCCATAACAGTTGCCATTTCTCTCTTGAACAACAACGACATGGCGGTCATCCCCGGACTATATGCGATCTGGATGTATGTCACAGGATTCGCCCTCGCTTATTGGATGTCACGCAGGTCACCAAAAGATGGGATTGAGCAAATTATTGCATAAAACGATTTGTAATCATCCATCTTGACCATCATCTGATACGGTTATCCTGTTGATTAATCCTGGTAAGAGAGCCTGTCCTCTGAGACAGGCTCTCTTACGTTCAATACTTTATCATCATCTCTTCAAGCCGTGTCTTTACATCTGCCCATTCCGAATCCAAAACACTGTAAAAGACCGAGTCACGAATAAATCCCCCCGGCAGGATCATGTGCTTGCGAAGCACACCCTCTTTTTTTGCACCGATCCGTTCGATGGCTTTTTGCGAGCGCTCGTTCCTTGCATCTGTTTTCAACTGAACCCGAACGCATCCAAGTGTTTCAAACGCATGGTTCAGTAATAGATATTTGCACTCTGTGTTTACCGGCGTGCGTTGAAAATCCAAGCCATACCACGTACCCCCGATTTCGAGACTGCGGTCAACAGGTACAATATTCAAATAGCGGGTCGCTCCTGCCACACGCCCGGATGCAAGATGAACTGCGACGAACGGCAGATCAGTTCCTCGCTGCGCACGCGAGAGAATATCCTGTACCCAGCCGCGCATATCCTTTTCATTTTCCATTTTTCCATACACCATGAAGTCCCAAAAATCCTGCCCCAAACCAATCTCAGCCAGCGCAGGAATATGCGCCTCTGACATCGGTTCAAGACGGACAAACTTACCTTCCAGTACAACAGGTTTTATTTCCATGTAAGCCAGTCGTTTTCCTCTTTATCCTTTGTCGGAAGATAAGGCATCTGCGGGCCTTCGAGTCCCAAAAATTCGCTTAACGCTGCACGCATTGCAATACGGTCATCCCATAAATGTTCGCGCTCACCAAAACACATCGATTGTTCATGTCCCTTGCCACAAGACAATACAATATCGCTGGGACGTGCCAACCTTAGTGCAAAGCGGATGGCTTCGCCTCGATCCGGGATTTTCCAAAAGGTCTTTCCTTCGATACCTCCTTTCGACCTTGAGCCTGCCGCCATTTCTTCAAGGATTCCATCCAGTGATTCCGTGCGCGGATCCTCCGCAGTCAGCACAGTGAGGTCAGCCAGTTCAGCTGATGTCTCTGCCATCATCCTGCGCTTTTCCTTATCGCGTAAACCCGCCGAGCCGAAGACTGAGATTACCCGCCCTTTGCTCATTGTTCTCCCGGCTTCGAGAGCAACTCTGAGCGCGTTAGGTGTATGAGCGAAATCAACAATGGCAGTGAAGTTTTGACCCAGGTCAATTCGCTCCATCCGCCCGGGGATGCCATCGAGTGATCCAATTCCCTGTGCAGCAACCTCTGGCTTTATTCCCAACCCGTAAATTGTAGCCGTCATTGCTGCAAGACAATTTGAGACGTTATACGCCCCGACCAAATTACTCGATACGTCTACATTGAACATTGGGCTTTTTGCAGTGAACCGGATTCCCGACGCGCTGTACTCCACATTTATCGCGCGGACATCCGCTTCATCGCCCAGTCCGTAATTAAGTTTGTTCACTTTAATCAAGGAGTTTAAAAAGTCGAAAGATTTCACATCATCGTGATTTATAACGCCTAATCGTGGATTTCCAATCGGTTTTTCTGAAGTTACTTCGAGACTCGAAAACAATCTTCCCTTGGCGGCACGATAGTTCTCATAATTTCCGTGCTCGTTCATATGTTCGTGGGTGATATTCGTGACAACGCCAATATCAAACTCGCAGGCGTCCACGCGAAATTGAGACCAACCATGCGATGTAGTCTCGAGGACTACGTGGGTCAAACCGGCATCCACCATTTGGGCAAGATATCGCTGGACATCGTGCGCATCCGGCGTAGTAACATGAAACCCGGTATCCAACACTTCATCCCCAATCACCGCGTTTACGGTAGATATCATGCCGGCCTTGAGATTTGCTGCAATCAATATTTGATAGATCAGGTTGGTGGTAGTCGTTTTACCGTCTGTGCCGGTGACGCCGATCACTGTCAGCTTGCGGCCTGGCCATTCGTAGAACGAACCAGCTATCCACGTGAGGGCTTGACGCGTGTTATTGAGTCGAATGTATGGAACGGAGAGTCCGACTATTTTCTTTTCTCCCGCAATTGCAACTGCGCCTTTATCGATCGCAGTTTGAATATAGGTATGACCATCCGCTGTGCCGCCGGTCAGCGCAACAAACAGATCGCCCGATTTCACAGCGCGACTGTCGATCGATATTCCATTGATTGGAATATCGGGAACGCCTTTCATACAAAAAGGGAGGGGCAATTCTGCAAAGATTGATTGGAGTGACTTTTGATTTGACATGGTTAAATAAAAAATGGTTTTGGTAATTTTACCAAAACCATATGATCAGGCATGTATTATTTCAGGGTTCGCCGCAGGCTTTCGAGTTTGCCCGCAACGGAACCATCCAGCACTTTGTCGCCGATCTTGACGACCAGGCCCCCGAGGATCGCGGGGTCAACTTTGAAGGCAACTTCTTTCGCGCCGAAATTCTTTTTGACAGTTTCCTGCTCGTCGTTGGTGAGAGGCAATGCGCTGGTGATGACCGCGGATTCGCCCTTGAATTCGCCTTCAACCACGACCACCTTGCCGGACTTTACGCCTGAGAAGAACTCATCGAGCAATGCGCGTTGTTTCTTTTCATCGAGCGTCTCTCCAACGAGTTTGTTTGCAGCGGCAATCGCGAGCGACGCCACCTGTCCTCGCAAATCCCCAAGGATGCGGCTGCGTTCGAGCTCGGTTTCAGACAGTGCGGCTTCTCGCGCTTTTGCGGCTTCGGCTTCGGCGGAAGCTTTTACATCTTTGCCTGCGGAAGCGGCGCGTTCCGTTGCCTCGCGCACGATCCTGCTGGCTTCTGTCTGCGCCTCTGCAATGATCTTTGCCGCGTCTTTTTCGGCGCTCGCGCGGGCATCTGCGGCAATGCTCGCATCTTCCAAGCCCTGTGCTATTTTCCGTTTACGTGCATCCATCATGTTTAGCATGGGTTTGTAGATCCAGGCGTTCAACGTAAGGAATACGATGATGAACGCAATGATCTGAACGATGAGCAGACCGAGATTAATTCCAAGTGCTTCCATCTATACTCCTCCCGGTTATACAACTTTAAAGAGCATTAGGAATGCAATGACCAGACAATAAATGGCGATCGCTTCCGAGAACGCGATGCCTAAAATCATGTTGGTCAACAAGTTACCGTAGGTATCAGGATTGCGAGCCATACCCGTAAGGGCGCCCTGCACGCTCAAACCAATTCCCACGCCTGCACCTGCCGCACCGATCATCGCAAGACCAGCGCCGACGTAGCGCATTGCATCTAATATATTTCCTTCCATGTTACAAGCCTCCTTAGGTTTATCCTATTAATTATTAAATTTAGTGAGCTTCCGCGTGTTCTTCGCCGTGACCCTGGGTGGCTTGCGCCATAAAGACCATGGTCAACATGCCAAATACGAACGCCTGGATCACGCCGACAAACAACTCGAACAACATGATCATCGCGGGCAGGATCGAGATCCTGCCAAGCAAGCCCGCGACAATCGCAACCAGAACGATGCCTGCAAACATGTTGCCGAAAAGACGGAAGGCAAATGAGAGTATCTTTGAGAATTCCGAGATCAATTCGAGCAAGCCGACCAAAAAATCCATCGCGCCAAAAAATGGGACCTTGAACATTCGCTTCGTATTGAAAAACTTGCTCAAATAACCAAAGCCTTGGGCACGGAACCCGACCACCTGGATCATGACCACCGAGATGACCGCCAGCGCGAATGTGAAGTTCAAATCCACTGAGATACCGCGCAGGAATGGCGCTAGGATATATTCACCTTTAAGTGAAGTAAATAGATACCAATGCCCGCCGATCAATTCCTTTGCATGTCCCACTTGTCCTTGCGGAGCGTGATGGATGACGCCGATCGATTCAAAACCAGGGATCAGCTTAAGCAGGTTCGCGAAAAGTACGTAAACCATGATCGTGGCAAACCAGGGGAAGATCATCCGCGCATATTTTTCACCTGCCGAACCTTCGGTCAGATTGTAGAGTATCTCGAGGATGGCTTCCATCAAATTACCGATACCGCGCGGCACCAGATCGGTATGCGCGCTGTGCTTCAACGAGAGATTGGCAAAGAACGAGATTACCACCAGGAGAATAATCGTTAACGCAAGTGTGGGCAGTGTATTCACCAAATACAAAGGACCGGTTCCGAAAAAGTTCTCGAACAACGGCTCCTCGATCAGTTTTTCCGGGGCAACCAAAATCTCGGGCTGGACGGGAATGAAAATTCCACCCAAAATAAATCCTGCGATCATCAGCGCCAGCACGACCCATCTGCGCCAGGGTCTGCGTGTTTCTTTTTCCAAAGCCAAACTCCTATGACGAAATTTCAGATTCTTTATCGGTTTTTTCCTGCAGCCGCGCCAGCGTCTTGCGCGAAACCGAAAGCATGACGAACACCGATACCGGAATCCCGGCTAACAATAATACCAACGTGATAACCGGCTTCGTTCCAAATACATTATCCAGCCACAACCCGCCAAACACCGAAGCCAGGATGATCACCAATGTAAGGCATCCCACCTGTCCGATAAGGACAATAAGTAAATTGGTAAGTATGCCTCTTCTCTTTTGTTCCGATTGTGCCATATTGCACTATTATAACTGATGGATAGAGGAACGTCAAATAATAGGCGGGATGCCTTACGATATCCCCCGCTTCGATCCAACCTTCATCTTGTTTCCGTTAAAAAGGCGTCAGTTTCACCTGACGCCTTTTCCCTACTCGCAACGACCATCTATTACGATCTATGCTGCTAGAATAAGTTCATCGCCCCCGCGTCGGACCAGTTAAACCACGGAGCGAATACTGTGCCGATCAAGATCACACCGATCGCCAAAACCACCAGCGCAATCGCATAAGGGCGCGTCAACGGGATTGGGTGGGCTTCTTCGTCTTCGTTCGGTAGACGGTAGAGATAAACATATTTCAATACATTCAAATAATAGTATGCGCCGATAACCGAATTAATAATACCGACAACGACCAGCCAGGTATAACCAGCCTGCACACCTGCCGCAAAAACGACAACCTTAGCAACGAACCCGGCAAAGGGAGGCATCCCAGCCAGAGAAAGAAATGCGGCAAGCATCATCAAGCCCAACATCGGCGAGCGACGGCTCAATCCTGCATAATCTCTGATGTCATCCAACCCGGTGATACGGCTGAATGCAATGGCAATCCCGAATGCAAGCAGGTTGGTCACAATGTAAGCCGCGAGGTAAAAGATCACACTCGCCGCACCCAATTGTGTCAACGCAACCACGCCGATCAATGTATAGCCCGCATGAGCCACTGATGAATATGCGAGCAGACGTTTGATATTCGTCTGCGGTAGGGTCAATAAATTACCTACAGTCATTGTTACAGCGGCAATGATGGCGAGCGCAAATGTCCAGGATGAACCGTAATCGGGGAAAGCTACAAAGAACAATCGGACAAGTACCGCAAAACCAGCCGCCTTCGATGCCGTGGATAAAAAGCCGGAAACGGCTGTCGGCGCGCCTTCGTACACATCCGGCGCCCAAAAGTGGAATGGCACAAATGAGACTTTGAACCCTAGTCCCACAAGGATCAGCGCCAGCGTCCCCATGATGGTCACCAAGGGCAAGGCTCCAGACTTGAACAGATCTGCAAGTTGGTAGATGTTGCTTGTACCGGCGAAACCAAAGACCAGGCTGAAGCCATAGAGCATAAACGTTGACGTCAAAGCGCCAAAAAGCAGGTATTTAAATCCAGCCTCGGTCGACTTATCGTCACCCAGCAGGAAACCAGAGAGGATATATAGAGGGATGGACGTCGTCTCAATTGCCAGATAAAGCATGATCAAATCGGCTGAAGCAGCCATCAGGTTCATACCAAGAAGCGAGGCGAGGAGCATGAGATAGGCTTCGCCGCGATGGCCGATCTTTTCGTTGTCCATGAAAAGCAGCGCCGTCGCAGCGCCTGCGAACATGAAAAGCATCTTGAAAAAGAATCCCAGCCAGTCAAAACGGATCATACCGCCGAGAGTGGCAGTTGGTTCATCGGGCTGACCAAATGCGATACTTACGATCATTGCAATTACCAGACCGCCCGCTGTCAACCAGCCGACGTTACGGCGCTTTTCTTTTTTCCAGAACGGCTCGACGACCAGGATCAACATAGCCAGGACTAGTATCGAAATTTCGGGGAGGATGGATGCGAACATTGTTGAGGTATACATTACGAACCTCCCAAAAGGCGCAGGACGTTATCAACTCCTGTTTCGATCATCGGAACCATAAAGTTGGGAAAAATTCCGATCAGCACCATGAAAAGACAGAGCGTTGAGATCGCAATCTTATCGAGCACCGTAACGTCCGTTATGTGACCCTCGAGGCTGGATGGCATATCGGCAAAGAATACCTGACGGATGTTGCGCATAATATACGCCGCGGTGATCACAATTGAAATACTGGATACCACCGCAACCAGCCATTGCTCCCGCCAGACACCCATGAAGATCGGGAACTCGGCAACAAAGCCAGAGAAAAGAGGCATTCCCATGGATACCAACCCGCCGATGATAAAACCCATCGCTGCAAACGGCATGGCCTTTGCCATACCCCCAAGCTCAGGAATTTGACGCGTGTGCGCACGGTCATAGATCATGCCAACGACAGCAAAGAAGAGAGCTGTCATGACACCATGCGAGAACATTTGAAGTCCTGCGCCCAAGAGACCTTCACGGTTGAGAGTGGAAAAACCCAATACGACAAGCCCCATATGCGAAACAGATGAGAAGCCGACCATATACTTGAAGTCCATTTGTACAAAGGCGATATACGCGCCATATACCACAGCGACACCTGCAAACCCCATGATGAGCCACTTCCACGTTTCTGCTCCCTGCGGCAAAAGCATGATGCCCACGCGCAAAGCGGCGAACGCGCCAAGTTTCATTAATACACCAGCGTGGAACATGGAGACGGCTGTCGGCGCTGCGACGTGCCCATCCGGCGACCAGTTGTGGAAGGGCCAGATGCCGCCAAGCGTCGCAAAACCCAAAAAGACCGGCAGAAACCAGATATTCTGAAATGTTTGTGAGAAACCGGCCGTTTCCATAACCAGCATGTTGAAACTAAGAGTGCCTGTGTTGTTGTATTGAACCCAAACCATCGCTAGCCCGCCAACCAGCGAGATCACCGAGCCAAGGAAAAGGTACAGGGTTAATTTCATCGCCGCGTATTCACGCGTCTTAACCCAACCCCAAATAGCGATGAGAAGATACATCGGGAATACAGCAATCTCATAAAAGAAGAACAGCATGAACAGGTCGAGAGAAACGAACACCCCGAATACACCGCCCGCCAACAGGAATAGGAAGGCAAAGAATTCACGCGGGCGGTCTTGAATACCGGCGTTGACATGAGGGTTGTCATCACCCCATGAGATCAATACGCCGGTGAACATAACCACGCCTGTCAACAGGACGAGCGGCGTGCTCATACCGTCCACGCCAAAGAACAACGTAATACCAAGCGCAGGGAGCCAGTTATATTGCTCGAGGAATTGATAACCACCGGCGGCTTGATCGTAGGAGAAATACACCCAGGCGGACAATACCAACGCAAAGACCGCTGAAGCAAGCGCAACTGCCCGCGCTTCATTCTTCCGTTGGGCTGGGATCATCAGAATGATCAATGCCGCAACGAACGGTGTAAATGTAATGATGCCAAGAACAGGAAAATTCATCAGCCACCTCTTAGAAAAGCATGACCACAGCTTTATTGATCACATCCAATATCCACGCAGGATACAGGCCGATCCACAAGATCAATGCCATCAACGGGATCATGACAACGATCTCACGTGTATTGATCTCGGTCAATTTATGTTCGCCGTGCGCCCAGTTTTCGTTCATGGGTCCATGCAACACTTTCTTAATTCCCTTCAAGATATACGCGCCGGTGAAAAGAAGCCCCAGCATTGCAACCGCTGTGTAGACTGCCATCACAGGCACTGAATTGACGCCAACACCGAACGAGCCGCGTACCACCAGGAACTCGGAGATAAATCCATTGAGCCCGGGCAATCCAAGCGACGCCATGCTGGTGAAGATCAAAATACCGCCGTAGACGGGAACAAGCGGGAACAGCCCGCCAAACTTTTCGAGGTCGCGCGTGTGTGTCCGTTCATAGATCACACCGACCAGGAAGAACATGCCTGCCGCCGACAATCCATGATTAAACATTTGGAGAATGGCTCCGTTCAAAGCGATACGCGCGTCTTCCGTTCCGACGGCGAAAGCTGCTGCAGCGATACCAAGCACTACGAAGCCCATATGGTTTACTGAAGAATACGCCACCAACCTTTTAAAGTCCGATTGTGCGTAGGAGGCAAACGCGCCGAACACAATTGCCGCCACAGCGAGAAATGCCAACGCGCCCGCAAAGTATTTTGCTTCAACCGGGTAGAGCGGGAGGATCAATCGCAAGAAACCATACGCACCAAGTTTGAGCAAAACACCGGCAAGGATCATCGAGCCGGCCGTCGGCGCCTCGGTATGGGCGTCTGGGAGCCACGTATGGAAGGGCCACAAAGGAACTTTGACCGCAAAGGCAATGGTGAACGCCCAAAACGCAATAGTCTTCACTGTTTGAGCGGACAATCCAAGAAGCGCAGAGTCTGGGTCAAGGGAAGTCCACTGCTGATATAACGAGACCAGATCATAGGTCCCAAATAGAACGCCAAGCAACTGGACAGCAAGCAAAAGTCCTAGTGACCCGCCCATGGTGTAGATCATGAACTTCATAGATGCATAGTTGCGATTGGCGCTCCCCCACTGGTTGATAAGGAAGTACATCGGAACGAGTCCCACTTCCCAGAACACGAAGAAGACGAGCAAATCCAGTGACATGAAAACGCCCAACATCCCTGTTTCTAGGAATAGGAATAGCATCATGTACGCCTTGACCTTTTCGGTGATCGAGAATGAAGCAAGGATGGCAAGCGGAGTGAGGAGCGTTGTAAGCAAAACCATTGAGAGGGAGAGTCCGTCTACACCGAGATGAAGGGACGAACCAATCGCCGCGTACCAGTCATACGATTCTTCAAATTGGAAGCCGGGCTGAATAGATCGGAATTCGAACCACGCATACAGCGACAATACGAACGGGAGGAGGCTTGCGATCAATGCAAACCATTGGAATAGTTTATTTTCATCCTTTGGCAGAAAGAGCATAAAGAAAGCCGCAACCGCGGGGATGAACAAAATGAGTGAGAGAAGATGAGTATCGATAAAGTCCATCACTTAATCCTTATGCCAGAACAAAGAAAAAAAGCGCTGCGCCGATAACAACGAATGTCACCAGAGCGAGCATTAGATATTGCTGGACGCGCCCCGTTTGAACGGCTCGTAGTTTGCCGCCAAACCAATAGGTCACATCTGCCGAGCCGTCGCCGAGGAAACGGTTGATGAAGGGCAGGTCAAATTTATTGCGGATGAAGGAACCGATTCCCTGTGTGCCGGGACCGAAGAGATGCAGGATACCGTCTATCAAGCCTTTGTCCATCCATTTGTAGACGAAGGTTTCCGCAAACCAGTAGGCAGGTTTGACAAACAAGAAATCGTATATTTCGTCGAAGTAATATTTATCCTTCAAGAAACCGATCTGTAATTTATCGTCGCTGACAGATTTTATATTGCGATAGGCAAAGTAACCCAAACCTAATCCGCCTAGGGCAACGGCAAAGGATGTGAGGAGCGGAGTCCAACTGAACTCTACAGCTTTGGGATGTTCAATCAGTGTAGAGCCAACGAAAACGTGGAACCAGTTATTATGCACTAAAGGTCCAAGGACAGGGAAATGTTCAGGGATTCCGACCCAGCCAAAGGTCACAGCAAAGAACGAGAGAATGACAAGCGGTGCGGTCATCGTCCAGGGAGTTTCATGCGCATGCTTGGCTTCTTCGGTGCGCGGTTCGCCAAGGAAGGTCAATGTAATCTGGCGCATGGTGTAGAAGGCGGTCAGGAGCGC
>DNDO01000100.1 GCA_003484265.1 Anaerolineae bacterium
GGGACAGGCAGCTGCCTGTCCCTACTCATCAATAAACACACCAAAATGATTCGCCACAGGGCGTTCCCGCCCTGGAATGTAATTGTCAATTGGGGAATTTAATATCTGCGGCTCACCGTTCTCTCCCTCGATCACCATTGTGGATGAACCGCCGCCATCGAGAGCCATAGCAAAGTACGCGCCCTGCTTTTTCATCAATTCGGCAAGTTCAAGGAACGTCGCTCCGTTGCTATAAAAAGGCTGTCGTCCGTCTATTACGACGAGATAGATATAGCGTCCGTTTTGGTTAATGCCGATGGCAGTACGGGGATCAGGTTCCGTATCGTCCAGCCCGCTTTCCACCTTCCCTTTTGAGACGAGCATCCTGTCCCCCGAAATCGCAAACCAGACATTGCCCGGGCGGATGTTGAACGACGGATAATTTTGGCGAGTGATATACAAAGTCGGTTCAACGCCAACTTTCCCGATGTCACCCGTTGCATAGATCTTTCCGCGCGATGCTGTAAAGCCGAGAGGAACAACCGGGTCGCCAACACGCGGATAATAATCCGCCGGACTGCGCGACCACCAGGGAGAAAACCCGTCGCCATTGATCGCAATTTGCAGGTCGAAGTCGTTCAGGAATTGCGACGTTGTCCGCGCTTTCAATGGCAATTCGCCGTCAGAACCGGGCGGGGTGATCAGGAATTTGGCTTTGCTATTCGTCCGGTCAATGGTGATAACGTGAACGATCATCGGGCGCGGAGAAACTTTGATGATGCGGCGGTAAACAACGCCGTCATACAACGTTCTCTTCATCGGGATTGGGGCAGGTCGTCCGCGGTCGTAGAGTGTATATCCTCCGACACATAATCCAATAACCAATAACGACCAGAAAATTATCTTGAAAATCTTCTTCATACGTAAATATATAACTCACTTTAAGGCAGGTGTGTTCCTTTAGTAGTAAAAAGGCAGGCGCATCGCCTGCCTTTTTACTACTAACTAAATAAACTAATTCCGTACTTAATGCCTACGTCACAAATTCTTCCTCTGCCTTACGCATCGTATTAAAGGAGTGAATCGCAACCTCCAGCATGGAGTTGTCGGGTTCGCGCGTGGTCAGGGATTGTAGAGCCAGGTTCGGCTTAATGAGGAAGCGGACGAGGGGCGAGTCCAAATGATTGGCTGTCCAGCGGATATATTCGACAGCAAGTCCTGCAATGACGGGAATCAAGAGGATACGGCTGGCCAATCTCCAAACAATGGTCATATCGCCCAACAGGCTGTGAACAAGCACGGAGAGCAATACGAACGTCAGCATGAAAGCCGTACCGCAACGCGGATGTTCGATTGGGAATTTCGCAACGATGTCCGGCGTGAGTTCCGCACCCGCCTCAAAAGCATTGATAGTCTTGTGCTCCGCGCCGTGATAACCAAAGAGGCGTTTAACATCCTCCATAAAACCGATTGCCCACATATAACCGACCAGCAAGATCAAGCGAATCAAACCCTCAAGTAAATTATGTGCGAGGTTTTGCCAGCCGAGATAGTGCTCAGCCAGCCCGCCAACTCCGGCAGGAAGTAAAACGAACAAGCCAATGCCGATCGCAAGCGACGTGGCAATCGTAAGATATAACTGCGGACCTTCGAGCTTTTCTTCTTCGCCCGTTTGAGTGTTCGCCGAAAGCGTGAGCGCTTTCATACCAAGTCCGAGCGCGTCCCATAACAAAATGGTGCCGCGCAGGAAAGGAATCTTCGCAATGCGCGAACGATAGACCGCTGCAAGGTTTTCCTTATGAACGACGATGTTGCCGTCCGGCGCGCGCATGGCAACGGCAAATGCATTCCTGCCACGCATCATTACGCCTTCGATGACGGCTTGTCCGCCGTAAGAGATGATTTTATCTTCCATGTTTTCCAATCAAACCATGTTGTAAAAGAAATGAATGAACGCATCGATGCCCTTGTACCATGTCGGCAGATGCAGATGTTCGTTCGGCGAGTGGACGTTATCACTCGGCAGACCCATTCCCACCAAAACAGACTCAACACCGCAGATCGACTGCAGCATCGCCACCGCACCGATCGAGCCGCCCTCACGTCGGTAAAATGGACGTGAGCCCCAAACCGTTTCCATCGCCTTGTGCATTGCCTTTACGCCGGGGTTTTCCAAATCTGCAATGGCAAACGGACTGCCCGTCAAATTTTTTACCTCCCAATGAATGGTCTTCGGCGCATTGGATTCCAGGAAGCGTTCCATTTGCTTGAAAACTTCCTCATGATCCTGATCCGCAACTAAACGACATGATATCTTTGCCATCGCTTTGGCTGGCAGGACCGTCTTCGAGCCGGGACCCGTCCAGCCGGAGAGCAAGCCATTAACTTCAAGCGTGGGACGCGCCCCAGTCCTCTCTGCGGAGATGTAACCCTCTTCGCCCCATAACGCAGGGACACCTGTCTCTTCCAAATAATGCATATCATCGTTTGGAAGCCGCGCAAAATCTTTCCGTTCATGGTCGCTAATCGGGCGCACGCTGTCGTAGAAACCGGGCAGTGTCACCCTCCCTTTATCGTCATGCATCTTCGCGACAAGTTCCGTCAAAACCTGCGCAGGGTTATGGACTACTCCTCCGTACAATCCGGAATGCAAATCGGCCTTCGGTCCCCAGACGTTGATCTCCATGTAGGCTAAACCACGCAGACCGTAGGTGATGGTCGGCATATCTATCCCCATCATGCCAGCATCGGGGTTGAGCGATACGTCGGCTTTGAATTTTTCAGAATGTTTCTTGAGGAAAGATTCGAGGTTCTTCGAGCCGATCTCTTCCTCGCCCTCGATGAGGAATTTCAAGTTAACAGGCAACTCACTAGCTTTCATCACAGATTCGATCGCATGGAATGTGGCAAGCACCTGTCCCTTCATATCGGATGACCCGCGCGCATATAACAAGTCGCCGCGCACCTCAGGTTCGTAGGGACCAGTCTCCCACAGTTCAATGGGGTCGGCAGGCTGGACGTCATAATGCCCGTAGACCAAGACAGTCGGCGCGCCGGGTTTTTTGATGTGCTCAGCGTAAATGACGGGATGCCCGCCGTTATCGGTCGGCATGATCTCGACATTTTCCATGCCAAGATTCTTTAAATGGTTCGCCATCCATTCTGCTGCTCGAAGAGTTTCATTCTTGTATTCTGCATCGGTGGAGATGGAGGGAATTCTCAAGACTTCGTTGAGGTCGTTCAGGAATCGTTCACGGTTTTGTTTTGCATAGTCGAGCGCGGTTTGGGGGTTGGTCATGTATCCTCTCTTTTACAAGAAGTGAGGGTCATCTTTAAGGTGACTGTCACTTGGTATTTACGGGGATTGAGTCGCCGCTTCCAATGCGCGGCGGGTAAGCAGGAACCAGTTACTGAAGGTGTTCAAGCGGTCGCTCGGTTCATACAAAGGAGCGACTTGCACGCCCTGGACCTGCGAGTCCACGCCATAGGAATAGACGGGGACATACAGCGGTAGAGCGGGCAGTTCCTTTGCAAACACCACCTGGAAGTTGCGATAGAGTCTTGCACGTAACGAATAATCTGCGGTGACACGTGCCTGCTCGAGATATTCGCTCGCGGCGCGGTTATCCCAGCCGGAGTAGTTCTGCCCTCCAACGGCTTCGGCTTGGTGCCAGAAGGGATAAGGATCAGGGTCCGGAGAGCGGGAAAGGTTCAGGTCAACGAGGGCGGATTGAAATGAGCGGGAAGCGAGAGTCGTCAGGACGAGTTGATCGTAGGGCTGTGCCAGCAAATCCACGCGGACGCCGATCCGCGCCCATTGAGCTTGAATAGCCTGCGCGATCTGCGTATACATCGCATTATCAGGGTGCACCATGGTGAAAACGAGCGGAATACCGTCCTTCGCGCGAACGTCGCCGCCACCTGAGGGAATAACATATCCTTCGCCTTTCAATAACGCGGTCGCAGCATCAGGATCATATTCAAAATGTTCCGTGCCGTCATAGTATGCCCATGAGCCGGGCAAAATAGGCGAGTCGGAAACAAATGCCTGCCCCTGCATGATCGAATTGATAATGTTGGGGCGATTCAACCCAAGCATGAGCGCCCGTCGGACTGCAGGGTCTTGCAGGAAGATGGCATCAGGGCTGGTCAGGTTGAAAATGACAAATCCCATTTGCGGCATCCGGGTGGTATAGAGCGAAAGATTAGGTTCCTCCAGCGCGGTTTGCAAAATATCGCGTGATACCTGGCTGATCGAAAACACGTCGCCTTGTTGATAAGCGTCGAACGCTTCGGCGGAGGTTGGATAATAACGGAACACAACCTGTTCGATGAACGGCATAGTGTTGTAATAATTCTGAGAGACGGTTAGCACCACGCCAGTGATCTGACCGTTATCCACGATCAATTGATCAAACTTGTAGGGTCCCGTCCCAATGGGATCAATATTGAATTCCGCGCTTGCCATTTGGTCAGGCGGAATAGAGTCGAGCAGGTGTTTCGGAACGACACCGAATGTGAGGTAGTCTATAAACGGGACGTAGGGTTCAGGCAATGTGAACTTGAGATTCTTCTCGTTCAGTTTAGCCACCTCAACCCTGCCCCACAGGTCTTTGATGTCCTGCGGATACAATGAACCTGTGCTTATCATCATCTCGATGGTAAAGATAACATCGTCGCTGGTGACAGGCGTTCCGTCGTGCCAGAGCGCGTTGGGGCGGATTGTAAAGTTATAGATCGTGCCATCCTGTGAAACTCCCCACGACTCGGCAAGGTCTGCTTGGGGAAGACCATGTTCGTCAAAGCGGACGAGCCCGCTAAAGAGCAGGCTATTCACGTCACGGTCGGCAGAGTTGTTCCAATCCAGCAGGGGATTTAAACGCCCCAATGAGCCGACCAATCCCTCGGTGAAAACACCTCCCTGCTCGGGTTGTTGTTCGATAATATTGCCGGTCGCCGGCGACGACTGCTGCGTATAAAGCAACACAGCCACGATCGCCAACGTGACAAGCACTACCAGGATCTGCCAGCGTAATTGTTTCATAGGTCAATGATAAATAAAGAAAGGCTCGTTCCCTCCCGGTAAAGGCGCAAGGCGCCGCGCACGGAACGAAAGAGCCCTTCTGGGAAGGCTAAATTTTGCTAGCCTGTAAGATACACAAGCAGGATCACGAGCGCAAAGAATGCGACGCTCAATACGATCGTCAGGCGGAACAATGTACGTTCCACGCCGCGTCGCGCCGTAAATACGCTTCCTGTATCGGCACCGGTCAAACCGCCAAGCCCTGCGCCCTTGCTCTGCATGATCACACTGACGATGAGCAGAACTGAGATTATAATCAGCGCGATATTCAAATAATTTTCCATCTAAACGTGCCTCCTTTTAAGCGGTGACATTATACCCGCTGGGCGGAAGATACGTCAACTTGAGGTCACATGCACGAAATCATCGTCAACCTGCACATGCATACGCGGTACTCAGACGGGACGGGAACGCACAAAGACATTGCCAACGCGGCCATCAAAACCGGGCTGGATGTGGTCATTGTGACGGATCATAACGTCCTGGTCAATGGCGTGGAAGGATACTACCGCTTCGCTCAAAGCCGTGTCCTGCTTCTCGTTGGACAGGAGGTCCACGACCAGGACAGGGACCCGCAAAAGAACCACCTGCTGGTTTTCAATGCGAACCGCGATGTCGCCGGGCTGGCAGACGATCCACAAGCGCTTATTAACGGGGTTGAAGAAGCAGGCGGACTCTCCTTCATTGCGCATCCAAAAGACCCCGAAGCGACCGCCTTCAATGAAACGGATATCTCATGGGAGGCATGGGACGTACAAGGCTACAACGGCATCGAACTCTGGAATGGACTCAGCGAACTGAAAACCGTTGTCCCGACCAAATTACATGGAGCCTTCTATGCGTACTTCCCGCAATTTGTAGGCACATCCCCCATTCAAGAAACGGTTCAACGCTGGGATGATCTAATGTCGAAAGGCAATCGCGTGGTCGCCATCGGCGGTTCGGATGCACACGCCCTTCATATGCACATGGGACCCATTCATCGCGTGATCTTTCCGTATCAGTTCCACTTCAAAACGGTAAACACGCACATAATCATCCCCGAACCATTGACAGGTGATGTGCAGATCGATAAAAAGATGATCTACGAAGCCGTCGAAAATGGGAATTGTTTTGTCGCTTATGATCTGCCTGCCTCCACAAAGGGATTTCGTTTCAAAGCGAAAGGTCTCGAACATTCCGCCATCATGGGCGATGAGATACCCGCAAAAGGAGGCGTCACACTGCACGCGCATGTCCCGAGCAAAGCTGACATTTCGCTTTTCAAAGACGGAAAACGAATCGTCCATTGGCGAAACCACCAATCGCTGACCCATAATACATCCGAGCCCGGGGTTTATCGCATCGAAGCACATCGCAGTTACCTCGGCAAAAAACGCGGATGGATTTACAGCAATCCGATTTATGTGAGATGATTTTTCTCACAGCAAAGGATATAAAACGCACCAAGGAATATCTGCAGAAAGGCGAAATTCTCATCCTGGACACAACCCTCTGAGACGGTTGTGTCCCGCGTATTAAATTTCAAAATGCCTAGGCTTCCTTACAACCGCATTGTTATCGTAGGCACAACCAGTTCTGGCAAATCGACCCTCGCGAAACAACTCGCGGAGAAGTTCGGTCATGACTTCATCGAGCTGGACGCTCTCCACTGGGAGCCGCATTGGACGGAGGCGCCCGACGATGTGTTCCGCGAACGCGTTGACGAGGCAACGCAAGCCGAACGTTGGGTCGTTGCAGGGAACTACAGCACTGTGCGCCTATTAATTTGGTCCCGCGCGGATGCCGTAATCTGGCTGGATTATTCGCTGTGGAGGATCTTCTGGCAGCTCACCCGCCGCACCTTCACCCGCTGGTGGACTCACGAGCACCTTTGGGGTAAAAATTATGAAAACTTATTGACCCATTTCAAGTTGTGGTCGGAAGAATCATTGTTCCATTGGTTGTTCAAAACGTATTGGCGCAGGAAACGCGAGTACCCCTTGTTACTGGCAATGCCCGAGCATCAGCATTTGAAGATGATACATTTCAAACATCCAAAAGAGACGGGGACGTGGATAAAAGAAAAGACCACATAGGATTTCACCAAGTGAAATAATCAAGGAGACATGACCATGAGCAATCCAAACAGACATACCCGCACCATCGAAGTTGTCGCCGAAGCGACAACAATTCAGGGCTGGAAGAAAAAAGTGGTGGCAGGTCAAAAGGGAGACAAAAAATTCACTTTTATGGCAGACGAAGGCGCATATATGCCGGGCGGTGAAAGCTCTGCGCCTACGCCTCTCACCTATTTTGTTTCGGGAGTCGCCCTCTGACTGCTATCCCAGGTGTCGCAGGTTGCGGCAAAGAAAAGATTAAAATTCAAAGACGAGCGTGTGAAAGTCATTGCGCATTTTCGAGAAGAGGGTGCAGTGCTGGCAGGGACCCAACAAGGGTTTTGCGAAGATTTCGAAATCGAGTTATCCCTCAATGGCGAACTGCCTTCCAATGAAATCGCAAAACTTATTCAACTCGCCCACCGCATGTGTTTTACCGAGTCTGCGCTTTCGGGGGTGATTAAAATAACTTCACGCCATATTTATAACGGAGAACTTGTCGAATCAATTTAAGAGGAGAGCATTAATGGAATATCGTAATCTGGGAAGCGCGGGGGTAAAAGTGTCGGCAATAGGGATCGGATGCAATCAATTCGGCGGCAAAGTGGATAAGGATGGCACGAAAGACATCGTCCAGCGTGCGCTGGATGAAGGGATAAATTTATTCGACACAGCGGACGTTTACAGCAGAGGTGTTTCAGAAGAATATTTGGGAGCGGCGATTGACGGTTTGCGCGATCAAGTCGTCATTGCCACGAAGGGACGCTCGAAGATGGGTGAGGGACCGAACGACCAGGGCGCGTCGCGGTATCACATCATGAACGCGGTCGAGGCGAGTCTGCGCCGGCTGGGGACTGATCATATTGATCTGTACCAGATCCATCGGTGGGATGATGCGGTTTCCGTCCACGAGATGATGCGCGCGCTGGATGATCTTGTCCGCGCAGGGAAGGTACTTTACATCGGCGCGTCCAATTTATCAGCGTGGCAGTTGTGCCGCAGTAATGACATCGCCGAGATGATGGGCTGGGAGCGGTTCGGTACGATCCAGCCGCATTATCATATGCTCGAACGCGGCATCGAAACCGAACTCGCGCCGTATTGTGCGTTTGCGGGCGTGGGCATTCTGCCTTACTTCCCGCTCGCGGGCGGATTCCTTACGGGCAAATATAAACGCGGCGAGACCCCGCCCGCTGGATCGCGCGGCGAGAAAAGCCCCTACGTACAAAAATATCTGACGGATGCGAACTTCGACAAACTGGAAACGTTGACCGCCTTCGCTGCCTCACGCGGACACACGCTTCATGAACTCGCCTTTGCCTGGTTACTGTCCAATAAGCAGGTCTCTTCGGTGATAGCGGGTG
>DNDO01000051.1:0-7654 GCA_003484265.1 Anaerolineae bacterium
GACGGAGACGTGGGGATCGTGGAGTGCGACGCGCAATCGCCCGCTAACGAGAATTTCGACATCGAGATCGACTTCGTGCGCGTCCATGCGGTTCCATTCGAGACCATTTTTCTTTTTGCGTCCCAATCCCACTTCCACATCGAGATCGAGCAGGATCGTCAGGTCAGGGACAAGCCCTCCCGTTGCATATTTCACCAACGCGCGGACTTGTTCCAAATCCTGTTGGTGACCGTATCCTTGATAGGCAATGGTCGAGTCGTAGTAGCGGTCTGAGATGACGACTTCGCCGACATCCAAACGCGGCTTGATGACTTGTTCCACGATCTGGGCGCGCGCGGCTTGGTAGAGCAGCGTCTCCGTGCGCGGATGCATCTCGGCGTTCTTCAAGTCGTGCAGGATATCGCGGATCTGCTCGCTGATGATCGTCCCGCCCGGTTCGCGCGTTGGGAATACGACATGTCCCTTTTCGCGGAGATATTCCACGAGATAAGGGATGTGGGATGTTTTGCCTGAGCCTTCGGGTCCTTCAAAAGTGATGAACATGGGATTAGATTGGTAAAGAATAGGATGTAGAGATTAGTGCGGCAAATGGTAACATAAAAATAGAGAGCGATGAAATCATCTGCTCTCTATTCTCTAGCCATCTATTCACTTGCATTATTCCCTAAATATTCTCACGTGCCTGCGCGGTTCTTTCCCATACGAGTGACTGACCAACTCAGCGCCGCGCGCCATTTCATGTTGCAGTCTCCGCACCAGTGAGGGACCCGGGGGCAGGTCTACCCAACGTTCGCCGTTGAGGACGGCGGCTATTGCCTGTTGTGTTTCGTTGCGGATGTCTTGCATGTTATCGCGCAGGGGTTGCACCGCGCTCAGGTTATACAGGTCGCCCAGGAATTGCTCCACCTGCGCGATGGTGTTCGCGCGCAGAACATAAATGGGCATACCACGTCCCTCGGCTTCGATCACCGTCTGCTGGCGGTTGCGGTAATACGTCCGCAGGGTCACCAGCGCGTCGGCTTCGCTCACGTCGCGCACGATGATGGCAGGCACGCCCATCCGTTTTGCAGCTTGTTGCAGTCTGTTGCGCGCCACGCCGTAGGGATAGACTCGTATCGGTTGAAGCGACGAACCTACAGACGCAGGAACCACCCTGGATGTTGGAACAAGTTCCTCGGAAGCCGTTGCAGGCTTGCGTCCGCGTTGAGGCGTTTTCGTCTCCTTCGCATCCATACGGGACTTATCCACTGCTTCGGCTTTCTCGATCTTGATCTTGCCCTTTTCATCGCGCGTCCGCACTTCCGGCGATAACGGATAGCCGCGCAGGAGCGCATCCACCGACGCCATGATATCGAGATGGACAGTGAAGCGATCGCGGGTTTGAATTTCGATGAGGACATCGAACGTGGGCGGGGCGCGTCTTTCGAGGACCGTTTTCTGGGTGCCGCGCCGACGCGCTTCCTCGTCCGACAATGTGACCGCTTCGATGCCGCCGACAAGGTCGCTGAGGGTTGGGTTGAGTAATAGGTTGTCGAGCGTCTGACCGTGCGCCGTGCCGATCAGTTGCACGCCTCGTTCCGCGATGGTACGCGCGGCGAGAGCCTCAAGCTCACGCCCGATCTCGTCAATGACAATCACCTCGGGGTTGTGATTCTCGACGGCTTCGATCATCACTTCATGCTGCAGGGTCGGCACTTTGACCTGCATTCGGCGCGCCTTGCCCACGGCAGGATGCGGCACATCGCCGTCGCCCCCGATCTCGTTGGACGTATCCACAACGACCACGCGTTTGTTCTCCGCAAGAATGCGTGCGGCTTCGCGCAGGAGAGTCGTCTTGCCGACACCAGGGCGGCCAAGTATCAATACAGATTTGCCCGACTCGATCATGTCCTGAATGATGTCTACCGTGCCATACACGGCACGTCCCACGCGGAGAGTGAGCCCAACCACCGCACCGCGTCTGTTGCGGATGGCAGAAATGCGGTGTAACGTGCGTTCAATGCCCGCGCGGTTATCCGCGTCGAACTCGCCTGTGCGCTCGTCCACATAATCGATCTCGTCACGCGTGATCTCGGTCTCGCGCAGGTTCAGTTCATTTTCCACAAAGCGGACAGTGGGAATGCGTCCCAAATCTAATATGATCTCAAGCAGGTTGTCGCTGTTGTCTGCCTTCTCCACTGCGCGGCGAATATCGAGTGGGAGGACATCGAGCAACGCGTCGAGATCGTCTGTTATTTGTTGTTTTTTAGGCATGGTTTGGTTTCAGGTGTCAGGTTCCAGGTTTCAAGTCCTGTTGCTTGACACGGATAAATGTAGAAGGAAAGACGAATGCTTGCCCTGACTGTAATGAAGGGACATACTGGCGCCGCGAGGGTCGTCACGTCAGCGGCTTACGGTGGGATTAGATATGCCTCACCATGGAGAAGTTACCTCCTGTTCTTTAGGATGCATCTATTATACGAGAAATGTGCTGTCCCCGCATTGGAAAGTGATTGTAAACGTATCCCCCAAATCAGAGATCACTTTTTCCCTCAGCCTTGCTGACACTTGAAGGCTGGACGCTCACGCCGGCAGCCTGTGTGGCGCGTAAGACTTGTCCGTTTTTCACAAGACGCGCCAGGTGCTTCACCATTACCGCCTGACGAGACGCAGCCCTGGCTCCCAAATCTTCGAGTGCAGGCTCCAACCATGCCTGGTAGGAACGCATGCACAGATACACAGAACGATTTCTTCTATCCGGAAGATTTACGATTAATGACGCAAGCTTTTGGCTGACATCTTTTGCCTCAGGGTGAATGAGCGGCGTCAGCACGATCCCATACACGCCATGGGCCACACCCACATAACATAAGACGCCATCGTTAGACAACCATCCCAATGGACTCTTCGGTTGCGGCTCGATCGGATGCAACAACTGCGGCACGATCTGGTGATACAGACTTTGCACCGCAGGTAAATGCACACTCCGTACCCGCTTCCATTCGGACTTCGAGCCTGATTTCGCTATACCAGACACATCCCACATTCTCTGCCAGGCATAAACGGAAAATCCCGATTTGCGCAATGATACGAACGCATCACTTAGTTCATCCACTTCGGCGAGAACGTGTAACGCACCCCAGGTCCCTGCCTGGGAGGAGAGATTCTCAATCAAATCTGGAAGGTTAGGATGATCGAGTTGTGACGAGGGAGCAAGATAATAAAGTTTTGCAAACGTCTCATCCCGTGAGTGAATAATACCCCCAAGCACAGGCTTCTCTTCTCCATTCGCAATTGCCGAATAGATATGCCGCGATGGATTCATATAGGAAAGCAACCCCATCGCTCCAAGCGGATTGCCGCGAGTCAACGCGCGCGTAGTATCCAGCCCCACCGCTTCATCGCGGAAACTGTGGATGTAAGGCAGGTCTAAAAGGGCGAGAGGGCGAATGGACATATTAATTTCAATTACAGATTCCAAGTTACAGGTTGAACGTTCGAACCTTCTGACCCATAACCTTTAAACATTCTTAATCCACCAACGAAAGAAAATATTCGTGAAAGCGCGTATCGTCAGTCAATTCAGGGTGAAAGGATGTAGCGAGGAACTGTCCCTGTTGAGCGGCGACAATTCTCCCGTCAGGAACCGAGGCGAGAATCTTTGCGTCACCGCTCACTGATTCAATGATTGGTGCACGAATAAAGACTGCGTGGTAATTTTCCGTCGTGCCTGTGGCTTGTTTGAGCTCGGGAATATCGAGGTCCGTTTCAAACGAATCGATCTGACGCCCGAACGCATTGCGCTGGACTTTGATATCCATCAATTTCAACAACGGCTGGTCGCGGCTGATATCCTTGGAAAGGAAGATCGCGCCTGCACACGTACCCCATATTGCATGCCGTTGACCAAACGTTCGCAGCGGCTCCATAAGATTGTACGCAACTGCTAATTTACCGATAGTCGTCGACTCCCCTCCGGGGATGATGAGACCGTCAAGTCCATCCAGATGCTTGGGCAATCGAACTTCAGATGCTTCCACGTTCAATCGTTTCAGCATTGCAATATGTTCGGAAAAGTCGCCTTGTAAAGCTAATACACCGATTTTCATATATTGATCATGGAAAATGGACGACAATCCAAAAACATTGTCCTCCGTCCGCAGTCTGTTTACCAACCTCTTGTCGCGAGCTTTTCTTCTTCGGGCATCTGTGCCGCATTGCGCCCGACCATCGCTTCGCCAAGATTCGTGCTTACTTCTGCGAGAATGGCTGCGTCCTTGTAATGTGTCACTGACTTGACAATGGCAACTGCACGTTTGGCGGGGTCACCGCTTTTGAAGATGCCTGAACCAACAAAGACGCCGTCCACGCCGAGCTGCATCATCAATGCAGCATCCGCAGGAGTCGCAACTCCACCCGCCGCAAAGTTGACCACAGGCATGCGTCCAAGTTCCTTGGTTTCTTTGACGAGTTCATATGGCGCACCGTTGTTCTTGGCAAACGTCATCAGTTCTTCATCATTCATCGTTTGCAGTTGACGAATTGAACCGATCACCGAACGCGCGTGACGGACAGCTTCAACGACGTCACCCGTCCCTGCTTCACCTTTGGTACGGATCATCGCCGCACCCTCGCCGATACGGCGCAGTGCTTCACCGATATTGCGGCATCCGCAAACAAAGGGCACTTTGAAATTATGTTTCAAGATGTGATGCTCTTCATCCGCAGGTGTAAGCACTTCAGATTCATCAATATAATCTACACCTAGCGACTCGAGGATCTGCGCTTCAACGAAATGCCCGATGCGACATTTCGCCATCACAGGGATCGATACCGCGTCAATGATCTTCAAGATCATATCGGGGTCACTCATTCGTGCCACGCCGCCGTCTGCGCGAATGTCGGCAGGCACGCGTTCCAACGCCATCACTGCGCACGCACCCGCATCTTCCGCGATCTTCGCCTGTTCGGCATTCACCACGTCCATGATCACGCCGCCCTTAAGCATTTGCGCCAGACCCTTTTTCTCAGTCCAGGTACCAGTTTTGACTTCCATTTTTGCTCCTCGATTCCGCAATCCTTGCGGACATCCAATAAATATAGATAAGCCGTACGGATGAAATTCTACCATGCAGAGCATTTTCTCTATGGGGTGCTTCGCCTCACTCCGGGGGAGGTCTGCTCCTGTTCCGAAAGCCTTATTCTCCTCTTGACAAACTTCCCAGATTGCATACAATTATGACAATGATACAATTAGTACAATAATTCAGAGAGACAATTTATGACAACTAAAAAACTAACTCTCCAAATCGACTTCCGCTCCGGATTACCCATCTACACACAGATCGTTAATCAGGTGCAGACCCAAGTCGTCAACGGAACACTTAAGCCAGGCGATCAGCTTCCAACAGTGAGAGCGCTCGCAGAGGAATTGCGTGTCAATTTCAACACGGTGGCCCGAGCATATAGATTACTTGATGAAGAACGCATTATCTCAACACAACAAGGACGCGGCACATACATCACAGAGATCCCGCCCCCAAAAGTCAGTGAACGTTTGAGAAAGGAAACGTTGGAAGCATTGGCAGAAACATACATCAGTGAAGCTATGCAATTGAAATTTTCAAAGAGTGAAATAAAGCTGATGGTCAGCGACAAACTCAAGGTTTGGAAAGAATCGAAAGAGTCCGAAGAATAAACAAAGGAGAATACGATGGACGCAAAATTTATTAAGAAATCCCTGCAAGGGAATAAGCCTGGAAATACGGACCACCATATCCCGCCTATTGCCATATTTCTGTTTGTTGTGATATTGGCAGGATTGATTAAAGGCATACTATTTTTGGATATGCAGAATGCATCTGATCTTCAAATCGCAATATTCGTATTTCCCATGATGGCGCTTGCGCTATATGTGCTTTTTGCGATCAAGGTTGCCTCACAATGGGACAAAGCAATCGTTCTGCGCCTGGGAAAATTCTACAAAATGGCCGGACCCGGATTATTCTGGATTGTGCCGATTGTAGACACGATCCCTAACTGGATAGATCATCGCGTAATGGTTTCACCATTCGCCGCACAGAAAACACTGACAAAAGATACTGTTCCAGTAGATGTAGACGCGGTACTGTTCTGGGTCGTATGGGATGCGGAGAAAGCCGCGCTCGAAGTCGAAGAATATCGCGCCGCTGTTGACTGGGCTGCACAGACAGCGCTGCGTGACATCATCGGGCGTATGATGCTGGCAGATATTCTTATAGGTCGTAGTGTAATTGATAAGCAACTCCAGCAAGTCATAGACGAGCGCACGACGCCCTGGGGTGTGACCGTTCAATCCGTCGAGATTCGCGACATTGTCATCCCTCAGGATTTGGAAGATGCCATGTCCCGTCAGGCACAAGCTGAACGAGAGAGACAAGCGCGCGTCATACTTGGTGAATCTGAAAAACAGATCGCGGAGTCGTTCGCCGAAGCGTCACAATCTTATATCAACAACCCAACCGCACTTCACCTTCGAGCCATGAACATGCTCTTTGAAGGCTTGAAAGAAAAAGGTGCGATGGTGATTGTCCCTAGTTCAGCAGTCGATACAATGAATCTCGGCGGCCTGAGCGGCATGATCTCTCTTGCACAAAACAATTCACCGAAGGACTTGAAATAAGGAGAAAACCTCATGACAACCAGACTTACAACCATAATCGTACTCACACTGATCCTTGGAGCTACTATCACTGGCATATTCCTATGGAATCAACTACCTGATCAAATGGCTTCCCATTGGGATGTCAACGATCAAGTTAATGGATACATGTCCAGGTTTTGGGGTGTGTTTCTGATGCCGGTCTTATCGATGGGATTGTTCCTATTGTTCCTCATCATCCCAAACATTGACCCGCTCAAGGCGAACATCGCCCAATTCCGCGAGACGTTCAACCTGTTCATCACCTTTATCATCGGGTTTATGATCTACATCTACGCTTTGACCCTGCGTTGGAATCTAGGGCACACGGATTCTGGCATTGGCACAGCCATCCTTCCCGCCATAGGAGTGCTGTTCTTCATGATCGGGTCCCTGCTTCGCAAGGCGAAGAGGAACTTCTTCATCGGCATCCGCACCCCATGGACGCTCTCCAGTGACTTTGTCTGGAACGAGACTCATCGAATTGGCGGAATATTATTTATGGCGTCGGGCTTACTGGCAGTCATTGGCGGATTCTTTGGCGGCATGATTGCCATTTGGTCCCTCATGGCGCCCATGTTCGGGACAACGATCTTTCTGGTCGTATACTCGTTCGTTCTTTATCAAAGGGAAACAAAGGCGTAAACATCAGGGGCAGTCACCCACCTGCCCTTGATGTTTCACGTGAAACAGAGGAGAGCATGAAAACAATCATTAACTGGAAAGTATTCCTAATTCTCTGGATAGCCGCCGTTCTGTCCACAGTTACAGTTATCCCCTACTCATTGGAATTGCATTCGTCGACACTTGCTTCATTGGAATTACCTTTTCCGCTCCCTGTGTTGCTTGTAATACAGACCGTGCAAAATGCGATTCTGTTTGGAATAATGATATTCATCGGAATGATTCTGATGAAACGCATCGGTCTTTCCACTCCGATACTTGACACTGTCACCCGGGGCGAATCTGCATCCGACAAATTGCGTGCCGTCCTGC
>DNDO01000051.1:7831-11125 GCA_003484265.1 Anaerolineae bacterium
CCGTTCTGCCGATCGGTATAATTCTTGGCGTCATTGCGTCGATGCTTATTATCGGACTTGATGTCTTTGTATTTCAGCCAGCTTTGTTAAACGAACTTGGCGACAAAGCAGACGCGCTCGCACAAGTAGCAAACCCCGCCGCGTGGAAAGGATTCCTTGCATCGTTTTACGGCGGCATTGGAGAAGAGATCCAACTGCGTCTGCTTGTCATGTCATTGATCGCATGGCTGGGATCATTTATCAGCAAAACAGAGGAAGGAAAACCAACAAGCTCTGTCTTTTGGATCGCGAACATTCTTGCCGCTATTTTATTCGGTCTTGGACATTTGCCAGCGACAGCAACTATTCTTCCACTTACTCCATTGGTTATTACGCGTGCCATTCTATTGAACGGAGTTGGCGGAGTGATCTTTGGCTGGCTTTACTGGAAACGCGGACTCGAAACCGCGATGATTGCGCACTTCTCGGCAGATATTGTTTTGCATGTACTGCTTGCAATATAGGAGGTCAACATGACGGATGAAATCAAACAATTGGAGTATCGTGTTCAAACAACTGGAAACGCAATGCTCGGAACAAGAGATGTGAACATCCAAAAGACATTGGTTATCTGGGGCAAAGAAGGCAGGGAAGCTATAAATGTGCACACGCCATCAGGCAACAGCAGGATAACCATCGTTGCCAAACTTCCACTGACAAAGCGGATGTTGCTATCAAGTAAATAGAACATATGTTCTAGATACATTAACGATACAATTTATTTCATGATGAGATTACACAACTTCCTACTGGGCATCATTGTGATATTGAGTCTGGTGATCGGAGCATCCACCCTCACGCGCGGACATGATTGGGGCGACGACTTTGCGTGGTATATCGTACAGACAAAAAGTCTATTGAATGGTACGACCGCAGAGATGATGCAGCATAGCGAGTTTACAAACACTCAATCGACCACACACGTTGGACCTCTTGCCTACCCTTGGGGCTTCCCATTATTCCTTGTTCCAATATATGCCATCAAAGGGATCAGCCCACTAGGTTTAAAGCTGCCTGGGTTATTTTTCTATGTGGGATTCTTAATCTGCCTGTATTTTCTGACAAGAGTCCGGTTGACAAAGACCGAAAGCCTGATCATTGTCTCCCTGTTTGCATTCAACCCAATGTTGATACAGTTTGAGAACCAAATCCTTTCAGATATACCATTCCTTTTCTTTTCGACTCTGACCCTGTTGTTGATGATCCAGGAAAAAAAGCATAATCTTCTTCAATATATATTGATTGGCATATCGATCTTCTTCACTGCTTTTATGCGCGCAACAGGTGTTTTGTTATTAGGGAGTCTTCTGATCATCGAGTTTTTTAGGTTTCTACAAAACATCAGGGATTGGGACACCATCAAACAAATCATTCTTAAACCCCTTGTAATTTGTTCGGTGTTTGCACTTTTATGGATCATCAACATCATCTTACTCCCCAGCGGAGGAGAATCTTATCTTTCACAGTATGCAGGTCTCACTCTTGACACGGTCAGGGAATTCACAGTTCTATACTTCAACGTTTTCAGCCGGTTTTTTGGAGAAACTGATGGTTGGAAATATCTGTATTTTGTTTTGTTGGTTTTCTTTTTGTTCGGCGCATGGATAAGACGAAAGGATGAAACGATCTTCATTGTGTTTACGATTCTTTGGTTGATCGTTCATATCACCTACCCTTACTGGCAGGGACCGCGGTATATCTTCCCCATCCTGCCTATTTTCATTTATTTCACATTCCTGGGAATAAAAGCTGCCACTGCAAAGCTTCCTGATAAATATCGAACAACGGGTGCAAGATTGCACCACGGGTTTTGGATATTAATAATTGGAATATTTCTCATTAATTCAGGCATCACGGCGATCGATAATATCCAAAACGAAAGAACTGTAAATGGACCGTTCGACTCGTACAGCTTGGAAGTATATGAATTTGTAAATGAAGAAACGCCGGGAAACAGTAAGGTTGTCTTCTTCAAACCTCGTGTCATGTTTATGATGACCGGACGTGATACCATCATGAGCATGGAGTGTGATCGGATTCTCATTGGAGATTACCTTGTCCTCAACAGAAAGGTTGGAGAGAATCAACAGATTCCGCCCGAAAAGATTGGAAGTTGCAATCTGCCAATTCAACAAGTTCTAAAAAACCAGCGATTTATTGTTTATCAAATCCAGAAATAAAATTACCCCTTGAATCCCTCCGTTAAAATCAGTACACTGTAACCATGGGCACAACCACAGGCAAACTCCGTGATTTGGAAGGGCGACAGAGTCAACTACTACGTCTTGTGGAATTGAGTATGATCCTCAACTCCACACTCGACCTGGATGAACTGCTGCAACAGATCACAGCCACAGCCACCGAACTTCTGGATTGCGAAGCCTCGTCCATCCTGTTATATGACGAGAAGAACCCCCGCCTGTATTTCGCTGCCGCAACCGGATCGGACCCGCAAGAACTTGCGAAAATTCCTGTCCCCATTGAAAACAGCCTCGCTGGTACGATCTTCCGTACGAACAAGCCGATGATCCTCAACAACGTCGAGAAGGATCCACGTCATTATTCCCTCGTTTCTGACCAGATCAAATTAAAGACAAAGTCGTTGCTTGGTGTGCCGATGTTAATCAAGGATCGGGCCATGGGTGTGCTCGAAGCAGTCAACAAGCGTGACGGTGAATTCACCGAACGTGACGTGGCGATTCTGTCCGTCACTGCTGCACATGCCGCCATTGCGATAGATAACGCACGATTATTCCGCCAGACACAGCAGGCGTTGGAAAAGGTCATGGAGACGAACAGCATCAAAAGCAACTTCCTTTCTCTCGCTTCCCACGAACTGCGGACACCCCTCGGCATCATCATCGGCTACGCTACGTTTTTGCAGGAGGACTCAAAGGATGAGACATCTGATCATGCCCAACAGGTGCTGACCGCCGCGTCACAGATGCGTTCCCTGCTCGACCAGATGAACAACCTGACCCTGCTTCAAACGGACGAGATGGAGATGAAGCCGCACAAAATATCCATACAGGATGTTCTGAACTTCGCCGCCGATGAGATCATGTACTTCGCGGCAAGACGCGACCTGGAAATAACTTATGCTTTCGGTGACGACCCCATCTATGTCAACGTGGATCAGGAAAAAACGACTCTCGCTTTCGTGAACCTGCTTAACAATGCGATACGTTTTTCTCCCGAAGGAAGCCAGATCGTCATCGGCGCCATCGAGCAGGGAAATGATGTCACAGCCTGGGT
>DNDO01000036.1:0-3210 GCA_003484265.1 Anaerolineae bacterium
AGTGGTCTCGCCGCTTGCTTCATTCAAAGTGAACGTAACCATTGTTGGGACAGAGTCCGCAGTCCAGGTGTAGCTCAATTTCTGGTCTGCGACGACTTCCACATATTCGCCGTCCTGCGAGCCGTTATGACTGGCATCCTCGAATTCCCAAACCAGCTTGATCTTTCCACCCGCGCGCGGATCAGACTCCGCGCGGGTCGGGAACCACTTTGTTAATTCTTCTGCCTGCGTCAGCGCCTTGAACACCATGTTCTTCGGGCTTTTGACGACTACTGACTGTTTGATAAAGCTTTTGTTCCTTGACATTCTTTTCTCCATTTATTTATTAGTTTTGAAATCATGTATTTTCTATGCGATTAATAAACGTTCCAGGTTGTTCATACAGCCAATCCAGCCTTCGCCGTGTTTGTCGCGTTGAGCTATGTTGGTGAATCGTTCATGTTTTAAGATCACTTCGGTCGCATTATTGCGCTCATGGAACTCGACCGTCACCAACGTCACTGGTTCATCTGCAGATGGGGATTCCCATTGCCAGGTGAAAACCAATCTATCGGACTGGGAAATCTCCCGATAAACGCCGCCCGCCACCATAACCTCGTCGCTATCAGGCGCCTGCATCCCAATGCGATACCTGCCACCCACCTTCAAATCCACTTCGGCAATGGGCGTGCTGAAGCCCTCCGCGACTGCGAACCATTTCTTCAGTTGGGCGGGGTCCGTCCACGCGCGGAAGACCCTTTCGCGCGGCACTGGATAAGTCCGCTTAAGCTCCAAATATATGGCGGGGTCTTTTGTCAGATTTGTCATTGATGATTTACCCGTCTATTTAGGGTCCTCTTCAAGGAAGTTTGCCAACGCGTCCAGCTTGGCATCCCAGAACTGTTGATAAAACGCGAGCCATTGCGCAGCATCGCGAAGCGGCTCTGCATTTAACCGGCAGTATTGCACACGACCTTTTTTCTTGCGGGTCAACAAACCTGCCTGCTCCAATACACGGATATGTTTTGTAACAGCAGGTAACGACATATTGAACGGCGATGCCAATGCTGTTATGGATGCTTCGCCAGCCGCCAGTTGCGAAACGATCGCTCGGCGCGTCGGGTCGGAGAGTGCGGAAAAGGTTGTGTCGAGGGTCACAGAATAGTAAACCATTTGGTTTAGTATAGCGGGATTAGGATAACCTGTCAATGCCGATTACCCGACCTTTAGGCGGGAGATCCAAGGTTACAACAAGCCGTGCTATACTGAATCAACTTAACCAATAAGGAGCATCCCATGGATTCACTCTATGAATTTGGCATAGGTTTCATCCAATCCCTACAGACAAACTTCAGCCCTGCGCTCGATGGTTTCATGAGCACCGTCTCATTCCTAGGGCGTATAGAGTTTTACCTCGTCCTCATCCCATTCATCTATTGGACAATCGACCGCCGAATCGGCGTCCGCACATTGTTGATCTTGATCTATGTGGACTTTGTCTCCTCCTCGTTCAAGCTTTTCTTTCACCAGCCGCGCCCTTATTGGCTCGGCGGCGTAAAAGCATTGTCGATTGAGCCATCCTACGGCATCCCATCCTCGCATGCAAGCGACTCCCTCGCTGTCGGCGGTTTTCTCGGCACACGCATCAACAAGAGTTGGTTCTGGATGTTCATCGGCATCCTGATATTTCTGATCGGTCTGTCCCGGCTTCATCTTGGCGTTCACTTCCCGCATGATGTACTCTTCGGCTGGCTGATCGGCTTCCTTGTCCTGTGGGGATTTACAAAGTGGCAGGGCGCTGTCCGAGATTGGTTGCATGGAAAATCCCTTTCCATGCAGATTGGTCTCGGATTTTTGGACTCGCTGTTCATCATCATTCTTGGACTTATTATCCGCCTCGTCGTCAACGGGATACCTGATCCTGTATCCTGGAGCAGTTTCTCCGTTGACGCCCGAGCCATCACACACTTCTTCACCCTGGCAGGTGCCGCCTTCGGGACATATGCCGGCTATGCATTGATGCGTCACCAGGCGCGCTTCGATGCAAAAGGCACGTGGAGTAAACGTATCATCCGCTATATAGTCGGCATCATCGGTTTACTGGCATTGTATTTCGGTCTCGATATCATATTCGCAACCATCGCGCCAGATGAATCTACACTTGGATATATCCTTCGCTACCTCCGATACGGACTTGCAACCTTCTGGGCGACCTTCCTCGCGCCATGGATCTTCCTCAAAACCAGGCTGGCAGATCTCGAAGTGTTAAATCAATGAACCCGGATAAGATACTCGCGCGACTCAGGGAGTTCCTTCTGATCATTGCCGCTGGCACCTTCGCGTTGACTCTGATCGAATTGATTTTTCTTGAGCACTGGAACCTGACAATTCAATTTCTTCCGTTTGCGCTCATCCTTTTAGGGCTGATCGCATCTAGCCTCGCCTACTTCCGCCCCAGTCGAAGGATGATTCGGTTCACACAATGGTCCATGCTTATCATTGCAGTATCCAGTCTGGTCGGTTTTTATGAACATATGGCTGGCAACTACTCCTTCTGGCGCGAGATACAACCCAACGCCTCCAAATGGGAATTGATCGTGGAAGCTCTCAAAGGTGGCATCCCCGCGCTAGCTCCCGGTATATTAACTCTTGGCGGCGTGATCGGGTGGACAGCAACATACAAGCACCCGTCACTCGAATCAAAATAAAGGAGCAAGCAATGGAATTTAAAGAAGTCGTCCTCAAAAGACGCATGATCCGCAACTTCGCAGACAAGCCCGTAGATCCCAAAATCATCGAACAGATCGTGCAGTTAACTCGTCACTCTCCCAGCGCGGGCTTCACACAGGGGCAATCCTTCGTCGTGGTCACTAAACCGGAGTTGAGAAAAGCGATTGCCGATACATGTCAGGAGGCGGAATACGTCAAGAACGGATTCGCCCCATTCATTTCCAAAGCGCCCGTCTTGTTGATTCCCTGCACAAGCGAAGCCGCCTATCACCGCCGCTACCAACAACCCGACAAAGTAGATAAAGACGGCAGGGAGATCGAATGGCCCGTCCCGTATTGGTACATGGACATTGGTTGCGCCGTCATGATCGCGTTGCTCGCGGCTATTGACGAGGGTCTCGTAACAGCCTTTGTCGGCTCGAAGGATCTGAAAAAGCTCCGTTCACTTCTGAAAATGCCAGACGAAATTCACCCGGTCGGCGTAATCGCTGTCGGCTACCG
>DNDO01000036.1:3537-6378 GCA_003484265.1 Anaerolineae bacterium
AAAAAATCAATATTCAATGAAACAACAAAGAATCGCTTCCATTGACCACCTGCGCGGGCTTATCATCCTCCTGATGGCGTTAGACCACGTCCGCATGTATTTCGGCGAGGGGACATGGTATGCCGAGCCGACAAACTTAGCGGCCACCACACCCCTGCTCTTTTTCACTCGCTGGATCACACACTTTTGCGCGCCGGTTTTCGTTTTTTTGGCGGGCACGTCAGCCTATTTGTATGGCGCAAAAAAATCGACCACAAAAGAGTTATCCAACTTCCTCCTCACGCGCGGACTTTGGCTTGTGATTGTCGAATTGGTCATCGTCAACTTTGCGTGGACGTTCGACATCACATACAGTTACCGAATATTACAAGTGATCTGGGCGATTGGCATTAGTATGATCGTTCTTTCCATGTTGGTATTCCTTCCACTAAAGATAATCCTTGGTCTCGGAATCATTTTGGTGTTAGGTCATAACCTATTGGACATCATCACAGTCAGCGGAAACTCATTCAGCAACGTGCTTTGGTACATACTCCATCAACAACAATTCCTGATACTCGAGTCGGGAATCGTTGTCAGTTTTGTTTACCCCATCCTGCCATGGATCGGGTTGATGGCATTGGGATACGTCTCTGGGTCTCTTTACGCTCACGATCTCGATTCTGCACAACGGAGGAATTGGTTATTGTGGATTGGGACAGGTGCAATCGTTCTCTTCTTCATCCTGCGCGGTTTCAATCTTTACGGCGAACCCAAAATATGGAGTGGGCAAAGCTCATTAGTTTATTCGATCCTGTCCTTCCTGAACACAACCAAATATCCGCCATCGTTGCATTTCCTTCTAATGACATTGGGACCTGCACTGGTCTTCCTGTCCTTAAGTGAAGAGGTTCGAACCAAATTAAGCGCGCCCATTATCCTCTTAGGCAGGGTTCCGTTCTTCTTCTACGTCGTCCATCTTTTTTTCATTCACGCGCTTGCATCGCTCTACCTTGTGTATCAAGGTCAAGCATTGGACGCGTACGTTGTGTCAGCGAGGGAGATCATGTCAGGTCGGCTGGGCAGTTTCGGGGTAAGGTTGGATGCGGTTTACTTCATCTGGATATTGACCGTTGTATTGCTGTATCCGCTTTGCAAATGGTATAAAGGATATAAAGAAAGCCATCCAGAAAAACAGTGGTTAAGTTATTTATGAAAGGAGCGATGAATGGCTGAACTAAAAACAAAAGTAAATGATGCAAGCGTGAACAAGTTCATCAAAAGCATCAAGGATGAGCAGGTACGCGATGATTGTTTTCAGATTTTGGACATCATGCAAAAAGCCACAAAAGCCGAGCCCAAAATGTGGGGTACAAGTATTATCGGCTTTGGGAGTTATCACTACAAGTATGCATCCGGGCGCGAAGGCGATTGGATGCTGACCGGTTTTTCGCCGCGTAAACAAAATATCACACTCTATATCATGCCCGGCTTCCAGGAATACGACAGCCTGATGAAGAATCTTGGAAAACATTCAACGGGCAAATCCTGTTTATATATCAAGAAACTCGAAGACGTTGACACAAAAGTTTTAAAGGAACTTGTGGCAAAGTCTGTAAAGAAGATGAAACAAACGAATAAGTAAATGAGACGCGGCAAATTTGATTGGTTAACCGCTACTATAATCACCATATTGATAGGATCGTGCCACGGCACAGAATCCGCTTCGACTCTTGTTCCAGAAACTGCTCCGCCGTCGACAGCTACTGCTTCCACGACATTGCCCCCTGCTGAAACATCCATCCCGACTGCTATCCCAACTGCGACGTCCGTCCCACACCCTCTTGAAATCTCGGCGATGCGCGCGCGCGAGTACCCCGGTAGCGACATCGTCATCGAAGACGAGCTCGACCCCGGCGTGGGTTACCGCCGGTATTACGTTTCCTATCTTTCAGAGGGATTGAAAATTTACGCATTGATGACCGTACCCAATGGCGAGACGCCGATCACCGGCTGGCCCGTCGTCGTCTTCAACCACGGATATATTCCCCCGGATGTGTACGTCACCACGGAACGATACATCGCTTATGTGGACTTGATCGCTCGCGCCGGTTATATAGTCTTCCGTTCGGATTATCGCGGACACGATAGATCAGAAGGCGAAGCAGGCGGCGCGTACAGCAGACCTGATTACACGATTGACGTGCTCAACGCGGTCTCGTCCATGAAACGTTACGCATACGCCGACCCCAACCGCATCGGTATGTGGGGACACTCCATGGGCGGATACATCACCCTGCGCTCGATGGTCATCACAGACGACATCAAGGCTGGCGTAATCTGGGCAGGCGTCGTTGGCTCGTATGAAGACCTGCTCTACAACTGGCGGCGCGGAACGGCGTCTTCGCCCGACTCCCAGCCGCGTCCCGGTTCGTGGAGGGCAACATACACCGGCCTGTATGGAACGCCTGAGGAAAATCCCGAATTCTGGAATTCTATCTCGGCCAACTCATATCTTAGCGAAATATCCGGTCCCATCCAATTGCATCACGGCACGGCAGATACGGATGTTCCTGTCGAATTCTCCGAAATTCTCTTTTATCAAATGCTGGAAGCCGGTCAATATGTGGAACTCTATAAACACGAAGGCGACAACCACAACATATCAAACTATTTCAGCGCCGCGATGAGGAATACAATTGAGTTTTTCGACAGATATGTAAAAGTGTATTAAACTCATTACATGACAACACGCCTCTATCTCGTCCGACATGGCGCAACTCCACTGACCGCTGAAGATAAATTTTCCGGCGCGGAGAATGTTTTTCTTTCTGATGATGGGAGGGCGCAGGCGGAGCATCT
>DNDO01000036.1:6598-14012 GCA_003484265.1 Anaerolineae bacterium
GGAAACGGCAAACATCATCGCCAGACCTCACAACATCACCCCTATCACTAATAATGATTTGCGTGAGATCAGCCATGGGCATTGGGAGGGGCTCACGCGCAAGGAAGTCGAAACTCGTCATGCCGACGAATACGTGGCATGGGAATCAGATCCATTCACGTTCGCGCCAAAAGATGGGGAATCTGGTATCAGCGTGTTAGCGCGGGCTTTACCGGTCATCCGTGAAGTGGTGGTCAATCATAAGGACGGAAACGTGCTGGTTGTTTCTCACAAGGCAACGCTCCGTCTTATTATCAGCAGCTTGTTGGGATTCGATGCGCGCGGTTATCGCGACCGCCTCGATCAGGCTCCGGCCTGCTTGAATGTTTTGGACTTCAAAGATACTGTCCGCGCGCGGTTGATGTTATTCAACGACATTTCACACTATGCAGACCATCCGCACCGCCCTCTGAGCCACCTCTCACGCTGGTGGGACCTCTCCGTGCCCCCGGAATCTGGGAAATAAGGTTGATTGAAAAAGTATCAAGTATTGGCCGGGTATTGGACGGGGACAAAGCAGCTTTACAAGAATATCTGGAATGGCAGATTTCAATTTAGAGTAAAATAATCTCATTCAACACCTTAATACATACCCAATTCGCGTTGCAGGTTAATTACAGTCCAGGAGGTTGGTAATGTTCAAGACCCAAAATCTTTATCAGAATGACGAGAAGTGGAAGAGCGCCAAACTTGGAAATTCATCAGAAACAATCGGCGGCTGGGGATGCTTATTGACATCCGTCACGATGATGCTGAATGGCATTGGTTACAACGAAACTCCTGAATCCGTTAATGAGAAGATGAAAAAGGCAGGTGGTTATCAGGGAGCTTTTTTTATTCCCAGCGTTTTGCCGTTCGTATGGCCCAACTGCGCATATCGCGATATGCAGCCCTGTGAAAGTTTCCCCGCTCCAATCGCCCAGATCGACGCGGCGGTGGCGCAGGGTAAACCGGTCATTTTACAAGTGGACTGGAACAAACAAGCCGGTATTCAAACCCACTTCGTGTTGATAAAAGAAAAGAAGGGCAACGACTATGTCCTTTACGATCCCTATAAATACGGCGGTGATGGTCCGGACAAGGAAGTTCTGTTGACCACCCGCTATAAATACAATGGCGCAACCCTCGAAAAAGAGATCAGCGCAGTCTTATGGTTCGACTCCTACAGCGCCGCGCCGCCCGAGCCTCCGAAGGTGACAAAAGTTCCCGTACCCGCCGATAAATTCGCTGTGTACGCCGCGGAAGATGATCTCGCCCTCCGCGCCGACCCATCCATTGGCGGCTATCTATGGAAGCGACTCCTCAACGGCACCGAACTCATCTGCCTAGAACCAAAAGCCACAGCCAAAGCAAAACTCGGAGTCAATGGTCAATGGATCAATGTTCAGGAGCCCGCGGGCGATCAAGGGTACGTCGCCGCATGGTATGTTTCTGAGACGAAAGGCCAAGCCCCGGCTTCCGTTTCACCCAAACCTGCTTCTACAACAACGACCAATTCTACAACCAAGCCTGCCCCCACAACACCTGCGGTTCCTGCCACACCTCCCAAGCCAATCCCCGCCGGCGCCATGGCATTCGTCCCGACCGAAGAACTGGCTTTCCGCTCCCGGCCAGACATCGCACCCGAGACTTTGATCCGCCGAATTCCAGTCACTGAGCAGTTGATCTGCCTCGAGCCGGCCAACTTCGCCATAGAAAAAGTAGGCGTTGTAGGCAAGTGGCTCAAGGTGCGCGATCAGCAGAATAAGGAAGGCTTCGTCGCGGCATGGTATGTCAAATACGCGAGCGGCTCAACAGCACAGGCAGCCCCTGCCGCATCCACATCGGCAAGCGCCTCAACCTCCAACGGCGAGACAAAAGTCAAAGCCACCGCGCAGGCTGTCGCGTTCCGCAAACAACCAGTTGTGAGCGATTCGACATTGATCCGCTGGCTTCCACTAGGCGAAGAACTGACGGTCAATGAACTCGGCGGCGATGTAAAGATCGGCGCGAACAACCAATGGTTAAAGGTAAAGGACAAGGGCGGTGTCGAGGGTTACGTTGCCGCATGGTTCGTAGGAAGATAATTTTCTAAATGGCGGTAACAAAGCAGGGTTCACAGGGGAGCGTATTCATTTCGTACTCCCGCAAAGACAAACCCTTCGTCAAGAAATTGAACGATGCGTTGGATAACGCCGGAGTCCACGCCTGGGTGGATTGGGAAGGAATAGAGCTCGCATCCGACTGGATGGCTACCATCACATCAGCCATTCAGGGTACAGATGCTTTTCTTTTTGTTATAAGCCCTGATTCGTTGAAATCTAAAGTTTGCATGGAAGAGCTTGAACAGTGCATCAAACTCAACAAGAAATTGATCCCCATCCTTTATCGCGACCCAACCAAGACGTCAAAGATGCACGAAAAATTGGGTGCCACCAATTGGGTCTATTTACGCAAAAACGACAGCTTCGATGAGACCATCCCAAAACTGATCGACGCCATAAACACCGACCTGGAATGGGTAAGCAGGCACACACAACTTCTCAACCAGGCGACAGAATGGGAAAACAAACACAGGAACAACAGTTTCCTACTCAATGGAACAAAATTACAGGATGGGGAACTCTGGCTGGCGGAGGCATCCGCCAAGGAGAACCGCCATGTCCTGCCGTTGCAGGCTGAATACATCAGCACGAGCCGCGTCATCGCAACCCGAAACCAGCGCAGGTTAACGATAACCATGTCTCTGCTTGTGATCGCGGCTATCGTATTCGGGGCTTTTGCATTGGTCTCACGCAACCAGGCAAAACGCTCTGAGTTGTTGGCAAAGGCAAGCGAGGCCACAGCAATAGCAAATGAACATATAGCCGCCACACAGAGGGCTATAGCGCTTGAACAAGAGCAGATCGCCATATCGAATCAGTTGATCGCCGAAGAGAAAACCAGACTCGCTAATGCCGAAAGAAGTGTCGCACAGGCGCAGATTTTACAATCACGCGCAGGGCAGCTGAATACCAGCACCCTGCTTGCTATCAAGTCTTATCTAGGGAACGTCGATTTTCAGGCAGAGAATCTGATACGGACAAACTCGATCCTTCTTGCCACCCCGGTTGCACAAATGTCACAAGATGGCGCCATTTGGAACATCGAATGGTCACCAGACTATAAATCCTTTGTCACCGGTAACAACCACGACCCCGCAGATATTGAGGCAGTCAGCGAAGCATGCGTATACAATGCTGACGACGGGTCAATCGCTTACTGTGTAAGGCATGAAAACGATATCAACGACGCCATCTTTTCAAAAGACGGGAAGTATCTCATCACTGCCAGCGCCGACAAGACCGTAAGATTTTGGAACGCCGGCGATGGAAAACCTGTCAGTGTGGAGGGACTGGAATTTGGCGGGAGTGTGCTTGACCTGGATGTGAGCGATTCAGTCCTTGCGATTGCGCGAGAGGATAATTTCTTATCACTTTACTATTTCGATAAACCGGAAAATTCGCCCGTTCATGTGGAGCAGGCGGAAGGAGTAAAGATCGTAAAGTTCTCTCCCTCCGGTGACTTTCTCGCTTTTGGATTGCAAAACGGTCAGGTGAGATTCTGGCAGGCAAAAAATGATTTCTTCTTCAACGGGGCTAAACACTCAAGAAGTTCATACGCTGTTCTCGCGTGGAGCCCGGATAACCTTTGGCTAGTTTCCGGCGGCGGTGATAGTGTTGCCCGTCTTATAAAACGGGATGGGACTCCGAAAAGTGAAGTGCGTCACCAGGATTGGGTGGAAGGGGTGGCATTCGGTCCTGACTCATCCTGGTTTGTGACTGCATCAGACGATAACAAGGTGCGTGTCGTTGAAACAGTTACCGGGACGGAAAAGTTCCGCATGTCCCACACGCATTTCGCTCAAAGAGTGATCGTCAGCCCGGACGGAAAATGGATCGCATCAACGGGTTACGATCAGGTCGTCCGCATTTGGGATTCCGTCTCGGGCAATCAGATGCTGGAGATCCCGTTAAAAGCAAATGGGTCGGCGATATCCTTCAATGAAAACGCCAGCCGGATCGTGGCGGCAGACGAAAACGGCAACGTCAGTATTTGGGATATCTCAACACTCACATCCCGAATTGGATATATTGAATTTACGGAATTTGTGCGTGAAGCACGCTTCACGCCGTCCGGACAATATTTGATCGTTAATGCGGACGATTACAACGTGTGGAAAATACCTGCAGAACTGACAAGAAAGATCAACGACGGGACCGAGGGAGAAGTCATCTTGACCACCAAAAGCCTGACCTACGACACCGCTATCAGCCCGGATTCTAATTGGGTTGCTGTAGTTGAGTTGGATACGGAAGATGCCCAGAAGAATCAAGCGACGCTGGTCAGCATTGACGGCAGGACCCAATATCCACTAGAACACGGCGGCGAGGTAACGGCTGTCGCATTTACTAACGACGGCCAACTTGTGATAACCTCAGGTGTGGATGGTTTGATCTGGTTCTGGGATGTAGCTACCGGCTCCAAACAATACAGCCTGAATAATTCTGAACCTGTTTATTCAATTGCGGTCAATCCTGCGGGCTCTATGCTTCTGGCAGGCTCACACGATAAAATTACGATCTGGAATATATACACCAAAGCACAAGTTTCCGAGTTGCAACAAACAGGCGATATAAATGCAATTGCGATTAATTCCATCGGAAATCTGGTTGCAACCGGCAGCCACGAAAGGACCATCGCATTATGGAATGTGGTTGATGGTACGTTCACACGATACAAAAGTTTATTGCAGCTTAACAGCGAACCGCGGGCATTGGCGTTTAGTCCGGATTCCAAGTGGCTGGCAGGCGGCGGCTTTGGCGGATTTGCGTATCTATGGGATGTGAGTTCCGCTGAGGAAATGTCACGCATCCCGCACGGCAACAACCCTGTCACCAGCGTGACCTTTTCACTTGACGGAACTCAACTACTTACAGTTTCACGAAAAGTGGTAAGAATCTGGGATCTTGCTGCCATACCACTGACGCCAAAGGAAAAATTGATCCCGAATGCCTGTTCACATCTCACCGAAAACCTAAGTTATGATGATTGGGCTTTATATTTTCTAGACGAAGAATATCAAGCCATTTGCCCGAGCCTGCCTGTCTCTGAAGAAAACTAAACTCTCGAAGAACTTTTGAAAAAGTTTTGGAGGAACCAGCCATGGAACATGAAACACCGAAATCAACACCCATTTTGCAGATCGCGTGGGCGCGCTTTTCCGAGCTTGATGTAAATGCATCCGCCCGAACAAAGTCGCATCTTAATAAGCGTATTTGGATCGCCGTACTTGGCGTACTCGCAGCTTTGTTCGCCATTCTTTCCCAGGTCTTCCCCGAAGGTTCGGGGTTGGCTGGATGGACAGTTCGCTTCTTCCTGATCTTGACCCCGCTCCTGGCCTCAGGCATGGCGGCATTCACCAAAGCTTTTTACGCAACCGGCGATTGGCTGACCATGCGTGCCGGCGCTGAAGAAATATTGAAAGAAATATATTTCTTCCGTACCATTCTAAAGAATCAAAAAGATCGGCGCAGTTATCTTGAAAAGCGATTGACTGAGATCCAGCGTCAGTTGTACAAGAATATGGGGGGCGAACTTGTCATCAAACCATATAACGGATCGATCCCAACTCGATACTACCCGGAAGATCCGACCAGCGATCCAGGCTGGGAAGACCTTGTCGGCGATGATTATTTCCGCTTCCGGGTGGAGAACCAACTGGCATGGCACCGTAGGAAAGTCAACCAATTCCAGAGCGAACGCGTCAGATTGCAAGTCTTAATTCTTGCGTCAGGCGGCGCAGGCGGATTGCTTGCGGCACTAGGTGGCGGACTTGGCATCTGGGTCGCATTAACTGCAGCATTTACAGCCGCATTCCTCGGCTGGCAGGAACTGCGCAACATCGACGCCATCGTCAAGAATTACAGCAAGGTGGTGGTCGAACTTACCGTTATCTACGATCATTGGTTGAATCTCGAACCCGAGGAACGCACCGAAGATGAATTTTTCCGCATGGTCCGCAGTACCGAGGAAATCATTTGGGCGCAAAATATTGAATATATCAAGTCACAACAGGAAGCACTCAAGGAAGCCGACCTGGACGATGAAGCCGGCTTGATCAACCGCGTTGTCAAGGAATCGGTTGACTCTGCAAAACGAACCAAGCAAGCCTTGGCAGACGGCATGGTCGAGTTCACAAAAGAAACGCTTAAAGAATCGGAGCAGAAAGTTGAAGAAACCTTCAAAGCCGCGCTCGGCTCATTGGCAGAAGAGGCATCATCCGAACTTGTCCAGCAGGAATTGGAAGCGATGAGCAAGGCGGTCGTTGAAATGGCTGAGAACGCGATGGAACGGGCTTCCTCCCTCAAGTCTTCGCTTGGTGAGATTGCAAAAGAATTCGCACATATCGATATCGGCAGAGACACTTCCAAAGAGGAACTTAACGCCATTCTTGCCCGTTATCCCAAGTCGAGCGACATCAAAGGATAATCAGAGACGTTATGGTCTTGCGCAGTTTGTTTGGGTTGAATAAGAAAGAAGGGAATGCTGTCATGGAACGTACTGCAATAGCGGCTAAATTGGCGGAGCAAGAGAAAGCAAAACACGCCGATGAATCTAAAAAAGTAATCGCTGAGGTTAAGACTCTCGATTCTGTTGCGGATTCAACCGACGTTAGGTCTGGATCGCTTCGTCCGGTGGTGCGTCCGCACGCCTTCGTGATCATGCCATTCGGAAAGAAAAAAGGAGGCGACGGCTCCCTCTTCGACTTCAACGCGATCTATACACAGCTTATCAAGCCGACGCTTGAAATGGCCGGCTTTGAAGCATTCCGCGCTGACGAGGAAACAACCAGCGGCGACATCCTGACCGATATGTTCCAGGAGTTACTGCTTGCCGATCTCTGCATCGTGGATATGAGCATTGACAACGCCAATGTTTTCTATGAGCTTGGTATCAGACATGCCTTTCGCAAACGGGGTATCGTCCACATTCAAGCAGGTCGGGCTTATATGCCCTTCGATATTTTCAACGTCCGCACGATTCCATACCATGTCACTCCGGAAGGCGTGCCTGATCCTGAATTCCTCGAAAAAGACAAAGCCGCGATCTCGCGCGTAACCAGCGATACCTGGGCATCAGACGCAGATGCGATCCACAGTCCCGTGTTCAATATTCTGACGGGGCTGGTGGAACCGGATCGAATATCCCTGCGCACACCTCTTGCAACCGGGTTCTGGCGTGAATACAACGAATGGAAAGACCGCGTCACGATCGCCCAAAGACAAAAACGTATCGGCGACATATTGTTGCTCACAGAAGAAATTAAAAATCCTCTCATTAAAGAAGAGGCGAT
>DNDO01000036.1:14207-24769 GCA_003484265.1 Anaerolineae bacterium
AAAAAATCCTCTCATTAAAGAGGAGGCGATCGGTGAAGCGGGAAGAGCCCTTCAAAACATGAACCGCTACGAGCTGGCTCTTGTTCAGTACCGTAAGGGTCTTGAGGTCAATTCCCGAAATACGAACTTTCGCCGCCAGGAAGCGTTCAATCTCAACCGCCTCGGGCGCGTTGACGAAGCCATCGTCAAGATCGAAAACCTTCTTTTGGATACTCCCCAGGACGGTGAAGCCATCTCCATCCTCGGGCGCATTTACAAGGAAATGTGGGTCGAATCCTGGAAGTGGGTCAAACAAACAGATACTCGATTGAAGACAGCCTTTGATTCATATCACTGGCTTTTGAGAGCCGTGGACACCTATATGAAGGGATTCCGTGTTGATCTGAATCAGACCTACCCAGGTGTGAACGCTCTCACTCTTTCGACCATGCTGGTGGAACTCGCCGCTAAGTATGAGGACCCTAAAAGCCCAGACCCACAGATCTTGTGGGTTCGGAACAATCTTAATGATTTACGCGGTTCACTCACCTTTGCCCTCGAAACCATTATTGACAGTGGCAGGGCAGATTACTGGACACTTGTATCAATGGCAGAATTGAAAGTCCTTACCGCAAAAAGTGTCCAGGAAGTAGTTCGCGCTTACCGCAGAGCGCTTACTGCTTCACGGCGAAACACATTTTTCCTAAATTCATCCTTGGCACAACTGGAGATGATCAAATCCCTTGAATTGCGCACTGAATTCGTGGAGGCTGGAATCGACGTCATCCAGGAGGAATTACGCCGGATGCGAAAGGATGAGGGAGAAACACATAAACGCAACGGGAAGACTAAGAAGGAATCGCACTCTGATCACAAGGGCTATATCTTCCTCTTTACCGGTTATATGATCAACAACATGCAAAAAAAGGGAGGGCATTTCCCGCCTGACAAGGAACACGACATCCAAAATGCCATCCGCGCCGTATTAAATAAGTACGATGCCGGGCCGGATGACATAGCCGTAACCACTGGCATGGACGCGGGCAGTGAGATCATCTTTGTCGAAAGTTGTGTGGAACGAGGCGTGCCTGTGCAGGCTTACTTCCCCTTCGCCGAAGCGCTTTACGTGCGCGACTTTGTAAGCCCCGGCGGCGAACAATGGGTCGAGCGCTTCTACAAAATGAGAAATCATCCGCTAGTGGATGAGTTCTACCAACCTGACCAGGTTGGCTTACCCAGGGAAGGCGACAATGTCCATGAGCGGAACAATCGATGGGCGTTGTATTCTGCGTTGGGGCGCGGCATCGACAAAGTCCGCTTGATCGCTCTTTGGGATGGTAAAAGCGATGTTGATGAAGACCTTGATGTCTATCTGGTTAAACATATGGTGGATCTGATGCGCGATACCGGCGGCATGGTCGAACAGATCAATCCCACAAAACTTGTTCTCGCTGCGATGGAAGACAAATTGGAGCCCCCCGCCGGCGTTGTCAGTAAGAAACGGTTAAAGAAACCGTCAGCTCCCAAAAAACCGCGCGTGAAAAAGAAATAATTAACCCGTATCCAAAATATGACACCCGCTGATTATTCAGCGGGTGTCATTACATCATCAACCTTATCCTTTGGGTAGGGCCAAACTTCTCCTTTGATCCCTTTTGCTAAAAAAAAATCACCTGCGCGTACTGTTGCCGGTCCCTCCAGGCTGTAAACAGTGACCAGTTGATCCTGGTCACCCTTGGTAACGTCAGTAAGTGGAACAAGAAGAGTGATCGCATTTTTAGCACAATAACCAGGTCTTGTAAGAATATAACTATCCTCAAATATAACCGGGTCTATCGGCCAGAAATCATTCGGCTTGTCAATTTCGCTCACCAGGAAATCCCCTTTTCTAGCCGTCAACACGGCACCCCACGGTGTTTTTACATCCATACTTTGAGGTTCGTCAGGTTCTGGAAAAAAGGGGATGACACGTCTCTCCACCTTGCTTCGAAAGGGTTTGAAGTTCAACGACTCGATAACAGGGTCATCCGATGTAATTACAATTGGTTCGCGCATAAATTTATTGAGCGATTCTACCATAGGCATATTGAGCGTTATCATTGCAAAAGCACATCATACATTGGTCAAGGACGGCTTGTACTGCGTTACATCCCATGCTATAAACGGCAATACTCAGGCACTTTACAGGAGATTACATGCAACTCGATCCACGTATAAAAAGGACCTTGGTCACTGTCGTTTTCTTTGTCGTTTACGGATTCGAATTTGTTCTTTCAATCAGTCGTTTGCCATAAACTGAATGAACAAACTCATCACTGTCGTCGGTCCCAGCGGATCAGGAAAAACATCGCTTGTTCATGCGCTCGCAAGTACAGATCGCTTTGCAACGGCATTGGAACAGCATAGCGAACGTCCCTTTCAAGAATTAGCGAAGCAAGATGCAAAATATACCTTCGCCAACCAGATGGATTACTTAATTCTCCGTGCCGAACAAGAGAAGGATTTACGCGTATCAACAAAGATCGGATTGATGGACGGCGGCCTCGATCTTGACTTCCAAGGATTCACCCGTCTCTTTCTAACCCGAAACCTGCTCAACCAAATGGAATTTGATCTATGCCGAAGATTTTATCTCCACACACGCGGACTGCTCCCACCGCCTGAACTCATCGTCCGCCTGAAGGTGGATGAGGAAACAGTGGCAAGCCGGTTGTCCAGAAGGAAGCGTGTCAACATCGCAAGCGCAGATGACACATCCCTTTTCAACTCTTATCTGGATGAATGGCTGTCGGGCGTTCCATCTGATCAAATATTGGAATTGGATGTTTCAACGGAAACACTGGGGTACGAACAAAGTGTGAACACCATTCTTTATGCGATCAAAAACAATCTATAATGTAGAGGTCCTATGAAATCACAAGATATCGTCCCTGTCGTATTATCAATCATCGTCATTCTCCTCGTTGCGGTATTGGAGAAACAAAGCAAACTCTTTGCCGCGCTGACGGCGACCATGCCGCTCACTGCGCCATTGGCGTTGTGGATCGTCTACTCAGCCAACGCAGGCGAAAAGGAGGCGGTATCGAACTTCAGTTTAAGTTTGTTATTGGGCCTGCTCCCAACACTTGCATTCCTCGTCACTGTTTGGCTGTCGGCGCGGGCAGGCATGAAACTTATGCCCATGATCCTGACAGGCTATAGCGTTTGGGGAATCGGCGCGTTGATCCTTTATCTCATGCGAACCACACTCGGCATAAAATAAAAGGAGGTTCAAATGTACACAACCGACCAATACGAAGGGATCATCGCTGAAACCGTCACCTTGTCCGGCGCGAACGGCGATATGATCAATGCTTACTTTGCGCGCCCTCTCGGACCAGGTCCGCACCCTGCGCTGGTGTTGGCACATCACATGCCGGGCTGGGACGAATGGTACCGTGAAACGGCATTCAAATTCGCGAATCATGGGTACGTGACGCTGATGCCGAATCTATACTTCCGCGCGGGGCATGGCACGCCGGAAGATGTGGCGGCGAAAGTACGCGCGGACGGCGGAGTTCCCGACGACCAGGCTGTCGGCGACCTTGAAGGATCGATGAAATATTTACGCGGGCTCCCGTATATCAACGGCAAGGTGGGGATATTCGGAACTTGTTCCGGCGGAAGACACGCTTATCTCGCCGCATGCCTTGTAACGGGCTTTAACGCCATCGTGGATTGCTGGGGTGGTCGAGTAGTGATGTCGCCTGATGATTTGAACGAAAAAACTCCCGTCGCGCCTATCGATTACACAAAGGAACTGCCCTGCCCGATATTAGGACTATTTGGCAACGACGATACCAATCCCACACCGGAACAGGTAAATCAACACGAAGAAGAACTGAAGAAACATGGAAAGAAATATGAGTTCCATCGCTACGACGGGGCGGGACACGGGTTCTTTTATTACATTTATTCCGCGTACCGAAAAGAGCAGGCACTGGACGGCTGGGAAAAGACGTTTGCGTTCTTGGAAAAGAATCTAGGTAGCTAAGGTCGTTGCGAGCGGTGATCGGGAAGCAATCTCATGTTTGAAGGTGAGTTGATATTGCTTCTTCACTTCGGTCCCTCTCAATAACGGATGGAAAGGAAAACTATGTGCACAATGATCGTTGAAAAAGTTAAGATCGAAGGCAGCGGCAAAGGGACAAGCGGGTGGTTCAAACTCGAGGGAGCGAATATTTCCTATGACCATCCTTTTAATGCGCCTTATGAACACGCGCTCAACATTGATTTTGTGAACGAGACCAAGGGTCCCTCGGCACGCGTGGCTGTTGAGTTGAGCGAAGATGCCGCTCGTGAACTGGTCAGAACCATTACGGCAGTGTTGGATAAGGCGAAGGCAGGCGGACATTTGGAGAGTCAGCGATTAGCGAAGCAAAGTTAGGTCGGACGGAATCAACTGCACGATCGGGATGAAGCTGTTCATTTTATCCAATAAATAAGGAGAAAATCATGCCAGATTATCAGAGCTTTAATCGTGAAACGCGCTACGGTATGCCGGCGGCGGACCAGATCGTCGTCAACAGACATTACACCATCGGGTATTCTTATTATTTCAGGCAGGCGAAGTGGGCGCTGGAGATCGTCGACCCGGATAAAACAGATGTTGAACGGTTCGACAACTTCCGCCCGGACCTGCGCATCCCTGAATTGTTCCGGGCTGACCTTGCGGATTACGAAGGCTCGGGCTTTGACCGCGGGCATCTTGTGGCAAGCGCGAATCAGTTCGAAACTGAAATTCAAAACAGCGAGACATTCCTTCTTTCCAACATGTCGCCGCAAACGCCATTTTTCAACCGGGGCATATGGAAACAACTGGAAGCGGCTGTCAGAAAATTGGATGACCAGAAAAGCATTCTGGAAACCTATGTGATCTGCGGACCGATCTTCAACTTCGATGTGCCAGTTGTGACCATCGTGCCTAAAAAGAATAAAGGGGTTTCGTTACCGATACCCCACGCATATTTCAAGTCCGTTTTGACCGAGGATGATAAGGGGAAACTTCATATGTGGTCGTTCATGATTCCCAACGAGGCAACGGATAAACCATTGGAAGAATTCCTGACAACGACAAAGAAGATCGAGCGGTATTCAGGTCTCGTCCTATGGGAACGTCTCGTCGGCAGTGAGATCGAAAAGGAAAAAGGCAAAGTCCGCGCGATGTGGAAGATATAAGTACATGGCAAGGCTACTCTCGAACCTATTTCGATGAGGTCAGACATCACGACAAAAGCCGATACTTTTGAGCAGAAAGGACATTCCGCATGGATCATTCGTATAAAGCCGCAAACGACTTACATCCCGCTGTTTTGGTTGGGAACGGCAGGGACAAATTCAATGAACACCGAGGTCTGGGTGTCAGCGTGGTCAGTTTCAAGGTAACATCTCCCGACGAGAATGGACTCCTCGTTATCGAGAACACATTTCAAAAAAAAGGGGGACCTGCGCGTCATTTGCATTACGAGCAGGATGAATGGTTTTATGCCATAACGGGCGAGTTCGCTTTTGAAGTGGGAAATAATAAATATTCAATCAAGCCCGGCGATTCTTTGCTTGCGCCGCGAAAAATTCCGCATGTTTGGGCTTTTACGGGCGAGGGAAATGGAAGTATTCTGATCACCTTTTCGCCTGCCGGAAAAATGGAGTCGTTTTTCCGCGAGGTGACAAAAGCAAACGCCATGCCTCCCCTAGACCCAGAACTCTGGCGCGCACATGGCATGGAATTAATGGGTCCGCCTCTCAAAGTGGAGTAGGAGATTCTTCCATGGACAGATCATTTATCGAACTCAACCGCACATCACGCGAACATATGTGGACATTGGCTGAGAGGTTATCCGATGAGGAAATGCAAACCAGAGTGGGCGAGCATTGGACGGTAGCCGTCGTTTACGCACACATCGCTTGGTGGGACAGACGCGTGATGTACGTGCTGGATATGACCGAGAAGGATGGCAAGCTGTTCGTGCCGGAGATAGACATCTTCGTGAATGACCTTTCGCTTCCGCTGTGGGCGGCTGTCCCTGCACGCGAAGCGGTTCGCATTGCGATGGAAAATGCCGAGGCGTTGGATAAACGTTTGGAGGAATATCCAGATGCTTTACTTGAGAAAATCCATGTTTACAATGAACGTTGGGTGGTGCGCGCCCTGCATAGGAACGAACATTTGAGTGAAGCAGAGTCAGCTTTGAAAAGTTGAGACCAAAGGAGTAATAAGATGACGATCAAGACCATCATTGAATTACAGGCAAAGCCCGGCAACCGGGATGCGCTCATCAATGCCATGGACGATGTGCTGGCAAGCATGAAGACCGCCAAAGGGTATATCGGCATGAGAAGATATGAAGTCATTGACGACCCGGATAGTTTAATCGAGATCGCTGAATGGGAATCACCGCGGGCGCGGAGGAACTGGCTCGAGCAAAGTGTGGAATCAGGCGTATTGAGCCGGTTGATGGGTACGCTGGGTGTTCCATTCAAAGCGATCACTGTCAGGCAAATGAAGTGATTTTTTAGCGCGAATGATTCAGCATTCAAAAAAAATTACAGTTTCTATCGCCTTATTGGTATTCGTCCTTGCAACCGTCGGATGCACCGCGGTTTCGGAGAGGGTCGAACCGACATCGGCACCGACAGCAATTGCGACGACCTCGCCCACGCCTGCTCCTCGCCCAACCTTGCCCGGCGACAAAATAGACGTAGGCGGATACAACCTGTACATCGACTGCCAAGGTACGGGAAGCACAACGGTCATTCTCGAATCGGGTCTAGACGGCGATGTGGTCACGTGGAAGGATGTTTACCCGGAAGTGGCAAAGTTCACGCGCGTTTGCCGCTATGACCGTGCGGGTCTCGCCCACAGCGATTATGGACCCATACCCCGCGATGCCGAGTTAACCACTGAAGACCTGCACACGCTCCTTGCCAAGGCAAACATCGCTCCTCCATACATCCTCGTTGGACATTCATTTGGCGGCCTCTTGATCCGTCGTTATGCGTTTCACTATCCTGATGAAATAACTGGAATGATCTTTATCGATTCTCTCCATGAGGACTGGTGGGATGAAGCGCTTGAACTCCTGCCACTCGATTCATCAAGCGACTCAGCCCGCCTTGCAACTTTCCGCCTCTACCTCACCGATGGCTGGCGCAACCCAGCTGGCAATTTCGAATCGATGGACATTCCCGCCGTAGTCGAACAGGTTCGCGAGACCGGCAATTTTGGCGATACCCCCATCACTGTCATTACTGCAGGGAAATTTACTGTTCTGAACCCCGGTCTGCCGCCTGAATTGGAAACCGCCCTCGCAAACCTTTTTATTGAAGAGCAATCACGCCTTGCCGCTCTCTCGACACAAGGGGTGCAGATCATCATTCCCGATACGGGTCACAACCTGCCAAGGGAAAATCCTCAACCAATCATTGATGCAATTCAGGAAATGGTTCAAGCGATCAACAATCCTTAGAAAAAGAATATGTCCATATCCTATCGTAAAGCGACTCGGGAAGATAATTTCAATACATTCAATGTGTTCCTCAAATCCATCATGGACTACAGCCAGCGCGCTGGCGTCACAGCTATTACTGGCGGAATTGAGCCTGAGAAGATTGACAAACTTTGGGAGCGCCGTCGTCCGTTGTGGGAACATCTCTCCTCCACCTGTGACCAATATTGGCTGGCTGAAAACGAGAAAGCTGAGGTCATCGGGTATGCCCGTAGTATCGTGCGCGGCGGACATCGGGAGTTAACTGAATTCTTTGTCGCACCGGGCAATCAATCCGCAGGCGTCGGCAAACAGTTGATTGTTCGCGCATTTCCAAACGATACACCGCACCGTTCCATAATCGCCACCACCGATTTCCGCGCGCTGTCACGTTATTTGAAAACAAGGGTCTATCCATTCGCCACAGGGCTTTACTTTGAACGGACGCCTGACCAGGTCGAATTTGATAGCGACATCCAATTTTACACAGGAGTGGATACGGATGCGGCGCTTGAAACGACAGGTGAAATTGATTCGTCTCTCCTAGGACATCGCCGTGACGAAGACCACCTATATCTCATGCAGAGCCGTGCGCAGTATCTTTACAAAAAAAGCGGACAAACCATTGGCTATGGCTATGTCTCAAAAGACTATTGCGGGCCTTTCGCCCTGCTCGACAATACGAAGTTCCCTGATGTGCTTGCCCACGCTGAATCGCAGGCGAATCTATTGGGCGCAGACACAGTCGGGTTTGAAACGCCCGCTGTCAACACCATCGCCATAGACTACTTGATGAGCCGCGGGTATCGGCTGGAAGGATTCATAACCTCCATATTGTCCGATAAACCATTCGGCAAATTCGAGAATTACCTGCTGACTAGCCCGCCATTTTTCCTATGACCGATCGGAAGGGACAATGAGCATTACGGTAATCAGTGTCTTGTGCGGGATAACAGGCATGATCGGATGGGGAGTTTACGACTTTTTGGGAGGCGTATATGCCAAACAAATTGGACCCTTCAAATCCCTTTTCTGGTCGCAGTTGGCTGGGTTGATCTCAACGATACTGTTGTTATTCTTGTTCGCTACAGGGTTTGAAGTATCCGCCCAAACATTCTGGTTATTGCTAATCGCAGGTATCCTTTATTCAGCCGGGTACCTGTTCTTTTTCAGGGGATTTGAGATCGGCAATGTTTCAACTGTTGCCGCAGCCATGAACCTTTGGCCCGTATTCACAATGACCATCGCCTTTTTCTTTATGGGCCAGAGGCTGTCTTCCCTGCAGACTCTCGGCGTTTTCATGATCCTCACTGGCGTTACGTTTGCATCCATCAATTGGAAAGGGAGGATGAAAAATAATTATCAACTGGCATCAGGCGTCAGGGAGACAGTGATCGGAGCTTTTTTCTTTGGAGTTTACTGGAATATCAGCGAGATCATATCCGAAGAAATTGGCTGGTTGTCGACAACGATATTAACAAAATTTTTGATCATCTTATTTCTTCTCTTATTTTCGAATCTCGTAAAACGGGAAATTGACCTGGCGAATACCGCAAAAAAAACAAAATACATTGTCGTTTTAATGGGCATCATCGAGGCAGGAGCAGTGACAATTGTCAATTACGGATTAACGATCGGCGATGCCATATTGATCACGCCAATTGCATCCGCTTTATCGGTTGTGACCATTTTTCTTGCCATAATTTTCTTGAAAGACAAGATAACTACACTTCAGGGGCTGGGAATCACATCTGCAATTGCTGGTATTATTGTCACAGCGTTTTAAGCAATCACTTTCATTATAAAATTCCGATGCAAAAAATGTATGATGATTTGGCAAATTGGTGGCATCTGATTTCTGCGCCTGAGGATTATGCGGAAGAAGCGGCGTTTTTTTTGCAGATTATCTCGGATGCAGGTTTGGCTCATCCAACGACCCTTCTTGAGTTGGGGAGCGGAGGGGGAAATAATGCAACCCACCTCAAAGGGACGTTTGCGAGCGTAACGCTGACCGATCTTTCCTCCGAAATGCTTGAGGTCAGCCGTCAAATAAATCCGGAATGCTCCCACATACAGGGGGACATGCGCTCGATGCGCCTGGATCGTTTATATGACGTCGTCTTCGTCCACGATGCGATTGACTACATGACAACTCTCGATGACCTGGAAAAAGCAATTGCAACCGCGTTTATCCATTGCAAACCGGGCGGTCTCGCATTGTTTGTACCCGATCATGTCAGCGAGACCTTTGAGCCATCCACTGACCATGGCGGTCATGACAGCGCGGACCGTTCAATACGATACCTCGAATGGTCATACGATCCTGACGGGAACGACACGATGTATACAGTGGAATATGTCTATATATTAAGGGAGGGCAATAACCCGGTACGCGTCGAACACGAGCAACATATCTGCGGGCTTTTTCATCGAGAGGAATGGCTGCGTCTTATCGAGAAAGTTGGCTTTCGAGCAGAGGTCATCCGCGACAATTATAAGCGTGACATATTTTTGGTGCGCAAGCCATAAGGACCAATGCAATTCCGAATTAAAGGTGTGACCCTTGAACTTGAAGTAAAACTTACCCAAAGTTAATTGAGAATGCTATCGCAGAGAAGGTATTCCCAAACCTGAAGCCGACCAAACCATTCAAGTTTTGCTGGCTGGTGAGGTTGATTTCGAAGTCACATTTTATTTGGAATGAAAAAGGTTGATATGCAAATTGTTTACTCGCCTAAAAAGTTTATAATGAACTTGCTCCCCATCATTGTGTTTATTTTTCTTACAGCCTGCGCGCAACACACTCCCCCAATCCCTGCAAACGACTCGTTTATACCAAGCAGTGTATCAATCGATAATGCTCAGGTCGTCTTTTATGACATTACAGGTTCTACGGAATACGAATTGAGAAAGGCGATGGATCAATTCGATCGTAGAGGAGATGCCTACACAGCATGGCATATCTCCTGGACCTGGAAGGGATATGGAGAAGCTAATTGCGACCTTTCCTCCGCGACTGTCTCTTATGACATAAAAGTAACCATGCCCCGCTGGATCGCA
>DNDO01000036.1:25062-42239 GCA_003484265.1 Anaerolineae bacterium
CATGAAAAAGGACATGTGGATAATATTGTCCAAAACTATCACAAAGTAACGACAGCCATCCAGAAAGCGACCTGCGCCACAGCAGAATTTGCGGCACAAGGGGTGCTTGAACAATTCAGGAACTTCGATATAAACTATGACCGAGAAACCCAACATGGAGCTACGCAAGGCGCGGTATTTCCTTGAACTTTTCTCAAGCATAAAGTGGTAACCAATAAACGCAGAGACCATGATGAGTAGGAATATCATCTTATTGCGCAGATGAGGTTGTCAAAATAAGGGGATTGATGTTCATTTACGAGGGATGGATCATCTCTTATTCCCTCTTATTAAGTTACGAAAATTCGAAAGAAATACATTCGTCGCCTCATCGGAATTAATATGAAAGATCGTGCAAACATAATATTCGGTTTCATATATTGGATTCTTCCAGTTTTCCTTTTAGTATCTGCATGTGGTACACACCCATTACTTGAAGGAGCAAGCACTCCAAGTATGACAAATACACAGATTATCCCTTCATCGACCCAGACCCCTACAGCAACTTCTACATTGACACCCAGGCCAACTCCCACCTCAACATCTGTAGCTCGGCCAGATGTCAAGCTTGTATCGGTTACGTTTATCGAATCCGGAGCGGGGTGTTTGGTCGACATCGAGGTGGAGGTAACCAACGGACCAGTGACAGGAAACTTTTATGTCGAGAACGATCAATTTAGCTCCATCCAGGACATCTTTCCAGAGACGACGCTCCAAACCGGGACGAATATGGCCAGTTCATTCAGCCGAAACAACATCATTGCACTCGGAGTGGCAATCTCTCCGGAGGAATCTCATGAGATATGGTTCAAATTTGATAATGGCCGCGAATCAAATCGTTTGACCAATCTTCTATGTCCGGGGACACAATAACTTCGCTCGTGCAACAAAAGTAAAACATCATATAATCAAACCATCAATACTCCCATGAAGAATCTACGAACCATCTCCCAAACCATCGAACCACAAACTGCCATCGAAGGCGCAGGTGTTCGTTTGCTGCGATCCTTTGGTCCCAAGACCAGCAACCTATACGACCCCTTTCTGCTCTTTGACCATTTTGCCTTCAATGATCCGCTCGAAGGTCCCTTGCGCGGCTTCCCCTACCATCCGCACCGCGGCATCGAAACCGTCACCTACATGCTCGAAGGCTCCACCGCCCACCGCGACAGCATCGGCAACGAAGGTCTCATTGGACCCGGCGATGTGCAGTGGATGAGTTCCGGTCGCGGCATCATGCACGAAGAAATGCCTCGACGCGGCGAAAGCGGAAACATCTACGGCTTCCAACTCTGGGTAAACCTGCCCTCGCACCTAAAAATGTCTGAGCCGCGCTATCAGGAGGTGACCTCCTCCACGATCCCCACCTACGAAAAGGACGGCGTCAAGATCCGTGTCGTCGCAGGGACAGCGGATAACATCACTGGTCCCGTTACAGACATCTCCGGCTCGCCTCTTTACATGGATGTTGAACTTGCTCCGGGTATCGATTGGCAGTTTCCCATCCCTGAAGAGCACACTCTGATCACCTACATCTTCCAGGGCGAAGGAGTCTTCTCGGGTCAAACCATCGACTCACCTAAAATGCTCAAGTTTGCAGACGGCGATCACATTACCGTCAAGACCGAGAATAACCCCGTGCGCTTTATGCTCATCGCAGGCGCGCCGTTCAGAGAACCCATTGTGCCGTACGGTCCATTTGTGATGAACACCATCGAAGAGATTCAACAAACTCTCAAAGAACTCCGCAATGGGACATTTATCAAGGAAATATAATTAAGACCTGACAGTTTTCAGATACCTGTCAGGTCTTTTTATGTCATGACCAAAATCCTCTACGGCGACCGAATCTCCAAACAAGGCAAACTCCGCATCGGTTGTTCCGCCGCCATCTTCGACGAACAGGGACGGATCCTGCTCACCAAACGCACCGATAACGATCAATGGTGCCTGCCCGGCGGCGGAATGGACTCAGGCGAGTCTGCGGCTGAGGCATGTGAAAGGGAAGTTTTCGAGGAAACCGGCTTGAGCGTAAGAGTGAAGCGGCTCGTCGGCGTGTACAGTCATCCCGACCAACTGGCAGTCTATCCCGATGGAAATAAAGCTCACATCGTTGTCCTTCATTTCGAAGCGCATATCAGTGGCGGCGAATTAGGTCTCAGTGATGAAACTTCCGATTATGGATATTTCAATATGGAAGAGATCAAGAACATGGATATGCTAGGCAGGCACAAGGAAAGAATTGTGGATACGCTTGCAAATCAAAAAGAGGCATTTATTAAGTAGGGGCTGGTCTAAGACCAGTCCCTACGATTTAATAATCATTATCCTGATCGAGCGTTTTCCAAAACTCCTCCAACTCCACCCCCAACCCATCCGCCAGACGATTGACATACGCATAATACCCCGTGACTTGATTGATATCGAGGATCGCTGAATCAGAGAAGCCTGCATCGCGCAAGGCAATGACATCCCCCTCGACCATCTCCCACGGCTTGAGCGTGAGCTTCTCGACATATTCGCACATCGCGCGATCGGCGGGAGAAAGCGCCGCGCTACGGAAATCATTTTTCAACTGTTTCACCAGCGCTGGATTTTTTGTTAAGCGACGGAGACCCCGTCCGTGATGTTCAATTCAGTAAACGCATCGGTTCGCAACCGAAGCCACCACAGCAATGATCTCGCGTTGCTCGCGTGACAGGTCAGAGCGTCCGCGCATCAAGGTGGCGTAGATCAAATGATGCGCCTTCAACGAAGGTACATTGAGGCTGTGGATCTTCATGATGTTATCCACGCCGCCCCACGGTTCGATCATCTTGTCGTAATTTACTTTTAGCTCCCCCTGTGCCTCGTCTTCTTTAATGACTTTGATCCACGCCATAAAGCATCTCCATTGGATTTTTGAAGATTAGTATAGCAGAACATAATATGTAAGGGCGATGTATTCGCGCCCTACTCAACCTTCATCCACAATACACCTGTACATTCCGGCAGGATCACCCATTTATTCGCCTTTACCTTATCTGCCAGTCCATCACCAAAAAAGAATCGCGTTAACTCCTCCGCTTCCTGAATGGATTCGAACTCGTAATCGGTTCGGATCCATTTTTGTTGGAAGCCATTCTCATCAAGCCATTGAAAATAATTTACAAGATGGTCCATCTGGATCGGAGTCTCATTTCCCGTACCCAGCGATTCAAACAGGACGATGTAACTGCCCCGCCTCAACACGCGTTTCATTTCGATCAGCCACTTTTCCAACTCATCTTTCCATGTTTCAGGATTCCACACCGCGAGATAAGCCACACTCCAACCAGAGACGACCAGATCAGCATGGTTATTCGTAATTGGTATTTGGCGATGATCAGCAACACCAACCTGCCAGTTTGAGAGTCCACTCGCCAGCAATCTCTCGCGGCAAACACGCAGCATCTCCGCCGAGGCATCAAAAGCCCGAATGGATCTGGCAAGCGGCGCAAGCATCATTGTGAGGCGGCCTGTGCCTGCGCCGAGATCGAGAATGTCCAATCCCTTGGGGTTGACGATCTCTTCGAGCGCCTGCATTAGATTGCCTTGATGATCCTCGCGAGAGATGAGCGCTTCATAGTGGTCGGCATCGGTCTGGTAGATTATTCGTTGCTGGTCAGACATTTCTCTCCAAAACAGTCCTGTAGTATGGCATAAGGTAATATTCCGTATGATAGATTATATGTTACATTACAAATTCATCGCCGGGGACGGCGAATGAGCAATCTGGAGATAATCATGAGCGACCAACCTGAAAAACAATTCGATTTCTGGCTCGGCGAGTGGGATTTAAAGTGGGGTGAGGACGGAAAAGGAACCAACCACATCCTGCGTGTAATGAATAACAAGATCATCCAAGAGAACTTTTCCTCTACCGACTTGATAGGTATGAGTGTTTCATCCTACGATCGAGAGCGCGGTCTATGGTGTCAAACATGGGTGGACAATAATGGCTCCTATCTCGACTTCACAGGAAAATTCGAAGACAGTAAGATGATCCTTGTCCGTGATGCCATTGTCAGGGGCGAAGCCTGCAAACAGCGCATGGTCTGGCACAACATCGAACCCAATAAGTTCGATTGGAATTGGGAACGCTCTGATGACGGCGGTGGGACATGGCGGACGCTATGGGAGATCAAGTACACGAGGAAATAAATCCGTCATTGCAAGTTGTAATTGGGATGGCAATGACATAGTAATTTATAATATGGGAATGACGACCCTCTCCCCTTCAGCGCAAAAGATTCAAGACCTGCTTACCTCCCTGGGATACGACTACACCGTGATCGAACACACCGAGTCCACCCGGACCGCCCAGGAAGCGGCAGACCGCGCCGGATGTGAACTGGGTCAGATCGTGAAGTCATTGATATTCAAAGGGAAGCAAACAGGCAAACCGATCCTTGTGCTCACAAGCGGGGCAAACCGCGTGGACGAAAAACGCATCCGCGAGTATGCTGGAGAAGAAATTGGGAAGGCAGATGCCGATTTTGCAAGAGCAGTTACCGGCTTCGCAATTGGAGGCGTGCCCCCCATTGGACATGTCCAAAAGATCGAAACGTATCTCGATGATGATTTCCTGCATTATGAAAGCGTCTGGGCGGCGGCAGGTAATCCAAATGCAATCTTTGAGCTGCCGCCAAAAGTCTTAATACAGATCACGGATGCAAAAGTTGTGGTCGTAAAATAAGCACATTAACATCGTATTTTCTCAAAAAACCCTGAATGTGACAAAACCCATTCAGGGTTTTTATTTGCACCAGAACCTTCTTTGTCGTAAAATCCTTTTATCCCACACGAGGAGGCCAAATGGCAACTACTGTATCAAAAGCCGAGTCCCGCCCGATAACCGAGGAAGCGGACTTCCTGCAAATTAAATCCGTCGATCATGTCCACTTTTATGTTGGCAATGCAAAGCATGCAATGTATTACTGGTGGAAGGCGTTCGGTTTCAAACCCATCGGCTACTCCGGGCTTGAAACCGGCAACCGTGATTTCGCGTCGTACGTTCTCGAATCGGGGCAGGCGCGGTTCGTTGTATCAGCCCCTTATTCCCCGTCGAGCCCGGTCGCTTCACATCATATGGTGCACGGCGATGGCGTGAAGATGGTCGCGCTCGGCGTGGAAGATGTCGAGAAAGCGTGGAAGGAAACAACCGCCCGCGGAGGAAAATCCGCGTGGGCGCCACGTGAAGAAAAGGATGATCACGGCATTTATCGCACCTCCGCGATCTACACCTACGGAGAAACATTACACGTCTTCGTTGACCGCGAAGATTACAAAGGTGTATTCGCCCCAACCTACAAACCGATCCATTACGAGACTGAGTCAACAGGTCTTGCCGCGATCGATCATATCGTTGGAAACGTTCAGCTTGGCAAGATGAACCACTGGGTCAACTTCTATCATGGGGTGATGGGCTTCCGTCAGTTGCTGCATTTCGATGACAAAGACATATCCACCGAATATTCCGCGCTAATGTCAAAGGTCATGGCGAACGGCAATGGACGCGTCAAGTTCCCGATCAACGAACCCGCCGAGGGACGGCGCAAGAGCCAGATCGAAGAATACCTTGATTACTATCTGGCGCCCGGTGTTCAACATCTCGCCATAATCACCGGCGACATTCTCAAAACGGTTGACAAGCTCCGCAGGAACGGCGTCGAATTCCTGCGCGTGCCAGATACGTATTATGAAGCACTACCCGACCGTGTTGGTACCATCAAAGAGGATATGAAAGCAGTCCACGACCTTGGCATCCTTGTTGACCGTGACGACGAGGGTTATCTTTTGCAAATCTTTACCAAGCCGATCCAAGACCGCCCCACGATGTTCATTGAAGTGATCCAACGACATGGCGCACAGGGATTCGGCAAAGGCAACTTCAAAGCCCTCTTCGAATCGATAGAAATGGAACAGGAACGACGCGGAAACCTTTAGGCAACAAACTCAACAGGCATGTCATCCATTACCGAACGTGTGGACGCGCTGTTTGCCAAGTGGGACAATCCTGATTCTCCCGGCTGTGTGCTTGCCGTCATCAGGAATGGTGAGTTTGTCCATAAACGCGGGTACGGCATGGCGGATCTGGAGCGCCGCGTCCCAATCACACCGGACTCGGTGTTTGACATTGGCTCGACAGGTAAGCAATTCACCGCGACAGTGATCGCCATCCTTGCAAATCAGGGACAAATCTCACTCGACGATTCCATCCGCAAGCATCTGCCAGAGATGCTGTCCTACGCGGATCAAATCTCGATCCGACATCTGATCCACCACACAAGTGGGCTGCGCGACTACCTAACCTTGATGGACGTACAAGGTATGAACGACGTCAACTTCTACCCGGAAGACTCGTTGTACGACCTAGTCGCCCGCCAAAAGGGATTGAACTACAAGCCCGGCAGGGAATTCCTTTATTCAAATACAGGTTATTTTCTGCTTGGAAGGATCGCGCAGCGAGTCACCGGCAAACACATCACTCAACTCATCAAGGAACATATCCTCGATCCGCTTGGGATGGTGAACACTACCTTCAACAAGGATCACCGTCCTATCATAAAGGACCGGGCGTTGAGCTACGACGCAGGCGACAAGGAAGGCACATTCGACAACGCCATCGCCCTTTGCGGCGGATACGGTGACGGCGCGATCATCACGAACATTCACGACTTGCTTCTTTGGGATCATAACTTCTACGACAACAAGCTCAATAACGCACAGCCCGATCTGATTGATCAACTCCATACCACTGGCAAGTTAAACAACGGCAAGTCCATTTCCTATGCGTTCGGCTTGATCTTGGATAAGTACCAAGGTCAAAGAATCGTCTCGCATGGCGGCAGCTGGGCCGGCTATCGCACGGAGATGATGCGCTTCCCCGATCATAGATTCACGGTGGTCTGCATCAGCAATCTAGGGAGCATTAACCCAACAAGGCTTTCTCAACAAGTCGCTGATATTTATCTTGAAGATAAAATAAAACACCTTTCCGCAAAAAAACTTATCCTCTCCGGGACAGATATGGCTCATTTCACGGGCATTTACCAGGGAAAATATCTGACCGTGGAGATCGTTATTAAAGATAAAGAAGGCGGGCTCTTTCTCATCACAGGCACGCGCGAGTATTGTTTGCGGCAAATCGAAAAAAAGAAATTTCAAACCGAGGAAGGTCTCGATACGCTAACCTTTTCGGGTGGAAACAACGAATTTCTCCGCTTCACCGAAGATGGAATGCAATCCGAAAAATATAAGCGCATTCGCGCAGTGCGCCTCGAGGAGCCACATCTAACGACATACCATGGTGGATATGTTTGCAGAGAACTCGAACTCAGATACAAAATCATCATACAGGATGGCGGCTTGCAAATCAAACGCAACGCGTATGACACGCCCGGCCTCACCACCATTCTTACAGAAGATACAATCCTTTGCGATTTCGGCGAACTAAGATTCAAGTTCAAAGACGGAAATGTCAAAGGTTTTTCACTCAACGCCGACCGCGTTATCAATCTCAAGTTTCATAAGATACAATAAGACATATCGACAAGGAGAAATTTACCGAATGAAATTTGCAACCATATCAACGCTTCGACATACATCCCAGCCTGCCCTCGTTATCGAGGACAGAGTCCACACCCTGCCCTTCCCAGACATGTACGCAGTCATGGAAGCAGGCGCGGCAAAAGCCGCCAAAAAAGCATCAAAAGATTCACTCGCAATAGACGAAGTGAAGTTCCTGTCACCGCTCAAACCAGCGACTTTACGCGACGCATACGCCTTTGAACAGCACGTCAAAACCGCCAACGCAAATCGCGGACGCGAGGTACCCGAGGAATGGTATCAATTCCCCGTTTTCTACTTTACCAATCCGGGCACCTCATTTGGTCAAAACGACGTGATCCCCTATCCACGATACACAGACGCGATGGATTTTGAACTGGAGATCGCCGCCATTATCGGCAAAGGCGGCATGGATATCAAAGCCGAAGACGCGCCGAACCACATCTTTGGCTACACCATTTTCAATGACTGGTCGGCACGCGATGTTCAGCGCAAGGAGATGATCGTGGGATTGGGTCCAGCGAAGGGCAAGGATTTTGCGTCAGCATTCGGGCCGGTGATCGTCACGCATGAAGCGATTGCTGATAAGTCTGTGGGACGCCCAGGCGTGTATGACCTTGAGATGATCGCAAGGGTCAACGGCAAAGAATTATCCAGAGGCAATTTCAAGGATATGCACTGGTCGTTCGGAGACATCATCGCGCGCGTTTCCGATTCGGTGATGCTGCAGCCCGGCGATGTGATCGGCTCGGGCACAGTCGGCACGGGGTGCCTGCTCGAGTTGACGAAATTCCAGGGACCGTGGTTGAACGAAGGCGATGTAATTGAATTGGAGATCGAAGAGATAGGCGTTTTGCGAAATACCGTTGGCAAGAAAGGAGAATAACATGCCCTTCTATCACAAACTTGGGGAACTCCCCCACAAGCGGCACACTCAGTTTAGAAAACCAAACGGCGAATTGTATCGCGAAGAATTAATGGGGCTGGAGGGATTCTCGTCGATACAATCGATCCTGTATCACAATTTCATTCCCCCGCGAGTGAAGCATACGGAAGATCTGGGCTCGCGATTGCCCGAAACTGTGGAATTCGGACCCATCCGCCACCGCGCCTTTGCCACTGCTGATTCGCCATTGGGTGGCGACGCTGTCTCTGCACGAATTCCACTTTTGGCAAACAGGGATGTAATCCTTGGCGTTGCGCGAGTATCCAAAAGCATGGACTATTTTTATCGAAACGCGCAGGCTTATGAAACCTGGTGGGTGCATGAGGGCAGCGGCACGTTGAAATCGCAATTCGGTAATCTCAATTTCCGAACGGGAGATTACATTGTTATTCCATTCGGGACTACCTGGCAAATGCACATCGAAGGTAACGAAGCTCGCTTCTTTACAATTGAAAACCCATCGCAAATCTCCGCGCCGAAGCGATATCGAAACGAATTCGGCCAGATGCTCGAACATGCACCCTACTCTGAAAGGGACATCCGATTGCCCGAAGAATTGGAGACCCACACGGAGCGCGGCGAGTTCGAAGTGCGCGTAAAAGTGCGCGATAGATTAAGCAAGCACATCCTTGATTACCATCCGTTCGATGTCGTCGGCTGGGACGGTTATCTTTATCCGTGGATTTTCAATATCGAAGATTATGAGCCGATCACCGGGCGCGTCCATCAGCCTCCACCCGTACATCAAACTTTTCAAGCACGTAATTTTGTAGTCTGTTCGTTTGTGCCCCGGCTGTTTGATTATCACCCTGACGCCATCCCCGCGCCGTATAACCACTCAAACGTAAATTCCGACGAAGTGATCTATTACGCAGAGGGTAATTTTATGTCACGCAAAGGGATCGACCGCTGTGATATTTCCATGCATCCTTACGGCTTGCCGCATGGTCCGCAGCCCGGGATGACAGAAGCGAGCATTGGTGCTAAGGAGACGCATGAACTGGCAGTGATGGTGGACACCTTCTATCCATTGAACCTCACAAAGGACGCGCTCGAGTTTGAAAAGCCTGAGTACCAGTCCACATGGATGGAAGGTTCCGGGGAATGAAAAAATCCACACTCGCGATCAACGCGCTGGCAATCGCATTCGTTGCGATCTTTATCAAGCAAGCCGGGCACGAAAGCGCGCATGGGATTCTCGCCACGCTGGTCGGCGCAAAGTGGACGCAACTCAATTTGTTTTTTGCAGACAGCGTTTGGAAAGGCGAACCAAACCAGATCGGTAATGCGATATTGACCGGAGGTGCGGCGATTTTAAATATCGTGATAGCATTCATCGCCGCATGGATGTTCAACAGGAAATCCATCGCTTCAAATGCATCCCTAAGACTGTTCCTGTTCTATTTGACCGCGTACAACCTTTTTGCGGGTTTCGGCTACCTTTTCACCGATCCGCTTTTTTACCAGCCCGGCGGAGAGAATCTCGGCGACTGGAAAAAGATCGTGGATATGCTCGGCGGAGGCTGGAACGTCAGATTGCCGATTTCCCTGATCGGCGCGGCAGGCGTGCTGTGGGGTTTCTTCTGGGTCGCGCGGAATGCGCATGCGTTCATCCCACCTGACAAACCCGAGCGGTTTCGCTCCGCGCTCTGGCTTTTACTCTTCCCCTACGTTACTATTAACATTCTCTTTACCGCATTTGCGATATTCGGACCCCTGCCTGACGAAATCGTCCTGATCATCGCCATCCAATATTGGTTCGGTTATTTTGGGATAGGTTGGGGGGCATTCATGTCCGGGTTGTGGATTCAGGCTCCGGGTGGGTTGGAACGGAGCGGAGTCCCAGAGTCTATTCAATGGGGATGGGTCGTTGCGTCCATCCTCCTGCTCGTGTTTTCCATTTTTGTGCTCCTGCCAACCATCCAGTTTTCGTAAATTGAAAAGGAATTCACCATGTCGCCATCCCTGACCCACATCAAGAACCTGAAGTTCCGCGAGTTGTGCGAACGCATCTTGAAGCAAATGAAACGCTTCAAGGTGCCGGGCGTGTCCATCGGTGTGTGGCATAACGGGCGTGAATTTACGGCGGGCTTCGGCATGACGAACATCAGAAACCCCCTATCAGTGACGGCAGATACCCTCTTCCAAACCGGGTCCATCAGCAAGACATTTACAGGCACAATGCTTATGCAGTTGGCGGAACAGGGCAAGGTGGATCTTGATGCGCCAGTCCGCAAATACATCAAGGATTTCAAACTGCGGGACAAAAAGGCTGAGAAGATGGTAACGATACGCGATCTTCTGACTCATATGGGCGGCTGGGTCGGCGATTATTTCAACGATTTCGGCAACGGTGACGATGCGCTCGATAAAATGGTGAAAGACATTGCCTCGCTTCCGCAGGCTCATCCTTTTCGGACGATCTGGTCATATAACAATACCGGCTTTAATATCGCTGCGCGTATTATCGAAGTTGTAACAAAAAAGACCTATGAACGAGCCGCACAGGATATGCTATTCGATCCACTCGAGTTGGACATGTCTTTCTTTTACCCGAACGATGAATTGCTTACACACCGAGTGGTTGCAGGGCATCAACAAGTGGACAATAAAATTGAGGTCGCATTACCCTGGGCAATCGGACGCGCCGGTAATGGCGTCGGTGGAGTGATCAGCACCGTCAAGGATTTGCTGAAATACGCGCGCTTCCACATGGGCGACGGCAAAAAAGGTGTGATCAGCGGCAAAAGTTTACGAGCCATGCGCGAGCCGCAAGTGAACGCCGGCGGGCGCGGGGAAATGGGCATTACCTGGTTCATCCGCAACATACGCAATATCACGCTGTATAGTCATGGAGGCGCAACGAACGGACAACAGGCATATCTGTTCTTCATTCCAGACCGCGACTTTGCATGTGCCATCCTCACCAACAGTGACGACGGAAACATGGTCACATCGAATATCGTGAGTTGGGCGCTCGAAGTCTTCTTTAACACATCCATACTTACGCCCACGCCGATCAAAGCGACCCCTGCCGAAAGAAAAAAGTACGTAGGGCGGTACCAGATCGGCACCGAATGCTGTGAACTGAAGGTGGAGGGTGACTACTTGATGTATCACCACATCCCATTGGGAGGTTTTCCCACGCCGGACACCCCACCGGGACCAGCAATGGAGCCTGTACGCTTTGCGTTCTATGAAACCGACAAGGTCATCGGCATGAGCGGTCCGTACAAAGACGCGCTCGGAGATTTCATCCGCGACGATAAAGGAAAATTACTCTACTTCCGCATTGGCGGAAGGGCTCATAAAAAGATCGGGTAAAAAGTGTAACCTTTCCGGTCTTGAGTCTGGTTGTTCAATACGCTATAATTTAGACAAATTTAGTCAGTATTCGAATCATCGAAAAGGCAAAACCGCCGCGAGGCGGAGACGCAAAGTTATGGATCTGTGTCTCTGGTGCGGCACAGACCGCCAGACTGCCGAAGTGAAATTCACTTCGGCATTTTTTGTTCTCGTCAAGGAGGTGCAAAAAATAAAAAGATCGGTGCAAGAACGTGTCGTCCAAAATTGTCCTTCAAAGAGGAGATTACCATGTTAGTAAAAACTTTTCGGATCTTGACACTGGTGTCCATATTTGCCTTGACCTTTGCATATGCACCGGAAGCGATGGCCGGCTCCAATGCCTGCGATTCGCGCGTCAACAATACGCAAAAGAAACTGCTTGAGTGCGTTACGGTTGAAGGCGTACGTGAGCATCAGGCAGCATTCCAAGCCATAGCCGACGCCAATGGAGGAGTCCGTGCCGCAGGAACTCCCGGTTATGATGCAAGCCTTGATTACGTAGTCGCAAAAATGACAGCAGCAGGCTACAACGTAAGCGTCAATGCCTTTCCGTTTGTTTATGTCGCTCTGCCAACTTTGCAACAGACAGCACCCATATCCGCCTCCTATGAAACAGGCGCTTTCACGGGAACGGGATATGGCAACGTATCCGGAAATGTCACTGCGATTGATATTAACCTTGTGCCTCCGCGCGCCAGCTCCAGTGGTTGTGATGGAGCGTTCACCGAAGCTTTTGTTGGTGCCCCCATCGTTCCCGACCCAGGCGGGCCGGATGACTTTGCCGGATTTACCGCTGGGAATATTGCTCTAATCCAACGAGGTACGTGTTCCTTTGCCCTAAAAGCAACGAATGCAGTGGCAGCTGGCGCATCCGCGGTGATCATCTTTAATCAAGGGAACACTCCCACGCGAGAAGGTCTCATTATCGGTACACTCGCTCCGTTCGTCGCGAGTATTCCAGTTGTTGGCGCGTCTTTTGCTAACGGCGCTGCGCTTTCACAACCCGGCTCAACAGCCTCTATTACTCTTGCTCCGCCCCAAAATGTCACTCAATACAATGTGATCGCCGAATCAAAAGACGGCGACCCGAACAATGTGGTGATGGCAGGCGCGCATCTTGACTCAGTGCAGCGCGGACCCGGCATCCAAGATAATGGCTCTGGTTCAGCAGCACTATTGGAAGTTGCTGAACAAATGGCAAAAGTCAAACCTCGAAACAAAGTGCGCTTTGCCTGGTGGGGCGCTGAAGAGGCAGGTCTGATAGGATCCAATGCGTATGTTGCAGGCTTGAGCGCTGAAGAGAGACAGAAGATCGCACTCTACCTGAACTTCGACATGATCGGATCGCCCAACCATGTATTCTTCATCTACGATGGAGACGATTCCGATGCTGTGGGGGCACCTGCTGGCCCTCCGGGTTCTGCAGAGATCGAAAAGACCTTTGAGGCGTTCTTCAACATGCGCGGGCTGCCATTTAAAGGCACCGACTTCTCAGGTCGTTCTGATTATGGCCCGTTCATCGCTGTCGGAATCCCATCGGGTGGTCTTTTCACTGGCGCAGAAGGTATTAAGACAGCGGCAGAAGCAGCCCTCTGGGGTGGAACTGCCGGCCAACAATATGATCCCTGCTACCATCTGGCTTGCGACACCTTTGCCAATATCAACCTGACAGCCCTCGATGTTAACTCGGATGCTGTTGCGTTTTCAGTTCTGCAATACGCAATGAACACGAGCGATATCAATGGCGCAAAGGGCAAGGGCAACTTCCCGCCGCTCAGCGGCGGTGGTGCCGTTCCTGGAAACGGTAGTCAAAGCGGTTTGCACGACGACCATGAGCTTGAATCTGAATAAAAATTGCTAATAGACTAAATAAACCCCGCACTCTATAATCGAGTGCGGGGTTTATTATTAGAAGTATCAAGTGATAAAATTGCTTTAAAACGGCATGAGTAATCAATGAAAATTAAACACATATTAACAATAAGTTCACTCCTGTTGATCACAATATCAGCTTGCAATTTTCCTACATCCGAACAGGAGTTGCAGCCGGGCGACGTGCAAACCGCTGCTGCATTGACTTTACAAGCCATTTTGACGCCTTCGAAGACGTCAACGGTTCAACCGTCGCTTTTGCCCGATACCCTTACCCCAACATTTGCACCCACCGGAACCATCACGCCGACATACTCTGTCCCTATTCTGACCATACGCGAACAAACCAACTGTCGGGAAGGCCCCGGGCAGGATTATGAAGTGGTATTTACATACCTGCAAAATAAAAAACTTGAAATCCTTGGCAGGTACGACCCGACCAACTACTGGCTTGTTAAATCGAGCGAGAGTTCTTCCGGCGAATGTTGGTTGTGGGGTGAATATGTGGATGTTACGGGAAGCTTCTGGGTTGTCCCGTCGCTTACGCCGCCGCCGACAAAAACTCCCGCTCCCCCCGCCGCACCATCCATTCAGAAATGGGACTATTTCTGCAACAGTGTTACCGGTCAAATGGATGTCACGATCACGTGGAAGGACAATGCAAACAACGAGGCTGGATATCGCGTTATCCGCGACAATGTGCCCGCCACCGAACTGCCAACAAATTCGTCCAGCTTTACAGATGTGATCCTGCTTTCTTCCGGTGAGAGCGTAACCTACTTTATCGAAGTGCATAATGTAACAGGATCGGTGAGAAGTACACCGATCAAATTGACGTGTTAAACGAGAAGGACTTGCAATATCCTGCAAGTCCTTTTTATGATCGGAAATGTTTCTTTAGATAGGCGTACTTCAACTACGAAATCGTCCGTTTCGGGCGGATGTGTTTTACTTTACGCTTCGATAGCTTCCTTAGCCTTCTTTGAAACCCTGCCGCGCTCATCTGTATTAAGAATACGCTTTCGGATGCGATACGACTCAGGCGTGACCTCGAGCAGTTCGTCGTCGGAGAGGTATTCGATCGCTTCGTCCAGAGACATGCGTCGAGGCGGCGTGAGGCGGATTTCCATGTCAGCACCTGCTGAACGGATATTCGTCAAATGTTTCTTTTTGCAGATGTTGATAGGCATATCCTGTCCGCGCGTGTTCTCGCCGATGACCATGCCTTCATAGACTTCAACGCCTGGACCGATAAACAAGGTCCCGCGATCTTCCGCATTCTTCAACGCATATGCAGTTGATGAGCCTGCCTCCCATGCAACCAGCGAACCGGTTATGCGTGTGGACATTGCCCCAGCCATTTCATCGTAGCCGTGGAATATGGTATGCATTACACCCGCGCCGCGCGTGGACGTGAGGAACTGATAACGGAAGCCGAGCAAGCCGCGCGTAGGTGCGATAAATACCATGCGGGTCATGCCATTGCCTTCGTCGTGCATCTCCTGCATGAGACCGCGTCTCACCCCAAGCATCTCCACCACTGCGCCGACGGTTTCATTGCTGGTTTCGATATGAACCTCTTCAAAAGGTTCGAGTATCGCGCCGTCTTCTGCTTTGTGGAAGATGACCTCAGGACGTGAGACCTGGAATTCATATCCTTCACGGCGCATGGTTTCGATCAAGATGCCGAGGTGTAATTCACCTCGACCGGAAACCAAAAAGTTTTCAGCCGAATTTGTTTCTTCGACGCGCAAAGCGACATTCGTGCGCAGCTCTTCAAAAAGACGTTCGCGAAGTCTGCGCGAGGAGCCCCATTTGCCTTCCTTGCCTGCAAATGGAGACGTGTTCACACCAAATGTCATGCGGACAGTTGGTTCTTCAACTTTGATGGTTGGCAAGGCAACAGGATTATTGGGGTCGGCAAGCGTTTCGCCGATTCCGATCTCCTCCAAACCAGCGAGGGAGACAATGTCGCCTGCGCTGGCAGATTCAATCTCGACCTTGTTCAACCCTTGAAATGTATATAGATATTTTGCAGTCTCAGGGAGAGTCTGTCCCTTGACTGTCATGCGAGCAAGGCGTTGACCTGCCTTGATCGAGCCTGCAAAGATACGCCCGATGGCGGTTACACCGCGATAATCGTCGTAGCCAAGCATGGTTACGAGAAGTTGTAGGGGAGCATCAGCATCCACTTTGGGCGCGGGGATATGTTTGAGGATGACGTCGAACATGGGCTGCAGGTCAGGACCCAGGTCAGGGGTGAGACCGGCGCGTTGTTGCGTCCCAATGGCATAAACGACGGGGAAATCCGCCTGTTCGTCCGTCGCACCAAGTTCAATGAACAGGTCAAATGTTTCGTTAAGCACGCGCGAAGGCTCGGCGTCTTTGCGGTCCACCTTGTTTATAACTACGATGGCTTTGTGTCCCATTTGAAGGGCTTTCTTGAGCACAAAACGCGTCTGCGGCATGGGACCTTCGGCCGCATCCACAAGCAGGAGTACGCCGTCCACCATGTTCATAACGCGCTCAACCTCGCCGCCAAAATCGGCGTGTCCGGGTGTGTCGACTATGTTGATCTTGATCGGGTTACCGCTTACAGGATCGTTGAGCGTTATCGCGGTGTTCTTGGCAAGGATGGTGATGCCGCGTTCGCGTTCGAGGTCATTGGAATCCATGACACGTTCAGCAACCTGCTGGTTGTCACGAAAGGTATGCGACTGGCGCAGGAGGCCATCCACAAGCGTGGTCTTGCCGTGGTCAACGTGCGCGATGATCGCGATATTTCGGAGGTCGGTTCGTTCGTTTAACATATTATTTCTCTATTTCTATTTTATTGTTCTTGTTTTGACCATTTTACCGGTATCGTCCGTGGTTGATAGTCTATTGTCCATAATACACACAAAAACCCCCGGCGGGGTTGCCGAGGGTTTATTCTTGAAAATACAACAGGTCGGCTTGCGGACGATATTGTATCAGATTGTTTGAATTTTGAGCAGGGAGTGATATAATCCCGTCCGTTATGAGATACGAACGTTCTGACAGCATCTTCTTGTGCATTGGTGTACGTGGCTTCGATTTCGCGGGGCTTCCTCGAATCGCGCCTGGGCATGGAAGATAGTTCGTTTATTTATCCTTTACGCCGTGGCGCTGCAGCGCCACGGCGTTTTTGTTTAAGAACAAATTACGCGTCGATATGGCTTTTACAACGAACGATCAAGACTACTAAACCATCAAAGAACCAAAGTATTATTGGAGCACACATGATTTCGATCACAGTTTCAAATTCCACCCTCATCCTTGGCGCACACACGATTTTTCGGGACCTGAATTGGGAAGTCCAGCACGATCAAAAAGTCGGTCTCATCGGTCCCAACGGCGCAGGCAA
>DNDO01000142.1:0-2971 GCA_003484265.1 Anaerolineae bacterium
TCTGGCACGACTTTGTCCACGAGACGGTCATCGCGGGAACATATAACTGGGTCAGCAACATTGCCCTCGATAAATATGCCGACCAGCGGGGCATCGACGCTTTCGCGAACTGGCTTGGGTCGGGAACCCAATCGTTGTCGGGGATCATGCGCAAGGTCCAGAATGGATTCGTGCGCTCGTATGCGCTGTCTATATTATTGGGCGTTGTTTTTATCATCGGCTATCTTATTATTAAATAACTCGTAGGAAACGAGGATCGAACATGGAATTTCTTCTACAACCGCTAACTTTGCTGACATTCTTCCCGCTCGTGGGCGTGCTGGTTCTGCTCTTCACGCCGGGCGAGAGAAAGGACGCCATCCGTTGGACGACGCTCGTCACAACGTTGATCACATTCGGCTTATCCATTTGGGTGCTGACGATGTTCAACGCCTCGGATGTTAACCTTCAGTTGGTGGCTAAATACGACTGGATCACTGTCGCTGGCTGGAACATTCAATACCATCTCGGCATCGACGGCTTGAGCATTTTGCTCGTCCTGCTCACCGCCTTCCTGACACCGATCTCGATCCTCTCGACATGGACAGCTGTCGAAGATCGCGTCAAAGAGTTCATGGTCTACTTCCTTTTGCTCGAAGTGGGTATGACGGGTGTGTTCCTCGCACAAGATCTGTTCCTGTTCTACATCTTTTGGGAATTCACGCTCGTGCCGATGTACTTCCTGATCGGCATCTGGGGCGGACCGCGCCGCATCTACGCCGCCATCAAGTTCTTCCTTTATACGATGGCAGGTTCGATCTTGATGCTCTTAGCCATCCTTTGGCTTGGCATCTACGGACAGACCTTCTCCGTGCCTGAACTTGTTGCGCAGGGAAACATACCCACGAATGTTCAGTGGTGGCTCTTCCTTGCGTTCACCGCCGCGTTCGCGATCAAAGTGCCGATGTGGCCCCTGCATTCGTGGCTGCCCGATGCGCACGTCGAAGCGCCGACCGCCGGCTCCATCATCCTGGCGGGTGTCCTGTTGAAGATGGGAACCTATGGCTTTGTGCGTTTCAATCTTCCCTTATTCCCTGAAGCCGCGCTAAAAGCCGCACCGTGGATCGCGCTCTTTGCCACCATCGGAATCATTTACGGCGCGGCTGTCTCCTACGCCCAATCTGATGTGAAGAAACTGGTTGCCTATTCCTCAGTCAGCCACCTGGGATTTGTGATGCTCGGTCTTTTCGCGATGAACCCCGAAGGTATCGCAGGCGGGATTTTGCAAATGGTCAATCACGGCATAAGCACGGGAGCGTTGTTCCTCCTCGTCGGCATGATCTATGAGCAGACGCATACGCGCGAGCTTAAGGTCTACGGCGGCTTGTGGAAGATCACGCCCGTCTTTGGGACGGTCATGCTTATCGTCGCATTATCTTCGATGGGTCTGCCTGGACTCAACGGATTTGTCGGAGAGTTCACCATCCTCCTTGGCGCGTTCGGCTCGGGTGCCATTGGTAACGCATGGTACGCAGCCATCTCCGCGTTGGGAGTCATCATGGCGGCTGTCTATATCCTTTACATGTTCCAAAAGATGTTCCTCGGTCCACAAGGCGAGATCGTGGACGAAGTCAAGAAACACGGACACGCCATCCGTGACCTTAACTGGCGCGAGATCGCAACCGTCGTTCCGCTTCTTATCTTCATCTTCTGGATCGGTCTCTACCCCGCGCCGTTCTTCGACCTCATGGCTCCTGCTGTTGATAACTTGGTCGGGATGTTGCCGTTACCATAAAAACTCCGTTGGTTGAGTATGAAAGTATCGAAACCAATGAGTAAGCAAATTATTTTAGGTACTAGAATTGTTTTGGTTTTATTGGTGGTTCGTCGTTATGCCCCTCGATAAGCGCTCGGGGCTACTTATCCACCAAGTAAACAATAATTAAGAAATATGTGGCTGAGAGCTAAACTTTATGATCCCAACTCAAACCGACTACCAGGTACTCACCCCTTACATCATTCTCACCGCGTGGGCATGTATTCTCCTGCTCGTTGACCTCTTCATTCCCAAAGGACGGAAGGGTATAACAGCAATGCTCTCCGCATTGGGGCTGGCTGTCACGCTAGGCTTTACCCTCTCGCAGATCGGCATCGAAGCGGTAGGTTTCAACAGCATGGTCGTGCTCGATGGTTTCTCGACCTTCATAAATGCCCTGCTCCTCGTCAGCGGTCTGCTTGGCGTTGCCCTCGCCTACGGATATGTCAAGCGTATGGGCATCGAACGAGGCGAATATTACACCCTCCTGCTCTTCAGTGTCACAGGTATGATGCTTATGGCGCAGGCTTCCGACCTCATCATAGTCTTCCTCGCGCTCGAACTTCTATCCATCCCGCTTTACGTGCTCGCCGCCTTCGCCCGTCCCAAAGTGGATTCTGAAGAAGCAGGGATGAAATACTTTTTGCTCGGCGCTTTTTCAACTGGATTCGTCGTCTACGGGATTGCCCTTATCTTTGGCGCGACCGGGTCGACGAACCTGTTCGCCATCGTTGAGTCCGCTTCGGGCTCAAGCTCAAACCTGCTTCTAGCCATCGGTGCTTCCCTCCTCCTGATAGGATTCGGCTTCAAGGTCGCCGCCGTTCCCTTCCATATGTGGACTCCCGATGTTTATCAAGGCGCGCCGACAGCCGTGACTGCCTTTATGTCCTCTGGTGCAAAGATTGCAGGCTTTGCCGCATTGTTACGTGTGTTCGCCACCGCTTTCCCCTCCCTCGCAGTGGACATGACCGATATCCTCTGGGCATTAGCCGCGTTGACAATGATCGTCGGCAACGTGATTGCCATCTCACAATCAGACATTAAACGATTGCTTGCATATTCCAGCATCGCGCATGCAGGGTATATCCTCATGGCGTTCGTGCCGTATGGAAACCCTGAAGTCCGTGACGTGTCCATTGCGGCGGGCTTGTTCTACCTCGTTGCTTACGCAGTCAC
>DNDO01000142.1:3219-3610 GCA_003484265.1 Anaerolineae bacterium
TTGAGCGATTATTCCGGTCTGGCGAAGAAACATCCCGCCCTCGCCGCGGCGATGACTGTCTTCATCCTGTCTTTTATCGGCTTTCCACCAACGCTAGGCATGGTCGGCAAGTTCTACCTATTCCGCGCCGTCATTGACGGTGGATTCGTCTGGCTTGCGATCATCGGTGTATTGACGTCACTTGTGTCCGCGTTTTATTACTTGCGTATTGTCGTCAATATGTATATGAATAACGGGGAACCCGCAGTGGAACGCGAAACCTGGCTCGGACTCACAACCAGCACAATGGCCGTGCTAACCGTGATAGTCAGCCTTGTGCCGCAATTCCTGTTTGCATGGGCGAGTGAAGCGGTGTTGAAACTGCTTTAGCATGAAACAATTTATTAATCAA
>DNDO01000142.1:3861-16756 GCA_003484265.1 Anaerolineae bacterium
CAGTCATGACTGCCGTCCCTTTTTATATCTCTAACATATTTACGGCGTATACCTCACTTGGACACCAGCCCAGTCGAGCGAGTAATCGCGTGAAGTATTACTGGCGACCATTACAAGCCGAACGCGGAAGTTCGCGTTGTCGAAGTCGGTATTCGTCCATGTGCGTCCCCAGGTATTGGTGACTCCGCCGAGGATATACATGGTTTCCGCAGTGGAAAGCGTGGCGGAAGTAATGGTGGAAGTCCATGTTGCGCCGCCGTTCCAGGAGAGTTGCACGCAGAAGCGTGGGGCACCGCTGGTGCTATCCACTTTCGAGTTCAACTTGACCTCGATACCCTGGATCGTCGATCCTGCCGGGATACTGAACCCAAAGTTCGATAACACATGCCTGTCCTTATTTGCGCTTGTGCAGGATGTGCTTGTGCCGTTACCGCTGTTGGTATCTACGGCGAACAATCCGTCTTCAGTGAGCATATTGTTTGCACTGGTCTGGAAGCCGTTGTTATCGCCCGAACCGCTCGTGACTGCGGCTTGCGATGTGGCGCTTCGGAATCCTGTGCTTGTCGCCACACAATACTCATTGCTCTTGCCGATCACGCCATAGGGGCAAGCCGCCTGCTGAATCAGATACAGGACTGCTTCCCGATTGCGAGCCGTTTCCGCGGGAATGACTTCATCCGGCGGGTAGAAGCCGCCCTGTGAGGAAGTCTTCGGATACATCTCAAAGGTGTAGTTCAAAATGCCGTGTTGCCCATACAGCCAATCCACGATGGTACCGTCTGTGATGTAAAGGTCGCTGGATTGTTCGGGGGTGTAGCCGTTTGTAGCCGCCATTGCCTGCCCCATGGTGACCATGGTGTTCCAATCATCGAGGGTCAGGTCGGCTGGCACATCGGTGGTAGTGTAGCCGAATGGCCACAGGATCAATTCACTATAGGTATGGAAGTCAATGGCGACCGTGATCTGCTGCTTGCCGTTGACAACGCGTGAATTGACGAAGTTACGGATCACCTGTGTTTCGGGGGCGGAGAAGGCCGAAGGACCCCGATAGGTTTCACTGCTGGTCGAGCCGCTGGACCCGCCGCAGCATCCCCAACGGTAGCCCCAGTTGCGGTTCAGGTCGGTTCCCACATAGGATGAACCGGCGTTTGGCTGGCGGTTCTTTCTCCACGAGCGGTAGGTTCCTGTCGCTATATCATATTCCCCGCCGTCGGGGTTGACATCGAATACCAGCCAGATTTCGCGACTATTGACGAGGTCGGTAATCTGTTGGTTCGAACCGTATTCGTCTGTGAGCATCTTGAGGGTATACAACGCCATCTCGACTGTAAGATGTTCGCGCGCGTGCTGGTGATGGGTGAACAACACTTCCGGTTCGGATTCGTCAGTGCCGACGTTATCCGAGATCTTGCCAGCCCAGATGGTTCTGCCTTCATAAGTGGTTCCGATGGAGAAGAGGTCGAAGATGGCTGGGTGGTCGTTCTCCGCCTGCTGGATCTCAGCGACCATCTCGGCATAATCGTGATATGCCGAGTCGGCGGATGGGAATGCCATGGTGACTGCCTGCTCGTAGGTGGGCTGTTCGAGAGTAATCCCCAGTTTTCTTTCGATCGATTTTTTCTCGGATGCGGTCGCTTCCACCAGCACGTAATCGTGACCGGCTTCCAGGATCAAGGCGCCTGTCGCGGCGATGACAGAGCGGGTTTCCACGTCGAACACATTCGGAATGTAGTAGATTATGGTTTCATCTGACTGCCCCTGGGCTGTCGCTGCGGACGACAAACTAAACATCATTACGATCAGCAATGCCCAACGGATCCAATTTCTGCTTGTAAACATTTGAATCTCCTTTTCATAGTTAACGGTACGGTTGCGATGTCTTACTCTGATCTCTGACAATGATGTGTGGGTTAATATATAGATTTCCGCTTACCTCCTTGAATTACCGATAAAAGTCGACCCATTGAATCTCAAAGGAATTCCCGGTTTCCTGCAGAAATTCTTTTGGTAGTTCCACCTCGAAGTACCCCTGTATCAGAGGTATGTCTGGTGTCTCTTGATCTGAAACGATCCTGATGTCTAACCAATAGGGATGTATGGGCGTGATGGGACTTTCTTCGCCAGCCGATATACTTTTTTGATTATTGCCCGTTAAAACCCCAGCGCTCGAAAAAGAGGCGGAAATCGTGGTTTGCTTCGAAATCAGACGAAATTCCTCCAGTCCCGTAAGATGCAGACGGACAATCATCGTCTCCGGCATCGTTCCGGATCCGAGTTCGATATTCGCCGAACCAATTCCATTAGGGCTTTGGATAGTTATTACTGTTTCATTGTCCCCTTGCTTAATTTGCGCCTCGTCTGAATGATCTGCGACGGTGACGTGGAAAACGGGTTGCGGTGTTGGTGTGCTTAAAGATGACCTGGCACACGCGCCCAGTAAAAGGGGAAGAAGTAGCGCAAACGGGATGAGACGTTTCATTGCCCGAACCTTTTGAAATTTGATTTTACAGTAATAGTATAGCATGCCTGTCAAGCCCCCTCCCATCGCTCCCGAGGCAATAAAACAAAACGGGACTGCGTTCTGTCCGCAGTCCCGTTTTGTTATTGAAACTTCGTGCCACTTGGCAATCGTGGACAAAGTTGCCCGGATATTTACTCGCCTATCATAATGGACACTTCGTCAATATGGTAACAGCCTTCGGATTTACTCCCCGGCACCGGCTTCATGGTCAAATCCGCCATTGTGATCTCGACTGGTTTCTTCAGAGTACCGTTCTCCTCTCCAAGAGACGTGATGGTCACCTCGCCGGCTGTTGCCAGATACGGGTTGACATCATCGGGCACTAAATAGATGCAGATCCCGTTCCTATTGCAGTCCGGCTTGAAGGTTCCAGTCTGACCTGTCCACCCCGACCCATATACAGTATACAATTCAACATTAAAGTAAAAGCCCGATTCGTTATCGTGGAATTGATAGAAAGGATCGCTGCCGGTGGAGTAAGCCGCATGAAGCGGACCCCAACTCTCAGAATTGAGTGTTACCAGGGGGCATCCATCCCCGGCAAGTTGTTCCATATCGATCTCTATCGGCGCTACAGGTATTGCAGTTTCGGTGGGAGGCGGTTGGGTTTCAGTTGGGGGGGCATCGGTTGCGGTCGATACCTCGGTTACGGCTTCGGTACCAGGGATGGCTGACGAATCGTCTGCCGCCCCACTCGGACCGCAACCGGCAACAAAGATCACCAATATAACCAACAAGATTGGAAATATCCTTAATGTTCTCATTAAATTCTCCTTTCAACGATCTTCAAAAGATGCAGCCGCAAGACCCCTTACAACCGCAACGACGAATTAATATCCCCAGCTTGTTGTATTGTCCCACGATTTCAGATGAGGGGCAAGTGATGGTGCAGTTCAGGGAATCAAAAACGGGACAGCGATCTAGGTACTGTCCCGTTTCGATTTGGGTAAAAGGTTGAAGGAATGTTATTGTGGAGATTTGCTCACAGCGACAGTCACACTGCTGATCACCATCACCAACGCCACCGGTGCCCAGATGGTCCGTTCGTCTGCGCTGGGTGTGATGAGATTCAGCACAAGGCTCAACCCTGAGAATGCCACGACCACCCAGACCAGCCAGCGTGAGGCACGCGACCATTTTGGCAGAGCAAGACCCGCATGAGCCAAAACGACGGATGCCAACAAGGCAAGGATCACAGCTTGTATGGCCGCGGCAACGCGCAGTTCAGGCGGGAATTGACCGGGAAACGCCCCGCCCATGGCGTATTCTCCCCATGGGGCGCCGAGCGCCAAAGCGATTTGAAAAACGATCACACCGGCAGATAGGATTGCATAGGTGCGTGCAGCCACAAGTTTTATATTCAAAAGATATCTCCCATTGATGGATTATTTTTTTATTTTCTATTGCGGTATGGAGTTGTTCAGCCATTTATATGGAATGCTGATGTCGAAATAAACTGTCGTTTGCTCGTTCGTGTCTGCGGCGATGCCTGTAAAGATATCATAGGGAACTCCATTTTCTTCCACGAATGACTGATCGCTGTCCTGCAGCCCGAGGATGGTGAGCATAAAATGTTCCTCTTCGATTTGGATGACGATAAAAGCCGTTTCCGGACTCCTGCCGTTGCCTGATTCCGCAATGGAAGAGATGATCCCTCTCAAAAAGTAATTGTGAAATTCGGCGTTTTGTTGGTCTCCCAGGGCTTGATACGATTGAAGAAGTATAAAATGGGGATCGGGTAAAAGGTAGTTCTTCTCCAGTATTCGGCTGGCAAGCTCGACTGCCAATTGAAAATCATTGTTGTCATAGGCGTCGTACATCGAACTAATTAATTCGCTGTTGTCAATATTATAGGGATCGTAATTCTCTGTCTGGGCAAAAGTCCAGCGGAGTTTGGTGAAGTCGAAGTCAGGGTCAGATCGCTTGACCTGTTCAAGCAGGATCATGTACGCCAGGTCCGGCGGCAATTGACTTACATCACCTGCTTGCGGGGATGATCCGGGAGCGGCAGTTAAAGCAGGGGCTTGTGTCGCGGATACAGTTGGAACAGGTGTTTGCTGGGAGGCTGTACAACCTGACGCGAACAAAGTGATACTGCCGATGATCAAAATGGTATGCTTGTAGAACGATTTCATGCTTTCTCTCTTTTCAAGGTGAAATTTTTTCTATGTTCTCCCCTTCGCGCAAATTATACTTCATGCACAGTTCCGTTGCGCTCACCTTTATTATCTGTTTTTATTACTTTCCTCAACTCTGTCCAACCAGATATTCATCAGAAAACCAATGGTTTCCTGGCTATCCTCGCTCAAATGTCCCATGCGGTCAAGCACGGCATAACTTGCGCGCGGATAATTTTTCAGCAGGCTAAAAGCATCCACGTATCCGACGCTGGAGTCCTGTCGTCCGGTTACTATTAGGGAGGGACGTTCGAACGGCGCGGGAAGAGCGTCTACATCAAATGAAAAGGCGTATTTCGCTGGGTCAGTTCTGATTTGGTTTAGGAATTCGGCGTTGCCATTTTCGCCATCGGAGCTTTCAGGAAATGCCCGAATTTCCTCTAGCCATTTGCGTGTGTGGACGACAGACATGCTCCAAATGAATTCCTCCATTTTGGTGAGCTGAATGCCGTCCATTGATTCTTCAACAATAACTTCGTGTGGCGGAACTGTCCGCCTGTTATCCTCGGCAAAGATAACGGGGACGATCATCGCAATTCCCGTAACGCGTTCGGGTCGTTTCAAGACGATACCGCGGGCAAGATACGCGCCGAGAGATAACCCCAGCAGGGAATAGTTTTTGCCCTCAGTAATCTTATCAACGGCAGCGAGAACAACATCCAGTATTTGATCCTGGTTCTTGATCGAATCTTTGCCTGCGGTTTTGCCGTGACCAGGCGGGTCGATATAAATTCTCTGCCAGCCATTCCTATCTTGAAATGAAGGCTCGACCAGGTGTTCCATCAAGCGTGCGGGGATACCCCAACCTGGGAGAATGACGATGGGATCACCCTCGCCGAATGTCTCATAATGGACAGTGATATTCTCAAGTACACATTCCATGCCTGCTCCTGTTGTTCGCTTGGATTAATAATTTGAAAAGATTATACGCCCTCTTCTTCAAGCTTAATTGAAATGTCACGTGAGAAAACCTCCTCTTGTTACCGAATCAACTCTCGGCTGAGTCCGAAGCGATGCAGTTTCTATTTCCAAATATTCCCATACCCATATTCGCCCTCCAGCAACTTCCCCTCCGCGAAGCGGCTGAATCGAAATGGCGTGATATCCACCATCTTGGGTGTTCCGTCCAAAATCAACTCCGCCATGCTCGCACCCGCCGCGGGCGATGTTTTGAATCCGGTACCGCTCAGTCCGCAGGCGAGATAGAAACCATCAGGACCCGCCGCGCTGTAGATGGCGCGCTGGTCGGGGGTGATGCCGTCGCGCCCCACGTGGATGGAGTGCAAGCCGCTCTGTTCGATTTTGGGAATGCGTCGCACCATCGCATCGATGAGTTTCTCAACGAACGTGGGCGTGGGCGATTGGTCCTCGGCATCAGGCGCTTCGCCGCGCAAGCTTTCATCTTCGCCTGCGGCGAGGATAAGCGCACTGCCTTCGGGGCGGAAATAACAGTTGATGGTATCGTCGATCACAGCGGGGATTTTCCCAAGCGACGGCGGGCGATGCAGGAACGCGACATCGTGAGTCCACGTCTCGAGCGGGACGTCTACATCGGCAAGTATTGCGACATGCTTCGCCCACGCTCCTGCCGCGCTGATAACTGTCGGCGCCGCATATCCACCTTTGGTTGTGCTGACGCCTTTTACCGCTCCACCCGACGTGTGGATGGCGGTTACCTCGCAGTTTTGAATCAACGTCGCACCCTCCCGTTTGGCGGCTTCGATGAACGAGTTGGTCGTAAGCGTCGCATCGGCATAGCCTGAATCGGGTTCGTATGCGGCGAAGTCGAACTGGTCGGTGAGAAAATCAGGGACAAGTTTCTTTACATCGTCCGCCGAGATAACGGACGTGTTGATGCCGATGTGTTGTTGGTTGGCGACGTTTCCGCGCAAGTTTGCTTCGTGTTCACGTTTGGCGATCTGCATGAAACCTGTTTTTATAAACCCGCACTCTCCACCCACTCTTTCCTTCCAATTACTAAAATAATTTTTATAACTCTTGAACGTCAACTCCGATTCAGCCGCAAGGTCATAATGCATACGGACGAGTCCGCTCGAGTGACCCGTCGCACCCGAAGCGACAGTCCTTCGGTCGAAAATGGCGACTTTCTGTCCGCGCTCGGCGAGGTGGAAGGCGATGCTTGCCCCCATCACGCCTGCGCCGATCACGATTGCATCATAGGTTTGTGTCATGGTTGTTTCCTTTTAGCCGCGATGGACACGAAGGGAATGACAAAAGAAAAATCCGTGTGAAGCGGTGTAAATGCGCGGTTGAATTTTAACCTTCAGTAACCAATCCATCCATCAAGGCTTGCTCCTGGTTCTTGAAAACAGCCATTGCAGTGGTCATGCGCTTGAATCCGAGTTTCTTGTAAAAACCATCTTTTCCGGGGGCGGCATAGAGAATGATCTTTCTATGGTGTTTCGACATCTCGACCAATTTCAATACAATTGCCTTTCCAATTCCCTGTCCCTGATACTCAGGGTGAACTGCAATGTCGCAAATGTAGGATGCGTCGAACCCATCTGCCAGCGCGCGGCCGACACCGATCATCCTTCCTGAGTCATGTATAAAACACTTGAACATGCTGTTCGTAAAGGCGGTGTTTATATCGGCGGGAGCCTTGATTCCCATGCCAGCATCGATATAGAGACCGGAGAGTTTCTCCCAATCCACATTTTCCTGTGAATAGACCCAATCAAGTGTCATTCCAACTCCTTGTCAGTTAAAGATTAAACTATCCCTTTTATTGCCCACGCCTGTGCAACTAGAGATATAGAGCCATCTTCATTAACAGGCAGGGATTCCCGAAGTTTCTCTTCAAGTCTGTTTCTGTCATTTTGATCAAGACTCATCGCATATGTTCCTGCAGGACCAATTCCCCCAAGGAATGGATTCCAATAATCATCAAAACTTTGGAAGTGAGTCTCCGCCTTAATGGGACTCGCCTCCACCTCTCTCAAACCTGATACCTTTACGAATGATTCGAGCCTCCCTTCCTCGCACAACGGAAAGCGGACGCCCTCATCCATCACTTTGGCACTCGGTTCCAGTTCCACAGCCGCATCCCAAAAAGTGCGAAGCATTTGCATTCCATCTGCATAATCCCAAAGGAAAATACCGATCCTGCCCCCTGGCTTTGTGACTCGCAGCATCTCTGCCATGGCTTTTTCCGGCTCAGGGACAAAGTTCAGCACCAACCCCGAAACGAGCGCGTCTATTGAATCAGTTTCCAGGTCCAATGATTGAGCCAGACCCACCATAAAACGCACAGATGGATTTGTGATCCTCTGTTGGGCATGTGCAACAAATTCACGCGATGAATCAACGCCAATGATCCCGCTGGGTTCATAATTATCCATTATCAGTTTTGCAAGTGTGCCTGTACCGCAACCAACATCCAGCCACTGTTTCTCAGCAGGAACATCCATCCACGCTAAAAACTTTTGGGCGACGAGCGTGCTCCAACGTCCCATGAACGTTTCGTAAGGATTTCCACCTTGCCAAGTGTCGGACATTATTATTCTTCCTTACCAGATTGCGGGATAATTACCAATTAAGTTCCTTCGAATATGAAAATAATCACGATAGAAGAATTACATTGTAGCAGGGATTTTGTTGTAGAGTTCCTAAGGGGATTGAAAATATAAGGTGGAGCATACCTTCATTTGGCACCCTTTGCACTTCCTGTTTTGTGAAATTATAATCACTTAAATCTTGGACGAGGAGAACCAATTAATGAAGTCGCATTATCAGGCGGTCATTATCGGCGGCGGCATCGTGGGTACGAGTGTCCTCTATCACCTTACAAAATTTGGCTGGAAGGATGTCCTGCTGATCGAGCGCAGCGAATTGACATCAGGTTCCACGTGGCATGCTGCAGGCGGATTCCATGCGCAGAACGACGACCCGACGATTGCTTCCCTGCAAGGGTACACCATCCGCCTCTACAAAGAGATCGAAGCCGAAAGCGGACAGAACATCAACATGCACATGACAGGCGGCATCAGCCTCGCCACCACGCCTGAACGCTGGGAAATGCTCAAGGTCGAGAAGTCCCGTTTCGAGACCATGGACATGGAAACGCATCTCATCACGCCCAAAGAGATTCAAGAGATGTGTCCCATCGTGGATTTGACCGATGTCATCGGCGGCTTATACGATGAATTCGAAGGCTACATGGATCCCCACGGGACAACACACGCTTATGCAGGAGCAGCCAAAAAATATGGCGGGGAAGTAATATTGAATAACCGTGTGATTGAGTTGAATCAAAAGCCCAATGGTCAATGGACAGTTGTAACTGAGAAAGGAACCGTCATCGCTGATCATGTTGTCAATGCGGCGGGCCTTTGGGCGCGCAAAGTGGGGGATATGGTCGGGGTCAACCTGCCTGTTACGCCGATGATGCATCATTATCTCGTCACAGAAGATATTCCCGAACTTGTAAAGCTAGATCGCGAGATCGCCTCGGTCACTGACCTGGAGGGCTTCACCTATCTTCAACCTGATCGCAAAGGAGTTTTGCTTGGAGTGTATGAACGAGATCCGCGTCACTGGAAGACAGAAGGCGCGGATTGGGATTTTGGTATGACCCTTTTTCCAACGGACATTGATCGCATCAGCCCTGAACTGGAGATCGGGTTCGCCAGATTCCCCGTTTTGCAAAACGTCGGCATTCGACGCTGGGTGAATGGCGCGTTCACTTTCACGCCTGATGGCAATCCGTTGGTAGGTCTCATGCCTGGAATTAAAAATTTTTGGGTTGCGTGCGGATGCATGGGCGGCTTCTCGCAAGGCGGCGCCATCGGAATGACGCTTGCCAACTGGATGATCCACGGCGACCCGGGCTACGACATATTCGCCATGGACGTTGCACGTTACGGCAAATTCGCATCCGATGATGCGTATCTCAAAGCCAAGACTGCGCAGTTCTATGCCCGTCGCTTTGTACTTTCGTATCCGAATGAAGAGTTGCCTGCGGGACGCCCCTGGAAGACATCGCCGAATTACGAATCATTGAGATCGGCAGGTGCGCTGTATGGCGTCACATGGGGAATGGAAACGCCGCAGTTCTTTGCGAATCGAACAGACTTCATCGAGAAGCCAACTTTGAGACATTCGAATGCATTTGATTTCGTCACGGAAGAAGTGAAGTCCACAAGAGAAGCGGCGGGGATGTTCGAAAGCGCGATCTATGCAAGATATGAAGTCTCGGGTTCAGACGCGGAGAAATGGCTCGACCATCTTGTCGCATCCAAACTGCCGAAACTGGGACGCATCAAACTCGCGCCGATGTTGAATCAAAACGGCAAACTGATGGGCGATCTCACCATCAGCCGCCTGGCCTCCGACCGCTTTTGGATCATCGGCTCGTATTACTTGCAGGAATGGCACATGCGCTGGTTCAACCAGCATTTGCCATCCAGCGGTGTGAAAATAAAGAATCTTTCAGACGATTGGATGGGATTCGCATTATCAGGACCGAATTCGCGTGAAATTATTTCAAAACTCGTAGATGCAGATATGTCTGATTCATCGTTTTCGTTTTTGAGTTGTCGTGACATGGAAGTTGTTGGCACGAACGCACTGGTCGCCCGCATCTCGCTGACAGGTGAACTTGGGTACGAAATCAATGTGCCGGTTGATTATCAGTCCGCTTTGTACTCCGCGCTGATGAAGGCTGGGGTAGGTCATGGACTCGTCAACATCGGCAACCGTGCTTTGGACAGTCTGCGGCTCGAAAAAAGTTATGGCATCTGGAACGCAGAATTCACACAAGGCTACACAGCTGAAATGTCGTACCTCAAAAACTTTATTGCATTCGATAAAAAAGAATTCATTGGGCGGGATGCCGCATTGAAGGAAAAAGAAACAGGTGCGAAACAAACGCTTGTGACATTGCAACTAGATACAATCGATGCCGATGCTCCCATATATGCACCTGTCAAACACAGCGGCAGGGTCGTTGGCTTCGTAACATCATCTGCCTACGGACAGTACGTCAGGCAAAGCCTCGCACTGGCGTATGTGGATAAAGAATTCGTCAATTCTGATCTGACTGTGGATGTGATCGGTGAAGCGAAAAAGGCAGTTGTTTTGAAAGAACCCGCATATGACCCAACAGGCAGTCGAATGAGAATATAAATATATCAACCGCTAAGGGTCACGTATGTACACAAAGGAAAACCTTTTAAACTGCGTGACACTTCGTGGTAAAAAGCTTTCTGTGGAAAACAATATGGCCCCATACAAAACCAAAGTACTCTACAACGTGCGCATCAAGATGCGGGACGGCATCGAACTCTCTGCCAACCTGTTCATGCCCATCCCAAAAACGGACGGCGAGAAATTCCCGGCCATCCTTGAGATGATCCCCTACCGCAAAGATGACTGGCGCTATGTCGCCGACCATCAACGGATGTTATATTTCGCCGAGCGTGGATACGTCGGTTGCCGTCTCGATGTGCGTGGCACGGGCAGCAGCCAGGGCATCGCAATGGATGAATACACTCTTCAAGAAACTCAGGATGGATACGAGACTGTCGAATGGCTCGCACTACAGGATTGGTGTAATGGCAGCGTGGGAATGTGGGGCATGAGTTATGGAGGGTTCACATCCACGCAGGTGGCGAAACTGCAACCGCCGCATCTCAAAGCCATCATCGCGTTCTATTCCAGCGACGACCATTACAACGAGGACTCGCATTACATGGGCGGCTGTAAAACTGTAAGCGAGTGGGCACAGTATGCGGTGAGTCAGGTGGGGTCAAATGCCATGCCACCAAAAGCGGAATATGCCGGAGAGGGATGGGCAGTTCAATGGAAGGAAAGGCTCGAACAAACTCCGATATGGCTGTCGCACTGGCTGCACCATCAAACCGATGATGACTATTGGCGTGTCGCATCTATAAATCCAGATTATGAAAAGATCACCTGCGCCATGTACACCATCGGCGGCTGGATGGATAGTTATGTCAACGGCGCGGTGCGCATGTTTGCGAAATGTGTTAACGCGCCCCGCAAATGTTTGATCGGAAATTGGAACCACGAGATGCCCGATCATGCGACGCCAGGACCCAACCTTGATTATATGCGCGAGATGGATCGCTATTTTGAATATTGGCTAAAGGGCATCGATAACGGAATCATGGATGAACCTGCATTCACGTTCATGCGCCGGGAATATACTGAGCCTGAAGCGTTCCCTGCGATGATGAATGGCGAATGGTTTAGCACGGATGTCTTCCCTCTGGCTTCGAGTCAGCCACACAAACTCTTTCTAGGCGATAAAACCTTATCTTCTCAGTTATCTAATGCCTCATCCTCCGACCATTACCTGAATCGACCGACACACGGCACTGCCGCCTCTTTTTGCTGGGGCGCAGGCGCGAAGCCAAACGGTCTCTTCCGCGACTTGCGACCTGATGAGTCCGTCATTCCTGTTTATACGAGTGAGCCGTTGACTGAGCCGCTTGATTTCGTCGGTATGCCCGAAGCAATTCTTCACGTGAGTTCATCCGCGCCTGTTGCTTATGTCGTTGTGCGATTAACCGACGTCGCGCCTGATGGCACCTCCGCGCAAGTGACGGCAGGGATCCTGAATCTCACTCACCGCAAAAGCCACGAGATCCCCGAAGCGCTGCAACCAAATGAAATCTATGAAGTCAAAGTGGAATTGCGTGCCGCAGCGTATCGCTTCCTGCCTGGTCACCGCATTCGATTGACAGTTTCGTCATCGTACTGGCCCCTGTTATTTCCATCGCCTTATAAAGCCGACAACTTCCTCCATCACGGCGGTGAGTACCCTTCGGGTTTGATACTGCCTGTGGTGAGCCAGCCTTCATTGCCTGTCCCGCAGTTCAAAACGACCCCGCCCGAACTGATTCAAATGGGCGAGAGCATTTCAGATACGCCTGAATGGAAGATCGAGGAAGATGTGATCGAAGGCACTGTCACCGTGCACTCCTACGGCGGAGATCGATCAACCTTGCCAGATGGAACCGTCATCACTTCCTCCGAACGCCTGCACATGACCGCCTATCATAATGACCCCGCTCACGCCTTATTTTTCAACGAGATCAACTACCACCTCATCGAACACGGACACGATGTCCACATCCATTCGACAGGCTCCATCCGCACCACCGAAACGGACTTCCATTTGGATATTCAATTGGTCGTCAAGTTGAATGGG
>DNDO01000142.1:17095-17330 GCA_003484265.1 Anaerolineae bacterium
TATAACCAGCATGGCATTTGCCCTGCCCCTCCCGCCTTTCTGAAAATCATCCAAGGCAAGGGTGCATAAATCCCTATCTGACATGCTCTCGCTGTTTTTCACCATGGCATTTGCCAGAAGAGGGTCCTTGATATGCGCTTCGAAGATTCGATAAATTCTGACTGTAGGGATACCCCTGGCATGGATATTTTCCGTGGGCGCGGATTCATCATCGACGATGGTAGCGATCGGCTTG
>DNDO01000142.1:17641-23569 GCA_003484265.1 Anaerolineae bacterium
CCGGATTGGTTTCGAGTATCGAGGCATCGTCAAGGTCAATATTCTGGAGACAAAGCTCTCGAAGCACGGGCCAGGTTGATGGTCGGATAAAGATCCGGAAGTCCTGTTCAGAGCGAGACCGTTCGCTATCAAAGTTAAATTCCCTGATTGAGTCGTATATGGCAACTTCATCCAAAATGCGGATCGCTCCGCCAAAAGGTTGAGACCATACTTCGACCTCATCCTTATACATCGTGGCTTTGCGTTCGAGCGCCAGCATCGATTCGCCGTTCAATGGGTGATTAAATATGACCCTAACCAACCCAGCGACACTCACGCGCAAACTTAATTCAGCTGTCGCGCCAATGCCGGGTTTATTTTTCATTCGAGGCGAATTCAACGGCTTGATCAATCGTCATTGCACTGCCCGTCTCCCATGCTTTAATGAATTCATCATGGGACAGCGCGGATTTCATCATTTCACGGTTTCGCTCCACTTCCACGCGGTCGGCAGGCCACCATGCACCGCCCGTGACCTTCAAAACGGATTCGGCCGCGCTGAGCATGATCGTGCCCCATTCAGTTTGACCTTGTTGAGCTTTCAAACCAGCCAGACCTGCAAGGCATTCGGCGATACCGCGTCGATTTCCCAAACGACGGAACATCGTCAGGCTTTTTCCAAATTGAGATTCAGCCAGTTCGAATTCTTCTTCGTGTTGGGCGATGTATCCCAAATTATGGACGAAGCGTGCCACATCACCGCGGTCGCCTGTAGCACGTAACAACGCTTCACATTCTTCATAATATTTCCGCGCCAGGTCGAATTTTCCCTCTGTACGTGCCACTTCGCCAAGATTGTTCAGCGCGAAAGATATCAACCAGTTTTCGTTGATTGCACGAGCTTCGACAAGCGCTTCTTCATGATAGACACGAGCCTGTTCGAGATTTCCCAGCCCAAGCTCTGCGTTGCCCAAATGCACGAGCGTAACAACCTTGAAGGGTGTAATCCGGCGTTCTTTGAATTGTGCCAGGGCTTGTTCGAGAAGGGGCTGTGCGGCGCTATCCCTGCCCATATTGATCAATACCACAGCGTTGCCCATGAGAATAAAAGGGAGCCATTCATCGTTCTTGATCTTTTGTAGGATTGCCAGGCTATTCTGCACTTTCTCCAGGGCGACGTTCTGTTTTCCCTGCCACATCGACGACGACCCGCTGGCGAAAAGCGTCATTGCGCGGATTGGTGATAGTGCCTCCATCGAGGGGGATGTCAGTATCCGGTCTGCCCACATTCCGCCTTCTAGAATATATCCGCGGCGATACCAAAACCAAAACAACACGTTGACCAACATAGCTCCAACCTGAACACCTTCTGGTGTTGTGAGATTCCAGGTGAGTGTCGCGCGGATATTATCGTGCTCACGTTCGAGCCAGTTCAGCCAGCGCAGGGCATTCGATGTATATAACTGAAAAAATCCTATCTGGTTGGTGACGACGTTGCCAAAATACCCGGCATGTTTTGTTCGCAAAGTTTCCAGTTCGCCGCTCTCTGTGAGCCTTTCAAGCGCATACGAGCGGATGGTCTCCAGCATCGTCAAGCGCGGCTCACCATCAGGAGTATCTTCCTGTCGTATCAGGCTGTTGTTGATCAGCGATGTTAGACCTTCCAGAATATCCAGCTCGCCGTCTGAATTACACACAGATTCGGCAGCCTCGAAGGTAAAGCCGCCAACGAATACGCTGAGACGCGCATACAAGATTTTCTCGTCCTGATCTAACAGGTCGTAACTCCACTCAAGCGTATTGCGCAGAGTTTGGTGTCGTGTTGGCAGATCGCGTGCGCCGCCAGTTAACAATTTGAGTTTGTCATCGAGGCGCGCAAGGATCGCCTGCGGCTGCAACAGTTTCACACGTGCGGCGGCAAGCTCGAGGGCAAGCGGAAGCCCGTCGAGGCGGCGGCAAATTTCGGCGACGGCAGAGGCGTTCTCTTTTGTCAAAGCAAAGGCAGGATGCGCTGTCCGTGCCCGTTCAACAAAAAGGATGACTGATTCGTTTTCGATAAAATTTTCCCACCCTGCCTCAGCCTGCGGCAGTTCTAATGGAGGGACGGGGAACTCGCGTTCGCCGAGCAAGTTGAGAGCAATGCGGCTGCTTGCGAGAATTTTCAATTGAGGTGCGGAGGCTAGGATCCCGGCGACAAGAGGCGCGGCTGAAACGAGTTGTTCAAAGTTGTCGAATATCAACAACATATTCTTGTCGCGCAGATAATCCTTGATGTTCTCGAGCAGGGGGCGTCCGCCTTCGCGTACGGCGAGTTGCTGTGCAACGCGCGAGATGAATTGATCCGGATCGGTATCGTCAGCCAATGGGACGAAGTAAACACCATCTCGGAATTGATCGAGCAATTCCTGCGCCACTTGCAAACTTAAACGAGTCTTGCCTGTGCCGCCCGGACCCATCAGAGTGACTAGATGCGTATCTTTACGTAACAACAAATCTTTGATCTGTGCGATCTGTTTTGAGCGCCCGATAAACGGAGTTGGCTGTGCAGGAAGATTGTGTTTTTGCTCCCTTGCCCCGGATATTTGGTTGCTTTGATTCTCATCATAAAGCAGTTCAACATTCGTTGGCACAGGTAGCTTGAACATGGCGGCATATCGTTTGAGATTGGCGGCGGCATAGATCAAGCCACCCAGGCGTTGTTCATCAGGCTGACCCGCTTTGTGACAGTACGCCAATCCCGCCGCGACCCCCGCAAGCCAATACTGCCCCCACAGGTCGTCGTGCAAACTTGGATGATTTGCTTCCACCCATTCTGCAAATGCGCTTCGAGCTGACCCGATCACTGCACTCACCCCCGACATCTCGATCGGAACCTTATGCGGGTCAGGCACATCCGCCACCGCCAATAATGTGAGGAAGTTGACAAAAGTCTCGAATGAGATTTGCGACATGGCGTGCATCAGGTACGACATTTCCAAATAGCGCTGGTCGTATAACAGCGGCATATTCTCTTTGAACAAAGCGAAGTCGATCAGATAATACCCCTCGAGAGTTACTTTGTCGTCTGCAAATTTAACCAGAATATTATTCGTATTCAAGTCGCCGTGGATAAAACCCGATGCAATATCAATTGCGCGTGCCCTGCCCCATGGCTCCGCCGTGCGCGCATACAATAATGGGTTGGGAAATACATGTCCGTTGATCAGCAAGCCGGATGCACCTGGATTAACCCCATGTGTCTTTTGCAGAAACTGTTCAGTGTTGCCGCCGGCATCCAGCCGAAACCCAAGCCACTTATGTAACACCTTTTGCGGATGGACTGCTTGTTCAAACGCGGCGCTGCCATTCCATTCGTTCAATAGAACGGAATTCGTTTTTGCAAAAAGGATTCCGAGTTGATTTTGGCGTTCATATTTGGAAAGAGGCAGATATTTAAGCAGGGACTGACCTGCGATCCGATAAAAGATCGCTATGGCGTCTTCGTGTTCGACCCGGTCATAAACTAACTCGGCAATATGATCGCGGGCAAACCCGGGCGTGGACATGCTCATCACCGTGTTATGGCGCGTCACCTCATCCGACTTTACGTTTTTGCCCTTGCGGTCCAGTTTGAGGATGCAATGCTCAACGCGTTTGGTTTCGTTGGAAGAAACACTGACGAGGTAAATCACCGCGCCCGACCAGCCTCCGACCAACAATTGAAGCGGCGCAACCTTGATGTTGTATTGGTTTTCTGCTAATTGAATAATATCTTGATATTCTTGAGGCAGGGAATGAAAATCGGTCGTCAGTTCGGGCATGTTGCAAACCTTTGCACTCGGTATTTACTGCATCATAACAGAAATAGATTTTCATTTGGATATTTAATTTGTAGTCAAGTCAAATGAAAAAGCCCGCGTTAGCGGGCGGACGTGGAATCAGCTAGAGATGAAGAGAAAACTCGAAGCCGGAAAAATACCTGACAAATCGCGCAAACTTCCACCAGTTCGCTGCACGCTTTGTCAGGCGTTTTTTGTTGTCAGGGCTAACTTTCCTGTCGAGGCCACTTCCATGCATATCGGATAATCAGCAGGAGAAGGACGACTTCTACAACAGCACCAAACCCATAGAAAAAGACCCACTCCTCTCCGATCACGTTAAAGAGCGAATAAGGGATATAAACCGCTGCCACAATCAGGTTTGTCCAGCGATTGACCTTAGCCGGCAACGCCACGGAGAGGAATATCATCAAGGCCGGAATTGATATTGAAATTAGTGCCCCAAGCACAAGTCCTTGGGTGACATCAAACACGAACATTTTTCCGTCAAGGATGCCTTCGACAACGCCCGGCATGTAGAGGTGGAGATAGTCGACATAGATGTACAGAAACATAAAGGACGCCCATAATGCTGAAAGCCTCATCTTTACATTTATTTTTATATCTTCCAACTCAGTGGTCTTATTGATTGAATTCATTTTTTATTGTTCCTTTTTTGAATGATATGGATGAATTTCACGGAATTGGACTCGATTGATAGAACCGAATGGCATTCCTAAATTCTTAATAGTTTACGACGATACATTCAAAAAGTTGCGAACGCCTAACTCAGGTTTATTCAGCTTGCTGTATAACCCCCCAATTTGGTGTATTATCCAACGAGGGGACTTAACAACCTACAGGCGGAATAACCCATTATTTATTTCGTAGATTACACTTGAAAACTCACCTTCTCCTTTAACACATTCGGCAACTTGGGCAGTTTGCTCCTTTCGATCAAAAACGTCGCCACCTCGGTGATCTCGCGGAAGGCGTAATGCTGGCTCAACGTCCCTTCGAGGTAGCCTGCGCCGCTGGTGCCGCCAGTCCCTGCGCGGATGCCGATCATGCGCCGCACCATCGAGAAGTGACGATAGCGCCAGTTTGAAAGCAGTTCGTCGATTTCAGAGAGTGTGTTAAGTAACTCGAAAGGCAATTGGAAGATCGGCAAATCCCGATAGAGCGTAATGAACAACGCCGCTTGCATCGCGGACGGGGATATATCCCCGCGCCCTTCGCTAAAAAAGACGTTATCGAATTCGGCAGATCGTCCCTTTTCGTTTTCCGATAACCCGCTTTGGTATATGTTTCGATAATCCGACCAGAATTTATCCGCGTTCGTTTTGCTTGTTGATTCATAATCAGCCCAATATTTTTCGTCGAAGAACGGCATCCGCTCCAGCCATTGAATGATGAGTTGTTTCAAGGTGCTTTCACTCTCAGCTTGATTCACATCCTGCATATCGTTTTCAGATAAACTGCCGCGGCGAGTATGTTTGTAATACTCCTTTTTGTACCGCTCTTCCATTTTCAAACCGAGTTTGGCTTCGATCAATCGGAACTGTTTGCTTTGAAAACCCGAAGCGGGCAGGAGGTAATTTCTGAACTCCAAAAAATCGAGCGCGGTCATGGTTTCGAGCACACTCACCTGGTGGTTAAGCAGTTCCAATATTTTCACGATCCGTTTGAGTTTATAGACCACGTTGCTCATATCGGGCGAATTCTCGTTGATGCGATCCTGCAAAAAGATGTTACGTGCCAGATCCAATTCAAAAATGATCTGCTTGAACCACAACTCATACGCCTGATGGATGATGATAAACAGCATCTCGTCGTTGCCATCATCCATCTTTTCAAAGCTGCGCGGATGCTGGCTGTTCAAGATCGTGTCGAGTTCGATGTAATCGGAATAATAGAGGTCGGACATGGTTTCTCCTTGTGTGTATCCTTCATCCAGTTGCACTTGAGTATAATCCCATGATGCTCAAAGCCCTTATCTTCGATTTCGACGGCCTGATCCTCGACACAGAATCCCCCGAGGCGGATGTTTGGACTCAGATCTATCACGAACACGGATTCGATTTCCCCTTTAACGACTGGGTGCAAACAGTGGGCGGATACGGAATCTCGAATTTTGATCCCGCCGATCACC
>DNDO01000058.1 GCA_003484265.1 Anaerolineae bacterium
CCGCTGAAAAATTTTCGTCCGTCCGAGATCATCCAGAGCGATCTCGACAAGTGGTCATATCGCAACCAGGTCGTTGCCACGCCGTATCTCACGCCATTCGAATTGTTCCTCGGCGTGAAATTGACCGAGGCATTGCATCATCTGCGCCCAAAGGCATGGAAGCGTATCATCTTCGCAAAGGATAAGCGCTATCGCCAGATCATGATCTTCTCAATGTGGGCAGGCATAAAGGTGGTCATTGCTGAGGTGATCGAGTATGCCTTCCGGACCGACTTTGTTCAACGTGGTAGTTTGAAACACTTGCCGGGACCGGAAGCGCATTTACCTGTCTTGAAGTAAACTAGTCACATGGAGATTCGAAAAGTTTGGTGCGACAAATAATGCTTTCCTTAATAAATTCGCATGCTGGATTCCGCGATTGAAATGAACACTCTCAAAACCCTGCTTTATATGGGAGTCATGCACGGCTTCTTTACATTTTATCTTCCCTACCAACTGGCTTCCCGCGATATGCAGCTTATCGATACCGGTGTTTTGCGATCCATTGCGCTTCCATTTTGGGCTATTGGCGCGCTAATCATCATTCAATCTTCCGCAGACTTGATCCGCCGCGGTCAAGGCACGCCTGCGCACCTCGACCCTCCCAGGGAGCTGGTCATCAACGGGTGGTATCGTTACGTCCGCAATCCGATCTATCTGGCGGCACTTCTTATCCAGCTTGGCTTCACCCTCTGGTTTGGTTCTGGGATCGTAATTGTCTATTTTTTATTATTTGCGATTGCTTATAACATCCTTATTTATTTCATCGAGGAACCGATGCTTAGAAACACTTTCGGCGCAGACTACGAAGCATACTGCCGTGCTGTGCCGAGATGGATTCCGCGCATGAGCAGGAGTAAAGACTGAGTTAAACACGAATGCAGGAAGGAGAATCATATGACCCAAACTTCGATCCCAGCCGATGAAGTCCGCTTTTTCAGCGGAAGTTCGAATAAGCCTCTGGCGAAGAGCATTGCCGGAGCGCTCGATATTCCGTTGGATGACACGCATATCTCCCGTTTTAGCAACGACAATCTTTACATTCAACTCGGGGATACTGTACGGTACCGCCGGGTGTACATTGTGCAGTCGTTGTCGCAGCCGGTCAACGACCACTTGGTCGAACTGCTGATGATGCTCGATATTGCACGCGGCGCGGCGGCGTCCGAGATCCATGCCATCATTCCTTATTATTCATTTGGGCGGTCGGATAAAAAAGATGCTGCACGCATCTCGATCACAGCGCGTCTGGTCGCAGACCTGCTGGTCACTTCGGGGGCGACGCATGTGATGAGCATGATGTTCCATTCCCCGCAGGTGCATGGATTCTTCTCTGTGCCGACCGATCCGCTCAGCGCGCGCCCGGTATTCCAGCAATATCTCAATGAACGCGACCTGACGGATCACATCGTCGTCGCACCGGATATGGGTTCAGCGAAGTCCGCGGCGCGCTTTGCCAAGAGTCTTGACCTGCCCATCGCGGCGGGGAACAAGGAGCGCGTCTCGGATACAAAGGTCGTCATCAGCGGATTAGTCGGCAACCAGGTACAGGGTCATAAACGCGCGCTGATCTACGATGACGAGATCGCCACCGGCGGGTCCATCGCCGAGTTGAGCCGTGTGCTCATCAACGAAGGAGTTGAGGACATAACCGTTATCTGTACACACGGAGTGTTCACACGCGGCGGACAGGAACGGCTGGCTGAGATCACACAGATCAGCGAAATCATCACAACGGATACGGTTCACATTCCGCCTGAAAGCAGACACAAAAAATTGACCGTGCTTCCAGTCGGTTCGATCTTTTCAGATGCAATCCGTCATAATTTCCATCATGAGTCGATCAATGATCTATTCGTGTTCGGTGATGATGATGGGTAAATTTCTGATCTATGGTTCCTACGGATATACCGGTCAACTTATCGTTGAACTCGCAGTAAAAGATGGAATGCGTCCAATTCTTGCGGGGCGTGATGAAAAGAAGCTTCGCACGCAGGCGGAAAAATATAATCTCGAATATCGCGCGTTCCCATTGGAAGAAACAGACAAATTGGAGTCCGCTTTGCTCGAAGTGGACGCTGTGTTGCATTGCGCCGGTCCGTTCGTGCTGACGTTCCGTCAGATGGCGGAAGCGTGCATTCGCACAAAACGTCATTATGTGGATATCAGCGGGGAGATCGAGGGATTTGAAGCGTTGGCAATACTGGATGATGAAGCAAAAGATGCAAATATAATGATGATGCCCGGAGGCGGATTCGATGTTGTGCCGTCCGATTGTCTCGCGGCGTATTTGCATAAAAAACTGCCGACAGCGACAAATTTACGTTTGTTCATTCGCGGTATCGGCGGGGGCATCTCGCGTGGGACGGCGCGTTCAGGGGTGGAGAACATGCATCGGGAGGGACGCATTCGCAAGGATAGCAAGCTCACACAGGTGCCGCCTGCATGGAAGGTGCGAGAACAGGATTTTGGACGAGGACCGGTACGAGTCGTTTCTGTTGGATGGGGAGATGTGTCCACTGCGTATTACAGCACGAAGGTCCCGAACATCGAAACGTATTTTGCCCTCCCGCACATCGCGATCAGCTTCCTTAAACTTTCACGGGTTATTGGACCGTTGGTCTATTCACGTCCCGTGCGGAATCTGTTAAAGTGGCTTATCGGATATGTGTTCCCACCGGGACCGAGTCGAAGCCGTAATGAAACAGGATACAGCCTGATCGTCGGTGAGATGCGGGATGATGATCGGGTTGTGCGTGCGAAGCTGCGAGTCCCCGAAGGATACTGGTGCACCGCCCTGACCACAGTCGAGATCATGAAACGAATTTCAAATGGCGATCTCAAAACAGGATTTCAAACTCCATCGCTTGCCTACGGCGCTGACTTCATACTGCAATTCAATGGAGTGGAAAGAGAGGATCTACAATGAAACGAATATATTATTTTGTGATGTTAACCGCCTTGTTGGTGTCTGCATGTTCCCCAGCCGCGCCCGCGGTTCCGGAGCAGACAATTTCCGAAGCGCTGACGCCGGATGAAACAGTATCTATTTCAATAACAAGCAGTGCATTTGCAGAAGGTCAACCCATCCCGCCCATACATGCCTGCACAGGCGATGCGGCTTCCTCGCTCAAGGATGTATCCCCTGAACTCTCGTGGAGCGAACCGCCCGCCGGCACACAATCTTTCGCACTCGTCATGGACGACCTGGATTCACCCGGCGGTATATGGGTGCATTGGGTCATCTTCAACATTCCCGCTTCTGCGCGCGGCCTGCCCGAATCCATGCCCGCCAACGACATACTCTCCGATGGAAGTATGAACGGAAACAACAGTTGGGGCAGAACGGGCTATGGCGGTCCGTGCCCGCCGAGCGGCACGCATCGTTACGTTTTCAAAATTTATGCGCTTGATGAAGTGCTCGGCATTTCCGCAGGCGCGAACAAAGGCGAATTGGAAAAGGCAATGGTGGGTCACATTCTTGCACAGGGCGAACTGAGCGGCACATTCACCCGATGATGGTGTCCAATTCGATCATTCAACGCGCGCTCAAAAACGGCAACCCGGTCATCGATACCGACCATGCCATATTCATTTGGGAGGGGGACACCGCGCCATACCTGACCAGCGACTTGAACCACTGGGACGACAACCCCAGACGATTCAAACGCGTCTCTCCGCGGTTGATACCTGATTCAGCCAAATCGATCTGGTCTTGCACCCTGACCCTTCCCCGCGATGTGTATGTTGAATACGCGTTCCATGACCCCGTTACACAAATGAACTTCCTTGACCCTCTGAATAAAAAGAGCGTGAGCAACGGCGTAACCGGGCGCAACAACTACTTCTACATGCCTGAGACAATGCCGTCTCCGTTCGCCATGCGCCGCGCCGACGTGACGCCCGGCGCGTTGACAAGTCACCGTGTGGAGACGAAGTGGCTGCGCGAGGATTACGAACGCGAGATCCATTTTTACCGCCCTCCTGTGAAGGGACCCGTGCCGCTGTTGGTCGTGTTCGATGGGCAGGACTATCTTCAGCGTGGCAAGCTGGCTGTCATCGTTGACAACCTGATCGCGGAGGGTCGCATTCAACCGTTCGCAATGGCTTTCCTGACAAGCGGCGGGCGCTGGCGAAACGTGGAATATGCCTGCTCGGATGGAACGATCTTATGGATGAATGAGATCATCCTGCCGTTGGCGCAGGAAAAACTGAATCTGCTTGACGTCAAAAAATATCCCGGTGCCTACAGCACGTTGGGCGCGTCGCTGGGCGGGACCATGGCATTTTATGCGGGACTGCGTTTACCGGATGTGTTCGGCAAGGTCTTGAGTCAATCCGGCGCGTTCACGATCCCATCGCGGGATCTTGCTGTGGTTGACCTCGTCCGCCATGGCCAGGCGCGGGACATGGATTTGTGGATGGATGTTGGGGTGTTGGATTTCCTGTTGGAGGATAACCGCAAGATGTACTCGCTGTTACAGGAGAAGGAATATAACGTATCTTACCGTGAGTATTCCGGCGGGCACAACTATACATCCTGGCGGGACGATGTGTGGCGCGGGCTGGAAGCGATGTTCCCAAGTCCGCGCTGAGGAGGTAATGCCAAGGTGTGAGAAACGATTGTGTTGTGAATTAGATCGGGGAGTTGAAAGAAGCGCGGCTCGTCATCCAAAACCAAATTTGAATATGAAGTGAGGTTCGACTCGGCTGCATCCGCGTCAAAGACGTCGGACCATATCGTGGATATGGTGCTGCTGAGGACGACTCCCCGCAAGTGGACACCTCGCCAACCTGCAAGTAGGCGTTCTCCAATTCCAACTCGTTTACCCGGCAAAGTTACTACAGACTCTGAAATCCCATACGACAAGTTGCAATTTGATAGTGGATGTATAATCAACGCATATGTCCATCCTTTCTGGAAAGCGAATCGTTCTGGGGGTCACGGGTTCCATCGCCGCATACAAAGCCGCAGACCTGGCATCGAAACTTACGCAGGCGGGCGCGCGAGTGGATGCAATCCTTACAAGTTCAGCCGAAAAATTTATTTCACCGCTCACGTTCCAATCCGTCACGGGGCGGAGGGCATACATTGATAAAGACTTATGGGGCAATGAAGCGCATGTGTTGCATGTTGGTCTGGGTCACGATGCCGACCTGCTCATCATCGCGCCATGCACTGCGAATACGATAGCCAAACTTGCATACGGTCAGTCGGATACACTTCTCACGGTCTCTGCGCTGGCATCGACCAGTCCTTTGATTCTCTCCCCCGCAATGGACGGCGGCATGTACGACCACCCCGCCACACAGGAGAATCTCGATACGCTTCGCAAGCGCGGCGCATATATTATCGAACCCTCCGAGGGACACCTCGCATCGGGACTCACGGGTAAGGGACGCCTGCCCGAAACATACGAACTCATCGGACACATCCGCCTTGTTCTCGCCCGCGGAGGCTTGCTCGCTGAAAAAAAAGTTTTGATCACCGCCGGCGGGACTCAGGAGCCGCTCGACCCTGTCCGCGTGCTGACCAACCGTTCCTCCGGCCGGCAGGGATATGCCCTCGCCCAAGCCGCAATGGACGCCGGCGCACAGGTCACGCTGGTCACAACGCCGACATCGTTAACCCCGCCCGTCGGTGCCGAGGTTATTCAAGTGAATACAGCCAAGCAAATGCTCGATGCAGTGTTAGTTGAATTCCCTGAAAGCGACACGCTCATAATGGCGGCGGCAGTTGCGGATTTTAGGGCGAAGGAAGTTTCCAATGACAAGATCAAGAAAGAGGGGGGCGTTCCGCAGATAATACTTGAAGCGACAGATGATATCTTGAAAGCAGTGGCAGGCTTGCGGTCCGAAGTGAAGCGAAAGCAGATTGTGGCAGGCTTTGCGGCAGAGTCGCAAGACATCTTTAAAAACGCGTCAAATAAGTTACAATCCAAGAATCTGGATTTGATCGCTGCGAACGATATTTCAGCCAATGATGCGGGATTTTCCGTCGAGACCAACCGTCTCACACTTATATTTGCCGATGGGCGAACGGAATCTTTACCTTTGATGAGCAAGTCCGAAGCGGCTGGGATAATCATCGAACGTATTGCGGCGCTTTTGGAGTAGTATGCGTATTTTGGTTATTTCGGACATACATGCGAATTACACCGCTTTGGAAGCCGTGCTGAACGATGCGGGCACAGTGGATGAGACGTGGTGTCTGGGCGACATTGTGGGATACGGACCCGACCCGAACGCGACCGTGGAACTGGTGCGCGAGATCCCCAACCTGACCTGCATCCTCGGCAACCATGACGTTGCCGTGACAGGACAGATTCCGCTCGATGTATTCAACGGGGAGGCACGACGCACACTCGAATATCACGAAAAAGTATTGACCGCCGACAACATGGACTACCTGCGCTCATTGCCGTCGAATTTAATGGTGCTCGGCGAGGCAAGCATTGTGCATGGAAGTCCGCGCGATTCAGTCTGGGAATATATTTTGAATACGCTTTCGGCGCGTTTGAACTTCGACCATTTCACAACGCCATGGTGCTTTGTGGGACATTCGCATTTACAGTGCATGTTCCAACTGGATACGCAAACCGACCGCGTGCATCTCACGCCAATTCGCGCGGGCGAACACGTAATTCTTCGCCCGAGGGTAATTCTGAATCCCGGTTCTGTGGGTCAGCCGCGCGACCGCGACCCGCGAGCCGCATATGCGATTTACGACACGGAAAGTTATGTTTGGGAGCCACGTCGTGCCGCGTATAACATCTCCGAAGTGCAAAAACGGATTCGCGAGGCTGGTCTGCCCGAGAAGCACGCGATACGAATCGCTGAGGGATGGTAGACCAGTTTTCAATAAAATAAAAGTAATCAGCAATAATGTGGGCGGGAACTTTGTCTGGTGAAATTCGTCTTTATGTTGTAATCATCTAATAGCTATGAAGGAGAAGAGAAAATGAAAAGGACCTTGATCACGATCGCTGTGACAACTTTGGTTGTAGTGACGTTGCTTGGTGTTGCGGCTTCAGCCATATTTGGAAGCATTGGCATGGGAGCATCTGCTCCTTACGACAACAGGAGTTTCGCCGAGCCTGCCTTCGCTCCTGCTGCGCCGGAACCTGCTGCAGAATTCTACTTGGAAGAATCGGGCGGGTATGATTTGGCGTACGACCAATCAGTGGTTACGTCCAATGTGGCGGCAACGGAGCGGCTTGTCATCCAGAACGTGGACATGAGCATTGTGGTCGTTGACCCAAAATCCCGCATGAAGGAAATCAGCGACCTGGCTGTCGAGATGGGCGGGTTTGTCGTTTCATCCAACCTCTATCAAAACACCTACGGACCCAACAGCATAGAAGTGCCGGAAGCCAGCATGACCATCCGCGTCCCTTCAGAAAGATTGGACGAAGCCTTGGAGAAGGTCAAGGAAGGCGCGGTGGATGTCACATATGAGAATCGTTCCGGTGAAGATGTCACCAACCAATACGTGGACTTGCAGTCCCGTCTGAAAGCGAAACAGGATGCCGAGCAAAAACTGCTGGAGATCATGGATGACGCTGTCGATGCTGAAGACGTCCTTGCTATTTATATCCAAGTGCAGAACATTCAGACCGAGATCGAAGTTTTGAAGGGACAGATCAAATACTATGAAGAATCTGCTGCGCTCTCTGCGATAATCATCCGCCTGGTTGCGGAGGAGACTGTCAAGCCCATCGAGATCGGTGGTTGGAAACTGCAAGGCACAGCCAACGACGCCATCCAGGATTTGATCCGCTTTACACAGGGCTTTACACAATTCCTGATCCGATTTGTCCTGTCGTTCCTGCCCGCGCTCATACTTGTCGCCATCCCAACATACTTTGTCTTCATCGGCGGGCGCGCGCTTTTCCGCAGGTTTAGAAAATCGAAGGCGGTTGTTGAAGTGAAAGAAGAAGAGAAATAGGTCGAAATGAGTTGACCTCACAGGATTTGAAATCCTGTGAGGTCTTTTATAATTAAGCCATGGAATTACTTGTCCGCGAGGCGCAGGAATTGTTTAACGTTCACATGACCGGACGGCAGGTGATGTCGCTCATCACCTATGAAAAGGAATTACTGGAGTGGAACCAAAAGATCAACCTGACAGCCATCCGCGACGTGGAATCGATTCGTACGAAACATTTTTTGGATTCGTTCTCGTGTGTGATGGCATGGCAGGCAACCCCTCCGCTTCGTCTCATTGACGTTGGGACTGGCGCCGGTTTCCCGGGAATTCCCCTCAAGATCCTATACCCGAACATGAAATTGACTCTTGTCGAATCGGTTGGCAAGAAGGCTAAGTTCTGCCAGCACATTGTCAATGAGTTGAGGTTGGACGATGTTGAGATCGTCCATTTACGCGCTGAAGATTTGGGACAAGACTCAAATCACCGCGAGAAATACGATTGGGCAGTGGCGCGCGCGGTGGCAAATCTTAGCGTCTTGAGCGAGTATCTCATTCCGTTGGTTAAGATCGGCGGACAAGTCCTCGCGCAAAAAGGCGAAAGCGGACCCGCCGAAGCGCAGTCCGCTGAAAAAGCGATGAAGTTATTGGGCGGGAAATTGGGACAGTTGATCCCCGTCAACCTGCCGGGCGTGGCGGATGATCGTTATCTCGTTGTTGTGAATAAGATCGCCGCAACGCCGCCTCAGTATCCGCGCAAGCCGGGCATACCGACGAAACAACCGTTGTAGTGTAGAGACCAGTCAATTTACTAACACCCCTCTTCCACATTTATGATTTGTATTCGCTTCACTTTACGGATTAACCGTATTCGTGGGCCAGGGCGTGAGGGTGACAGTCGGTGCAATGGGCAGGATCACATCAGGTGATGCGGTTTCGGTGGGGGTAAGGGTTGGGGTGGGCGATGTCAATGGGGTTACTGTAACCAGCGAGGAAGGTGAAGAGGAGACTGCCGGGGTGGCGGTCAAAGTTTCATTACGCCGAATCAGGTTGAATGCCAGGACCGAACCGACGACCAAAATCAAAAAAAAACCAACGAGCCCGCCGATCATCCAGGGAAGCCAGTTCGACCCCTTTTTCTTTTTCGGTTCCGTCTTCGACTTGAATTCCGCAGGCGCGCTGATCAGGATGACCGTGGTGTTGTCGTGTCCGCCGCGATCATTGGCGAGGTCCACCAGTGCGCGGCTCGCCTCTTTGAGACTCGATTTCGAACGTACGATCTCGAGAATTTCATCGTTCCACACCAGGTCGGTCAAACCGTCGGTGCAAAGGAGCAATATGTCGTTCGGTTGAAACTCCGTGCCCTGGTTGTTCTCTGCGTGGTTGGCACCCTCACCATCGAATAAGTTCATGCGGAAGTCCGGCTCAGGCGGTACCGGCGAACCAAGATATCGGCGGATGACGTGCACATTGGGATGATCGCGCGCCAGTTCAGGCGTGAGGATACCCTTCTCGATGGCTTCCTGCACCCATGAATGATCGGTGGTCAATTGCTGGATGCGCCCGGCGCGGATCAGGTAAATCCGCGAATCGCCTACGTAGGCTGTATGCAGTTTGTTATCAATGATCCATGCAATGGCGCAGGTGGCACCCATGCCCTTGAGATTTTCGTTCGTTGAAGAATGCGATGCAATTGCCCCGCTGGCTTCGTTGACCGCCTGCTCGATATAATGCCGCGAAAACTTGCCATCGCCCTTCGCTATGCTCTGCATAATATGGTTGACAGCCAGTTCCGCCGCCACCTCGCCGCCCTTGTGCCCGCCGATTCCGTCGGCAAGCACGGCGAACAGGATCGGCGTGCGATCTTTATCGCTGACATGATAGGAGGCTATGGCAAAACGGTCTTCATTGTTCTTGCCCGTCATGCCCTGATGACTGTATGCTTCAACGTGCAGGTGAGAACGTGATATACGTATCATAAATAGGATTATTTTTGGGAGACTACCTTCGGTTCGGATTCCACCGGAGGCTGGCTCAGATCAAAGCGATAGACCATCTGCCCCAAGTGTACCCTGTCTCCATGCGCCAGTCTGACGCCTTCGCGCGGTACAGGCTCAAAATTTACCCACGTGCCTGCCACAGAACCGTGATCGATGATGATAAAAACTCCTTCGCCTGTTTGTTTGATGCGGGCGTGCAGGGGCGCAATCGATGGATCATCCAGCACATGCTTGGATTGTACCGGGTCAGTGCCGAAGGTCATATCTGCTTCGAGTATCGGTATCGGCATTACGCTGGCTGGCTCGCCTCCGTTCGTCAGGCGGATGAGATAGGCGGGCGCTGAAGGCACCCGGCTTTGCCGGGCACTCATCCAACTGAAGCGCGGCTGCGATTTAACCTTGTTTGTAGCCGAAACGGACGGCTCCGTCAATGCCGCAACCGGCTGGGTGAGCGGGTCTTCCTTCGTCTTGCGGTTTTTTTTACGGGGACTCTCAGGCACGTTCCGCACTCGACTCCTCAACAAAATGACGAGCAAAGCAAACCCCGCAAATATGATGGCTCCCATGATCAGATAGGAACTGTACTGCGCGATCAGAGCCTGTACGCCGCTGGGCGGATGTATGACGGTGAACGTGACAGGGATGCCAATGCTCGACTTTTTCAACCCCAGCACATCCTCCGCTTCGACGATGATCTCGTGCTGTCCGCTTTTGTCGTAGGCGGTAAGGTCCCATTGGAACCTGTCAAAGGGCGCTTTCGTATTCTCGGCAACGACTTGTCCGTCGGCATAAAACGTTGTGCGTTTGAGTCCCCGCGGATGCCCGTCGGGGAACTCGATGATGATCTGAATGGTTTGTTGCGCGGGAAATAATTCTTCCGCATTTAATGGATCGTCTTCCGGCGCCTGGCGCGTGATCTGCAGGGGCGGCGAGACGAAGATCGGGTTAGGCGGCTCAACGTTTACGCTGAAGGTTTTGTCCAATGCGGGGATCGTGCCACCCGGTGTTTCGATGTAGAAGCCCAACGTATGATCGCCCGAGGTTGCCAGCAAGGATGAGTACGTCACCTCATAAACATGGCGCAAAGGGGCGAAATAAAAATTCGGGTCGGGGAAGGGTTCGTTTCGTGAAAAGAAGAAGAACGAACCGTCCGTTTGCTGGGCGAGTTGTTTGAAAGCGTTCGCGCTGGCGGTGATGTCGAAGTCCTCTCCGTCGATGAACCAGACGAAGACGCGTACTTTTGAATCGACAGCCCTCTGAATGAGCGGCGCAATGGTGTTGTCTATGTTGGGGTCGTCCATGTGCGGGGTGATAAACAGAATGGCGCGCTTCATGCCCGGTTCCGGTGTGGAAGCGTTGACTGTATCCAGCGCTATGGACAGGGTTTGCAGATTAGGCGTGGAGTTGCGAAGATCGGGCTTGAAGGAGTTCAGGCTTACGAACCAATCGTCAACATTCGAGTGGTTGATAAGCGACCCTGACAACGAGACCAGGCTTAGATCATCGCGTGAGTCGTCGGGTTGTGCGTCTGCCCATTGACCCAATGTTTCGACGACGCGCTCAAAGCGGGCGATCGCACTCGCATCGCGGACTGCCATGGCAGGACCCGGGTTGATGGCAACCACCACCTGCACCGGCGGCGCGGACTCGTTGATTGAATCGGCCGTCGTTTCCTGACCGTCTTCGTACACCGTGATGTCGCCCGGCTCAACGCCTGTGACGAATTCACCGTTCGCGTCGTACACGTCTACGAGGACGGTGACCTGCGGGAACTTCGACACGTCAATGCGCACGATCTCCGCTGATGCGGCGGTCTGGGCGTGGACGAAGGTCGTTGTCCCGGCGAGCAGGCTGAGGGTAAGGATGAAGCGGGTGAGTCTACGCATTCGCCTCGACGATGACGGTCTCTTCATCCTTTGGCTGTGTAAGGCGCATGTAGGTCAACGTCCACGCGGATTCGATGTATGCAATCGCGATCCCGTTGAGAAGTAATGAAACAGGGATATAAAGACACAGACAAACGCCGGCGATGATGAGGGGCGTCATACTTTGGGCTTCCCCCAGTCCGAATGCAAGGACAGCCGGTACGACAACGAGAAGAATAGGGATGGCAACGATTAGCCCGACGACGAAACCGATGATGGCAAGGATGATCGCCATGACGATGACCGGACCGAGGTTGCCGCGGAAGACCTGCCAGCCGCGTGAGAGCGAGGGCATGACAGCCATATCTTCCAGGACGATGGCATTTTGCGACTGGCGAACGATCATACCGATCACGAACATGACGGGGACAAGCAGGCACAAACAACCGATGAAGAGCGGAACCATTGCGACGGCTCCCAACGCAGAAGCGTCACTGCCGCCGCTGGCTGAAACCGCAAAGACGATTATGCCCGCAAACAGCGCACCAACCAAAACGAGTATCGGAAGTGCAAGGATCAGCGACAATGCAAACATACGCCAGAAGTACGGCATACTTTCACTGAATAACTGACCGAAGATGAGTTTCTCCTCGCCGCCATCCGCCAAAAACGTGCCGCGGATGAGTCCGATGCGCCCAATGGTGCTGAGGAAGATGATCAATACCCATATGAGACAGATGACTGCAATGCCGACGGCTATGAATGTTGTCATGTTTTGTTCGATGGATTGGAACAACTGCATGACCTGTGGCGGGAGGTCTGGACCCTGTGTTTGAAAGCCAGAATTCCCTCCGCCGCGCCCGCTGTTTCCTCCTCCGCCTCCCTGTCCACAACTGGCAAGGATGCCGAATATCCACAGGACTTTATGTTTGCGTATGATCTGCCACGCGCGCGTAAGTATTTCGCCAAAATTGAAATTCATTGATTTCTCCTTGTTTAATTATGCCCTATACTGCATGTCGTCAGTGACAATACAGTTTCGTTTCCTTCTCTGGGATGGTCGCCCTTAAGCATCATGATTCTTTTCGAAAACTGCAGGTGCATTTGCCTGCGGTTTGGTCAGGCGCAGGTAGACGAGTGTAAAAGTTGATTTCATAAACGTGATGCCGATCCCCTGCACGAACGCCATGACCGGGAAGAAGATCAGGCTGAACCCGCCCATGAACAACATCATCGTGCGCGGATCGAAATTGGACATCCCGCTGTCCATAAACAATGGGATGAAGAAAAACGGCATCATGAGCGGGAATACGACGACACTACTGAGAAGAGAGACGCCAAAATAAACGATCAGCGAGATCAGCAGGATACGCCAGAAATTGGCGCGTACCAGATCCCAGCCGCGTTTGATCGCGTCGGTTACACCCAACCCGTCCGCAACTACAGCGACCTGCGACTCTTCTATAATGCCATATAAGACCAGCATGAACGGATACATCAACAATAACAACGGTTGCAGGCAAATAAATCCAAGACCCATCGTTACCGCGCCGATCAAAGTAAAGCAGCCAAAGATCACAGCAAACACAGTGAATACGCCGAGACCGATCAAAAACAACACGCCCAACACGCGCAACCAATACGGCTTTGAGTCGTTGAACAATTCGCGGAACGGTAACCGCTCAGCGCCCTCATCCGCGCGGATGACGCCAAGCAACACCGACGATGACGTGATGCCGTACAGGACATAACTCAAAAGGCTGAAGAAAAAAATGAACCCAATAAAAAGAAAACTATAGACTTGCGACTCAAAGAAGAAGGGATTGCCGGATGAGCCCCCATCCATGAATATTATTGGCACGAACATTATTGGGATAATCATGAAACTCAACAACATGGGTAACGTGCTGAACACCCACAATATCTTATGTTTCCAGGTGATCTTGAACGCGCTGGAAAGTACCTCACCAATATCAAGATTCATAATGCATCCTCAATCCAAAATTGTAATCCTGTAATCCCTACTCCCATTCGATCGTCGCGGGCGGTTTACTTGTAACATCATACACCACGCGATTTATCCCGTCCACTTCATTGACGATGCGGTTGGCGATCTTTGCCATCAGGTCGTCCGGCAGGCGCGCCCAATCGGCGGTCATGAAGTCATCGGTGGTCACCGCGCGTATTGCTGCGGCCTCCTGATATGTCCGCTGGTCGCCCATCACGCCCACCGAGCGCACCGGCAGTAAAACAACGAATGCTTGCGCGATCGCAGGCGGATCCACCCTCATTGGTCCGGTGATCTTGTTGCCTCCCGAGTATCTTCGATTTAATAACCCCGCATTGGACAATTCATCCACGAGGATCGCATCCGCCGCCCGCAAACGGGATACACGCTGCGGCGTCACCTCCCCGAGACAGCGCACGGTCAACCCCGGACCCGGGAACGGCTGCCGCCAAACCAGTTTTTCCGGCAATCCAAGCGCTTCCCCGACAGCCCGCACCTCATCCTTGAACAAATAGCGCAGAGGTTCGACCAGATCAAACTTCATATCCTTGGGTAAACCGCCGACATTATGATGTGATTTGATCTTCTGTGCTTTGTTCCTATCCGCCGCAGACGACTCAACCACATCGGGATAGATCGTACCTTGTACGAGAAACTTCGGCTGACCCAATTTCTTCGCCTGCTCCTCAAAAACGCGGATAAATTTCTCGCCAACGGCTCTGCGTTTTTGCTCGGGTTCAGTCACACCCGCAAGCACGGAGAAGAATTCGTCAGAGGCGTCTACTGTAATTAGTTCAGAACGCAGGTTATTCCGAAATGCTGAAGCGACCTGTCCGCCTTCATCTTTGCGTAAGAGACCCGTATCCACAAAAATAGCCACGAGTTGGTCGCCGATCGCCTGATGGACAAGCGCCGAAGCAACCGACGAATCCACGCCGCCCGACATGGCGAGCGGGGGAGTGGTGTCGGCGGGGGGGGGGGGGGG
>DNDO01000091.1 GCA_003484265.1 Anaerolineae bacterium
ACTGCACCAACTTCTTCATCGCATTGTGATCGTTATACAGCGGGCGATCCACTTCGAGATGCTCCACGTACTTGCGAATGACTTCGCGCGCTTTGAGCGAGCCTTTGCCCGGCGTGAACTCGCGGAAGTCCAATGCCTGCGCCGCCGCCATGAGTTCAATGCCAATAACTCCATATGCGTTATCGAGGATCTGTCCGTTCTTGATGGCGGTGTTCATGCCCATCGAGACGAAGTCCTCCTGGTCCGCGGCGGCAGGGATGGATTGAATGCTGGCAGGCGTGGAAAGGATCCGTTGTTCAACGATCAGGTGGTCGGCGGTGTATTGGCTGAGCATCATCCCAGAGTAGAAACCGGGCTCATGCGCCAGGAAATCAGGCAGTCCCTGAGAAAGAGCCGGGTTCGTCAGCCGGTTCATGCGCCGCTCCGACATGACACACACCATCGTGATCGCAATGCCGGCCATATCCATCGGCAGCGAAACAGGGGTCCCTTGAAAGTTCGCGCCTGTAAGGGTTAAGTTATCTTCAGGGACAAAGATGGGATTATCCCCAACGCCGTTGAGTTCGATCTCGACCTGCGAACGCGCATACGCGATGGCATCGCGCGCCGCGCCGATAACCTGTGGTGTCGAACGCATCGAGTAGGCATCCTGCACCTTGGTTTTCATCTTGCCCGTGGTCAGGTCGGATCCTTCGATGACCTTCATGATATTTTTCGCTGACGTGACCGCGCCACTGAAGCCGCGCAATTCATGCAGTTTGGTGTTGTATGGTTTCATATTGCCGAGCAGGGCTTCGATGGACATCGCCGCAGCGATCTCTGCCTGCTTGAGCAGGCGTTCCATGTCGAAGATGTGCAGGGCAGACATGGCGGTCAGCAGATTGGATCCATTGATGGCGGCAAGACCGTCGCGCGCCTGCAAGCCCGGGACTTCGATACCTGCCCGCCGCATCGCTTCGTGACCTGCGAGTCGTTCGCCTTCAAAAAAGGCTTCACCTTCACCCATGAGCAATAGGGCGGCTTGAGCCATCGGCGCGAGGTCACCGCTTGCACCCACCGACCCCTTCTGACAAACAACGGGCGTGACGCCTTTGTTCAGCATCTCCACCAATGTGAGAGTGATCTCGGGTCTGCATCCAGAGTTCCCATGCGCATGGACATTGATACGCCCTGCCAGCGCCGCGCGGACATGTTCGATCGGTGCGGGGTCGCCTATACCCGCCGCGTGATTGTAGATCAGGTACTTCTGAAATTCCTTCACCTGCTCATCGTTGAGCATCGTCTCTGAAAACTCGCCGATGCCCGTATTTGTGCCGTACATGACCTCTTTGTTGGCCAGTTTCTCCTCCAGCATGGCGCGGCAAATTCTGATCCGCTCAAGGGCTTCGGGGGCGAGTACTACTTTCTCATTATCTCGTGCAATTGCAACGAGTTTTTCAACCGTGAGGGACGATCCGTCGAGGGTGATGGGCATATGAATATCTCCTGGGTTAATGTTAGGGTATTGTAACCTCGTTGGTTTAGGTTGGTATGCTATACTTTTTCTCATGCGATCATTGTTATGCGAAATTCAAGGTGAATTTCAGTGAATTCACCATTGAAAAATAAACAGGAAAAACTTAATCCTGAAACAACCACCTTGATTAATAAAGAAACAGAAATTGATTCACCTCGGTTGTCAAGTTTAAATACACGTACCCTTGACCTGCTTCGAGCGCTAAACGCCGCAGCCGCCGAGATACAAAAGTCTGTACATTCAGAAGAACAGATTTATAAGGGGTTTACAGACCAGGTCAGCGCCCTGGGACTCAGGGGCGGTTTGGCTATTCTGGATGAGTCAAGAACATCCATCACAGTTCGTGCCGTTTCATATTCACCTGCGATAACAAAAATCCTGACCCAATTAGAGAAGGTGCTCAAGGTTAAAACTTTGGGGTTTTCAATTCCTATCAACAAGGTGAAATCATACAATCAGATTATCCAGACACAAAAAAGCATCTACAAAACTGATAATACTGAAACCATTGAGCAACTACTTCCACCCGTTGCCCGGCCATTTGCCCGGAATGTTATCAATGTATTTGGGAAATCGCCGGTGGTCTATGCACCGTTGATCGTCGATATGCGCGTTATCGGCATCCTAAACATAGCCGGACCCAATCTTACTGAAGAAGACAAACCTGCGATCCAGGCCTTTGCGAATCATATCGCCATTGCGATAACCAATATACAGTTGTATATGAATGCCCAGGTTGAGATCTCCGAACGCAAACTGGCAGAAGCGAAAATCGAGCAGCAGTACCTCGAACTCCAAACAATTTACAATATTACCCAGCAATTACAGGGACTTGAGACGCCGGAAGAGCTTGCCAAGACCATCATCGCCACCCTTGAAAAAAATTTGGGATATGAATATTTGGCGGTCCTGCTTGTGGATGAAGCCAGCCAAGCCCTGGTACCTTTTGCCGTGAGCAATCAGGGCAAAGGTCCCGACAAAGGTAAAAGCGACAAGTTGTATATCGCTTCTCACAACCTGAAGGTTGGAGATGGGATTGTCGGCTGGGTTGCGCAACATGGCACGAGTGTCCGTTCCGGGGATGTACAAAATGATCCCCGTTATTATGGTATGCGCTCCAACATCCAATCTGAACTGTGTGTTCCTCTATACATGGCGAACAGGATCATAGGTGTGATCAATAGCGAAACCTCCCACCCTAATGCATACACAGAAACTGATCAACGCATTCTGGAAACAGTTTCCGTCCAAATTGGAATCGCCATTCAAAACTCGAATCTTTACCAACAGATCAAAACCGAACTCAACGAACGAAAGCAGACAGAAGAAAAATTACGGGAGAGTGAAGAGCGTTTTCGCACATTGTGGGAATCAGCTGTAGAAGGGATTGTCATCCATGAGAATGGCATTATTTTGGAGGTTAACCCCGCCATGCTCAAACTAATCGGTGTCAATCGTGAACAGGTGATTGGCAGATCATTGGTTGACTTCGCTCCACCAGATACCCGCGAATATATACGCCAAAAGGTCGAATCACCCACCACGGAATCCTACGAAACCTATTTCGTAAAACCTGACGGAACCACCATACATATGGAGATCGTCCGTACACAATTCACTCTGCAAAAAAAGGATGTGCGCATGATCTCTGTGCGCGACATCACTGAACGAAAAGTTGCGGAAGAAAAATTACAGCAACGTGAAGAGCGCTTCAGATCCCTAATCGAAAACGCATCTGATGTAATAACAGTAATCGACGATACGGCAATTATCCGCTATGAAAGTCCCGCCATTGAACGCATACTCGGCTACCATCCTGATGAACTTATTGGTCAGCTAGTTTTCGAGCTGATCCACCCCGATGATCTGGAAATTGTCGCCGAAGTGCTGCTGAGAGCTTTTCCCACACCAGGTGTAGTTGCTTCAGTCGATTTCCGTTTTCGTCATAAAGACGGCTCGTGGCGATACCTCGAAGCTGTCGGCAAGTCCACCTTTGATGAGAATGGTCGATTGATAGGTATTATCAACTCACGCGATGTTACGGAGCGAAAACAGGCGGAAGAGACAATTCATCAATATGCGAACGAATTGGAGCACCGTGTTCAAGAGCGTACCATTGAACTTATACATGCCAACCGCGCAAAAGACGAGTTTTTGGCGAATATGAGCCACGAATTGCGGACGCCTCTTAACAGTATTTTGGGATTTTCCGAATCCCTGCTCGAGCAAAGACGCGGTCAGCTCAACGAGAAACAAATACAATATGTCGATCTAATCCATTCCAGCGGAGGGCATTTGCTCGGGCTGATCAACGACATTCTTGAGGTTTCCAAGATCGAGGCAGGAAAACTCGATCTGCGGCCCGAAACAGTCTCAGCAAGGGAAATTTGCGAATCATCCTTGAATTTCATCAAAGAAATCGCATTGAAAAAGTCGATATCAATTGATTTCAATTGCGATGAATCCGTTCCTATGCTCCGCGCCGACCCGCAGCGCTTGAAACAAATCCTTGTCAATTTGCTCAGCAATGCGGTTAAATTTACCCCTGAAAAAGGGAAAATATCGCTTGACGTCCATATCAATGCAGCGAATGATCAAATCCATTTTTCTGTAACCGATACCGGCATCGGGATCGCCCCCGAAAATCTAGAAAATTTGTTTACGCCCTTTACTCAATTAGATAGTAGTCTCTCCCGTCAGTACGAGGGGACGGGTTTAGGACTCGTCCTTTTATTGAAATTAACCGAGTTACACGGCGGGAGTGTCCATGTTGAAAGCGAACCAGGCAAAGGCAGTCGTTTCACCGTGGTCCTGCCATGGAACTCACCAAAACATCTGGGTCAAAAAGAAAAAGAGGCATTATTCGCTACATCAGAAACCATGGATGAATCAGTATCTGCCTCCCAAAACCACGGCACAATCCTGCTGGCTGAAGATAACATGGCAAACGTCTTGACCGTTCAGGAGTACCTTTCGGATCACGGATATAAAGTGGCGGTTGCCCATAACGGCCTGGAAGCCGTTGCAACGGCTGAAACTTTATTGCCTGATTTGATCTTGATGGATATTCAAATGCCGCAACTGGACGGGCTGGAAGCCATTCGCCGCCTCCGCGCCAAGACCGAGTTTGCCTCGGTTCCGATCATCGCACTCACCGCCCTGGCCATGCCCGGCGACCGTGAACGCTGCTTCGAAGCAGGCGCGAAT
>DNDO01000081.1:0-722 GCA_003484265.1 Anaerolineae bacterium
CAAACCTCGCCTTTGAATTCCACCATGGACTTCGTGTCAAAGTGTTTGGGGTCGACGATGGCCGAATGGACATTCGTAAAGATCATAAATTCATCCGCCACACGGACGTCATATCCGTAGGACGAAACCCCGTAGGAAATGACGCCCTGCCGAACTTGTTTATCAACGAACGGCTCGATCATTTTTTGTTCCAATGCCATTTTGCGTATCCAGTGATCAGGTTTGAGTCCCATGGTCTTCTCCAGTTTGAATTTTGTTTAAGCCGCCGGGAGCCAGCTCACTCCATAACAAACACAATTTCCGAAAGCTTACCCGATTCTACTTCAACCCACCGCTCGAAAAACCGACCGTTGTATTTCAATGCGATACGATAATACCCCGGCGGGAGGTCGCCAAGCGCGGCATTTTCATTTCCAAGCATCATATCTTTCGAATACGTTACGATGTAATGAGTCTTTACCATTGGTCCATTCTTATCAATGTGATAGTTGGCAGTAAATTCAGCAAATTGAAATTGGAAATTCTTATCGAGAATCGAAAATGAAATTGCGCCGAGCGGATTTCCCTTATCATCTTTACTCGGGATCAACCAAAGTTCGGGATTTTGCGTTGAGAAGTAGTCGGTGCCGTCACCACCTCTTCTCACCTCAAAATGCAGATGACTCCCTGTCGCCACGCCGCTTTGACCGACTTCGCCGATCAGGTCACCAGCCTTGACATCG
>DNDO01000081.1:1012-2778 GCA_003484265.1 Anaerolineae bacterium
GCGTGACGAATGACGATCATATTCCCATAAAAATCCCTCCACGGACTATACAACGCCTCACTATCTGCCCCGGCAAACTGCACGACACCATCACCCGCAGCATGGACGGGTGTGCCAAACTTGTTAAGAAATTCCACGCCATGATGCGGTTCCCGTTTATTCTCTTGAGTCGAGCCATAACGATATGACACATCAACGGATGTGTTACCGGGTGGTTGGATGGGATTCTGGAAGATGAAGTGCCCGTCAGTGATGCAGAAGTCCACGGTGAACGGATCGCATGTGGATTTCTCCGCTGTTGGCGATAGAGCTAATAATGTAGGAGCAGGCTGGGTTTTAGGTGAACTAGAGGGAGTTGAGGTAGGTTCAGACAAAGGTTCGGCGACCACACGTTGCACGTTAGGCGCGCAAGAACTCAGTAGAAAGATGAAGAGGAGAAAAATCTTTTTCACGACGGAAATGCCAAGGTCGCGAAGTCTTTACAGGATTTAAGAAGCAAAGGTTTTCTTTGCGCCTTTGCGATCAGGTTTTTAAATCCCACCGCGTTCCTTCATCACAGCCTGGATTTCAAGTTCTAGTTTATCGGCTTCGAATTCCAACTCGACGAGTTCAGCCAGCATCTTATCCCCCACCGACTTGTCTTCAAGCGAGTTGATATTGATCCTCACGTTATAGCCAGCCGCCGTCAGCGCGGCGCGGGACATGGCAAAGGCAGACATCGAATCGCTGATCGCGCTGAGGATGCCGTGTCGGGCGCATTTGATCGCGAGCTCCATCACTTTGACGGCATCACTCGCCACATGCAACGGGACATGCGCGGCATTCAATGTTGCCTTGATAATGGCGGAATTACGCGCGGACTTTTGTTCATCAGTCTCTTTGGGGAGTCTGAACGTTGCCATCAGCACTTCAAAAGAGGAGGCGTCATCGTCCACAGCTTGGGTAAGTTCCTTGCGCAGATTTTCAGCGACGACCCGTATCGCCTGCATTTCAGCCTCCACATCGGCGTATTTCTTTTTACCCATCGTAATTCCAGAAACCATCGCGACGAGACCCGCGCCCATCGCGCCAGCGTATGCGCCCGCGGAACCTCCGCCGGGGGTCGGTGTCGGGGCGGCCAACTGTTCGATAAAAGTAACCGGCTGGGTCGTGGATGAACGGGCGGAGGGCGAAGAGAAAAGCCTGGATTCAAGAATCTGTTCTTCTGAAAAACCATCCAATTGTGTGTACCAGACCGCCGCATCCACCAAAGCCTCTTGAGGGATCAAGCCAACGAGTTCACTGTGATGAATCCCGACGCCATATCGCCCGGCTTCGCGGCGAATAAATTCAACCACGCGCGCGATCGGCGTTTCACGGAAGTTGGTGAGGTTCATCGAAACCTGCGCGCGCCCATCGACGAGCAATCCCAGGCCTTTGACATATCGAAGGCCGCCCGAAGATTGACGAACGGCTTTGGCGATCTTTTTAGCAATGCTGACGTCGTCGGTGGTGAGATAGACGTTGAACGCAACGAGCGGTTCCCGCGCGCCAATAACGGTTGCGCCTGCCTTTGGCAAATTGCTGGGACCAAAATCAGGCTTGCGATTCAGATCAGACTCGATTTCTTTTTTCAATCCTTCGTATTGACCCTTGCGGATGTTTTCAAGATTCGCGCGTTCTGGACGCATTGCCGCCGCTTCATATAAATAAACGGGGATTCTTAGTTCGTCTCCCACACGTTGACCGACCCTTTTGGCGATCTCCACACAATCCTGCATGGACGC
>DNDO01000081.1:3062-3244 GCA_003484265.1 Anaerolineae bacterium
TGCGCGTCGAGATCGATCAGTTCGGCGGCGGTTTGGATGGCGCGGAACGCGGCTTCCTCCACAGCCTCAGGCGGACCAGCAAAGGTCAGCACTGTGCGGTTGTGGTCGAGGTCGGATGAGCGGTCAAGCAGTTGCGCCCCTTCGACAGACGTTATGGCGGCGACGATCTGGTCGATCACTTC
>DNDO01000066.1 GCA_003484265.1 Anaerolineae bacterium
GCACGCTTTGTTAGGCGTTTTTGTGTTGTGCAAGACTCGACGCCTGAAAAAGACATCACCGCCAACCAGCAGACCTTGATAGATAGCATTCTCTTTAGCCGCGATGTACATTGACATACTCTAGGAATTCTTGTTGTACCTTTTGCGACTGAAAACAACTTTTGGGTATAACGATGGCATTTACTGAGCTGATATACAGGAAAAAGAATTTTTCGTTTTGTACAACCTTGTCAATAGCTGACCAATTGATTTTGGATTCACTTGACCGATTCTTCCCCAAAATGCCTTCTGGCGAGAGAGAAATAGCCTGGTGACCAAGCATAGCTTTATTATCGCCTTCAGTTAGCATTTTTTTTATTCTGCTTATCGTTGATTTACGATTAACAATCGGAAAAACTGCAAAAGCAAGCACGCCACAGAGAATGCTGATAACGATCAGAGAAGTGGATAAATAATGGTATTGGAGATAAAAAATAACGAACAGTAATATTAAAACAAGTACCCCCACTAATAGTTGTACAGTGAATAATTGCCTTTTTATGCTAGACGAATTTGCCATGTGGAACAAATTGAACTCAATCAAATCGTCAACTGTGCGTTCAAACTCAATGTTCATTTGTCTGTGACCTTCCTTCTGGAGAAATTTACTACAACGAACAGAATAGAAAACGCCTAACTAGTGGATATACGGCAAGCATCCTCATAACAGACTATGGGCGGCATGTTGCCGTCTAATCCCCCAAAACCGTTTAGGACTTTATACGGCTTTAGGTTAAAATTGAATAAACCAATTATAAAATTTCTAAACCTACAGGTCAATATGCCAGACATCACCAAGAACGTACCCGTCCCCTCGAAATTTCCCGAACAGGGCAGGCAATCCCCAACAACAGGCAAAAAACTGCTCGACCAGGTCTCCGACGCCATCCGTCTCAAACACTACTCCTACCGCACCGAACAAACCTACAAAGAGTGGATAAAACGCTACATCCTCTTTCATAACAAACGCCACCCCAAAGACATGCGCGTTCAAGAAATTCAAGACTTTCTCTCCCACCTCGCCGCAGAAAAGAACGTTGCTGCCTCCACCCAAAATCAAGCCCTTAGCGCCATCCTCTTCCTCTACCGCCATGTACTCCAGATCGAGATCGAATTCCCCACCGATATCGTCCGCGCCCAAAAATCCAAAACCCTGCCAACCGTCCTTACCCATCAGGAAGCCATCGCCGTCATCGGCAAAATGAACGGCACACCCCAGCTCATGACAAAGATCCTCTACGGCTCCGGGCTTCGTATTAAGGAATGTCTCCGCCTGCGTGTCAAAGATATGGACTTCGGCAACCGCCAGATCATCGTGCGCGACGGAAAAGGCGAAGACGACCGCTTCACCATCCTCCCCGACTCGCTCATCCCCGACCTCGACCTGCACCTCCAAACGGTCAACCTCATTCACCAAAAAGACCTCAAAGCAGGCTTTGGCGAAGTCTACCTGCCCTACGCCCTTGCCCGAAAATACCCCAACGCCGCAAAAGAATGGGCATGGCAATACATCTTCCCTGCACTCTCACGCTCAACCGACCCCGTTACACAAAAAACCATGCGCCATCATGCCGACCCCAGCGTACTCCAAAAAGCGATTCGGAGTGCCGCCAAACTCGCAAAGGTCACCAAGCCCGTCTCCCCTCACACCTTCCGACATTCCTTCGCCACCCACCTCCTCCAAAACGGTTACGACATCCGCACTGTCCAGGAACTTCTCGGACACAAAGACGTAAAAACAACCATGATATACACCCACGTCCTGCAACGCGGCGGACTTGCCGTCAAATCACCTCTCGATTCCTGAACCTGAAACTGATCCAATGCGCCTCAAAGCCGACATCACACTTTTCATCATCGCCGTCATCTGGGGCTCCGCTTTCGTGGCACAGCGCGTGGCGGGTCAACTCGGGAGCGTTTACCTGTTCAACGGTGCGCGCTATATCCTTGCTGGTTTGGTCGTGTTGCCGTTCATTAAGCGGAAATCTTTTTCATCCATTCCGCGCGAACAATACAGATGGATGTTCGTGGCGGGATTTCTATTATTTGTCGCGGCGGCATTTCAACAGGTGGGTATTCAATATACAACCGCAGGCAATGCGGGCTTTATCACGAGTTTATATGTTGTGCTGGTTCCGATCATCGTATTCTTTGGGTGGAGGGAAAAACCTCATTGGCTGTCCGTTGCGGCGGTGGGGCTGGCTGGGGCGGGCGCATACCTTTTGTCAACGGGCGGGCAATTTGAAGTCCGGAGGGGCGACGCGTTGGAACTCGCTGGCGCGTTATTTTGGGCGCTGCATGTCGCCGTGCTGGGCAAATTCGCGTTTAAATTCGACGCCATTTCCTTTTCAGTCGGGCAGCTGCTGGTTTGCGGCATCCTGAATTTAACTCTCGGTTTATTTGTCGAACAGCCGGTCTTCACCTGGTCGTTGGCGGGCGCGGCAGTGTATACGGCGGTCTTGTCGCTCGGCATCTGTTATACGCTGCAGGTTTGGGCGCAAAGACATACACCGCCGGCCGACGCGGCGTTGTTGTTGAGTCTCGAATCCGTGTTTGCCGTGATCGCAGGCTGGATCATTCTCGGAGAGCGGCTGGTGGGCGTGCAATATATCGGTTGTATATTAATTTTCGGCGCGGTGGCATTATCGCAAGTGAAGGAATGGAAATCAGGTAAAATCGACATCGACCATCTCGTGGAGGGCAGATGACGATAAAAGTTATTTTGAACCCGTATTCGAATCGATGGAATGCAAAAAATCGCTGGACGGAAGCGGAGTCTGCGTTACGCGCGGCAGGTGTGGAGTTTGACCTGTCCGTTTCCGAACACACCGATCATATCGTGGACCTGGCGGCGGATGCCGTCCGAAGCGGCTTCTCCACGCTGATAGTTGCCGGGGGCGACGGGTCCATCGGTGAGGCGGTCAATGGCGCGGCAAAAAGTTGGGATACAAAGAGCGCATTTCCAGTCACGATCGGCGTCCTGCCCCTCGGCACCGCCAACGACCTCGGAGATAACATCGGCATCCCGCGCGATCTTTCCGAAGTAGCGCGGATGATCGTAAATGGGAAGACGCGCCAGATAGACCTGGGGAAATGTAATGAGCGTTACTTCATCAATAACTCGGCGGCGGGGCTTGAACCGTATGTTTCAACAAAGCAGGAAAAAATAAAATGGATATCAGGTGTGCCGCGATATCTGGTTGCCGCCGTTTTGGGCATCATGGATAAGCCCAATTGGAACGCAAAGATCGAATGGGATGGCGGCTCCTATGAAGGACCGTTATCGTTGGTCTCTGTCGGCAACGGTCAGCGCACTGGCGGTGTGTTCTATATGACGCCGCATGCCGACCCCTTCGACGGCAGGTTGACGTTCATGCACGGCTATCGAAGCACGCGGTTGGGCATGTTTGTGGCGTTGCCCAGCGCGATGAAACCCGCCGAAGGGAATATCGCTGAACTGGCTGGCATTGTTGAGGTCGATTGCACTTGGTTGAAATTCAGCCTCGATAAACCGTCACCCGCGCACACCGATGGCGAACTGTTTGATGAGTGGATCAAGGACTTTGAATATAAAATATTCCCGTCGGCGGTTCCCATCCTTGTTCCGTAAACTAATCTGTTTATCCCCGAAATAAAAAACACATCATTTAGAGTGATTTGGGCGTTATATGTTTTATACTTGTACCTGCCATGCCTGATACATTGACCCTCTCCATCAAACCCATCCAGCGAAATCTATGGACCGACTTCGAAGAGTTGTTCGGTCTCAACGGCGCGTGCGGCGGTTGTTGGTGCATGAACTGGAAACTGCGCGGCAGGGCATACGACGAGGCAAAGGGATACACAGCCCGCCAGATGCACAAGTCCATTGTCGATTCAGGGACGGTTACCGGTCTACTTGCCTACTCGAACGGCGAGGTGGTCGGGTGGGTGGCTGTCGAACCGCGCAGTGACTATGAAAAATTGGCACACTCGCGCGTCCTCAAGCCTGTGGACGATAAACCAGTCTGGTCGGTGACTTGTTTTTATGTGGCGAAGGAATATCGCAGGCAGGGAGTCACTGTCAGTTTGTTGGAAGCCGCAGTTGAACACGTCAGGCAGCAGGGGGGAAAGATCGTGGAGGGATATCCAGTGGATGCGAGCGAAGATATGCCCGCGCCTTTTGTGTTTACAGGTATGGCGTCTGCATTCCAAAAAGCGGGGTTCAAAGAGGTGGCGCGCAATTCGCCGACACGTCCTATTTTCCGTTTTGCTATAGAATAAGCGGATGGCTTTTCGCGACATCCGCAAGTCACGCAAGTGGTTGAGCATCGAAGAGATTCGCGTGCTCCTGCTTGCTCTTGTCCTATTGGTTGGACTGCTTGCATTGAATATTTATATTGCGCGGATACTGCCGGGCGGGGAACAATTCCATTTGCGTTGGAGCGGCGCGCGCGCGTTCCTGCTTGAACAGATCGAGCCTTACAGCACGACAATAGCCGAGCGAACACAAATAATTGCATATGGCAGGCAGGCATTTTCGAGCGAGTATCCCTATGTGCTGAATGACCCGTTCCACATTGTGATGTTATATGTGCCGCTGGCGATGTTTTCTGATTTCGCCATCGCACGCGGGCTATGGTTATCGTTGTCCGCCGCCGCTTTGGTCGGTTTGATCTTTCTGTTCATCCGTTCCCTGGAATGGGAACCGCCGCGCTGGTTGTTCGTTGCTTTATCCATATTCGGCATATTCAGTTATTACAGCCTGGCGGCATTGGGTTCAGGTACGCCGGCGGTCATACTGACATTTTTTTTCTTTGCCATTTTGATCTCACTGCGCTCTTTTTCGGACGAACTGGCGGGCGCGCTTTTATTTCTCGTTGCTTATCAATGGGAAGTGGGCGCATTATTCTTTCTTTTTATCGCCGTTTTTGTGATCGCAAATAAAAGGTGGAGACTGCTGACAGGCTTTGGAATGTCGTTGGCTATTTTGCTGGCGATCTCGTTCCTCGCCTATCCCGGCTGGGGACTTCCTTTTTTCCGGGCTGTACTTGTCGATTGGTCGCGCGGCGCGGATTTGAACTTTGGTCATATTATGTCCGCGTGGTATCCGAATGCAAGGATTTCCATCGGATTTTGGACGTCGCTTCTTCTGGGGATCATCCTTTTTCTCGAATGGCTAGGCTCGGTTGATTCACACTACCGCCGCATTGTCTGGACCGTTTGTTTGACTCTGGCGGTCACCCCGTTGATGGGCTTCGCCATCTTTCCGTCCAATCATATTGTTCTACTTCCCGCACTGATGTTGATCATCATGCTCGTCTGGGAGCGATGGACTCGTCAGCGCGTGGTGTTCACTCTGCTGATTTTGTCGATTTCATATCTTGTTCCGTTTTGGTTATATAACCGCGTTATTACAGGGTATCCAAAAATCTATGCAGACCTGTTGACCGTCCTCCCGCCGATCGCCGCCATCCTCGGTTTATATTGGATGCGCTGGTGGGCAATCCGTTCGCCGCGCACATGGTTCGACCAGATTGGAGACCGAAAATGAACTGGCGGCATTATGTGATTCTTTTTGTGATTGGATTGCTTGTCCCATTGGCAATATCCCAATTTCAGGACCTGCCCGGCTATATGGACGCCGATTATTATTTTGCGGGCGGCGCGGAACTCGCAAAAGGTAACGGCTTCACCCAACCATATCTCTGGAATTATTTGGACGATCCGCAGGGACTGCCTCATCCCTCGCACACGTATTGGATGCCGTTGGCGTCCATCGTCTCCGCCATCGGGATGTGGAGTACCGGTCAAATCACCTACGCATCCGGACGCCTCCCGTTCATTCTCCTTTCAGCCTGTGTTCCGTTGCTAACAGCGACTCTCGCCTTTGACATTTCGCGCAATCGCTTGCTTGCCTTCGTATCAGGATTACTCTCCATTTTTTCGCTTTATTATGCGCCGTTCATGCCGGTGCCGGATAATTACGCGCTTTTCATGCTGCTGGGCGGCACCTTCCTTTTGCTGGCGCCGCGCACCCAAAAATGGATTCCGCTTGCGCTCGGCGTACTTTCTGGCTTAATGACCCTTTCTCGCAGTGATGGACTTCTTTGGCTGGGGCTTGCCGGTTTAACAATCATTTGGAAAGCTCCCTTCTCTATAAGGGAGATGGCCAAGGTCAGAGTAAAGGAAATTGCAGGCATTATCGTCTCTGGAAGTTTACTTGCGTTCCTTGGCTACTTCCTTGTGATGGGTGGATGGCACTTTCGCAATTACACGTTATTTAACTCTGTCATGACCCCCGGCGGAGGAAAGCTGCTCTGGCTTCAATCTTATAACCAGACCTTTAGTTATCCCGCCGAAAGCATCACCCGCGAAGCGTTCCTGGATGCAGGATGGGACGCCGCGATAAACTCCCGTCTCTCGGCGTTGAACTCAAATTTAAGTAATACATTTGCGGCACAAGGCGGGATATTCTTGTTCCCATTCATATTGATCGGTTTGTGGAAATTGCGAAAAGAATTTCGCGTAAAGACCGCTGTCGCCGGCTGGTTGATCCTTCTTTTCGTTATGACGTTAATCTTCCCCTTTGCCGGTTCGCGCGGAAGTTTTTTCCATGCGGGCGCCGCGTTCCAACCCCTATGGTGGGTTGCGGCTCCCATTGGCTTGAATGTAGTTATCGCATTTGCCCGTAAGCGCGGTTTGTTTGCCGACAATGCGTATGTTGTATTCCAAGGTATGCTTGTTGTTCTTGCCGTGCTGATGACATATTATCTTGTCAGCATTCGGGTACTTGGTGAATGGGCTACTGAAGACGGAATATATGCGTCGGTGGAGAAAATGTTTGTAGATCAAGGAATCGATCCGCAGGTAGGCGTGATCGTCCGTAATCCGCCGGGGTATTACATTAATTCGGGGCGTCATGCTATTGTATTGCCATTTGGCGACGAGTCGGTCATCCTTCAAGTTGCGGAGCGTTATGGCGCCGGCCTATTGGTTTTGGAATCCGGGGGTGTATTTGAATCGATACAGGATTTGTACGATAACCCGGGGGACTCAGACAACTTCATTTACTTGGGAGAGGTGGATGAGGCGAAACTTTATCGCATCAATTTTGAAGATTGATCATCGGATAATGCTGGTTATAGCGGCGTTGCTGGGAATTGGCTTCTTTATTATTGTGAGCGCGTTGACGTATCGCGTTGGCTTTCCGCTCGATGATGCCTGGATACATCTGACATATGCCCGCAATTTTGCGTTGCATGGCGAATGGGCATTCCGTCTCGGCGAAGGCTCTGCGGGTTCAACGTCACCATTATGGACGGGTCTTCTTTCAATCGGATACCTACTCCGCCTGGCGCCTTATGTGTGGACGATTTTTCTCGGTTGGATGTTGCTTAGCATCACTGCGATTCGCGCGGAACAAATCGCTCGCAGGTTGATAACTTCGTACCGTTCAAACATACCCTGGGTTGGGTTATTCATCGCGCTCGCCTGGCATCTGACGTGGTCTGCCGCTTCAGGAATGGAAACGCTTCTGCATGGATTGATCGTACTCGTTGTTCTTGGCATGTTGATGGAAAACTCGCGTCAATACATGACTTTAGGTCTGCTCACCGGGTTAAGCGTCTGGGTGAGACCCGACGGTATGACTCTGCTGGGTCCGATCTTGTTGACGGCCTTCCTGCAAAATGGAAGTTTTAAGTCTCGCGGCTCGGCGCTGTTAAAGATTTTTATCGGTTTTGGAATTTTATTTTTTTTCTATTTACTCTTCAACCTTGCGCTGTCAGGCTCTCCGATGCCGAATACTTTTTATGCAAAGCAGGCAGAATACGCAGATTTTCTGAGATCAATGTCGATCACAGAGCGGTTGACTGATTATTTGCTCCCTTTAGTTGCCAGTCCCTTTGTTGCGCTCATCCCAGGATTTTTCTCTTGGATTTTCAAGATTGTCCGAGAAAAAAATTGGGGCGCGTTAGCCGGTTTGATTTGGGCGATAGGGTATGTTGGGATTTACTTCATGCGCCTGCCTGCCTATCAACATGGGAGATACATCATTCCTGTCTTCCCCGTACTTTATTTGTGGGGGATGCTTGGTATGGTGGCATATATTACTTCTGCGAAAGCAAATCAGCAGATTACCTTACTGTGGCGAACATTAACAGTTTTTCTTGTTATCGCGTTCCAGTGGGTGGGAGCTAATCAAAATGCACAAGATGTTGTATTTGTAGAAACTCAATTGGTTGAAACGGCACAATGGATAAATGAAAACCTGCCGGCCGATGCAATTTTAGGCGTACATGATATTGGGGCGATCGGATATTTCACCCAAAACCCGATCATTGATCTGGCTGGGTTGATTACACCGGATGTTGTCCCGTTTATTCGTGATGAAATGCGTTTGGGCGAATATCTCACCGAATCAAACGCCGGGTATCTTGTGACTTTTCCAAATTGGTATCCCCGCCTGATCGTGGGGCAGACGCATGTATTTGAAGCCCGAAATCCACTCTATCCATTTTCTGACAGGATGAATGTATTTCGTTTAAATAACAAATAATTAGGTACAACGAAGCTGTTATTTGTGTACAAATTGTTTAATTGCCCGTACGGGTTGACTGTGCTATACTCCGATAGAGACCATTTCTAGGATTCGGGAACATGATGAAAGAAATAACATTGCTTGTTGCGGACGATCATCCGTTGTTTCGCCAGGGTGTGGTGGACGCGTTGTCGCTGGAGAAGGATTTTGATGTAATTGCTCAAGCGTCGAACGGTGAAGAGGCAATCGAACTGATCCGATCGCTCAAACCAATGATCGCAGTTCTTGACGTGAACATGCCGGGGAAAAATGGACAACAAGTGACCCATCAGGTTGCATCTGAACAATTGGCCACCCGAGTCGTGTTATTGACCGGGTACGATGATATTGAACAAGCCATCCATGCGGTCTTAGCAGGGGCGGCGGGTTATTGTGCCAAAGAGATCGAGCCGGATGTCCTCTCTAGAACAATTCGTGCTGTTGCCAATGGAAAATTTGCGATTGCCGGTAATATTTTCAACCGCCGTGAGTTGGATACCTGGATCGATGAACAAATGGAAGGCACCCGCCGCTCATATAGTGAACCAGGTTCGCCATTCCATCCTTTGTCTGATCGTGAAATGGAAGTGTTGTCCTGTGTCGTGCGGGGAATGAGTAATAAAGAAATCGCCACCCTGTTGGGCATAAGCCACCAAACGGTTAAGAACCATGTTACGTCAATACTTAGGAAATTTAGTGTTGAAGACCGCACACAGGCGGTCGTTTATGCACTGCAGCGCGGCTGGGTCAAATTGCAAGATACATCAATTAAACCTCAGGAGTGATGATGACTACGGAAAATCTATCCGGCGAGGAGTTGGATCTAAAAAAAGAACTTGATGATGTTACCAAGGCGTTGCGTGAGGTTACATTGATGATCGAACAAAGTCAGGGGGAGCTGACCAAACTTGCACAACGCAACGCAGCGATCACGACCCACTTACAGCAAGTGCAGGGACAGATGGACTCCCTGCCGCCCCAGGAAATTCGCAACGCATATGATTCTGCTCTAGACGCCCAGCAGCGTCTTTTTGTGATGCGTGGTCAGTTGGAAAAACTTCAGGCTGAGAAAATACATTTGGAGCGTCTAAAAACGGTTCTCGGGACTACAGGACTTTCCTCAACTGAGGGTGATGATTCGGCAAAGCACTCTTCTGGCGGCAAAAGCACATTGGCAAGTGTGGAGATGCTTGTGAACGCCCAGGAGACCGAGCGCCAACGCCTCTCCCGCCAGATGCACGACGGTCCTGCGCAGGCTTTGTCCAACTTCATATTACAAACAGAGATTGCCATGCGATTGTTCGACATTGATGCTGCACAGGCAAAAGAGGAGCTAAAT
>DNDO01000236.1 GCA_003484265.1 Anaerolineae bacterium
TCGAGTTCCGATCCCTGGAAGGGCGGTGTCTCGCCGAAAAAGGAAGTTATTGCATTGAACGAAGCCAGTGCGAAAACAGCCATCACGAAAAACGAAACTGCTGTCTGCCACCAGGGGGAAGTGCCCTCTATTTTTTGGTTTACACTTTCGATGATCTGTCCGATACCCCAGCCCGTCAACAAGACCATGGGCCACGCCATGTGATAGGTCAACCATGGCATCCGCTCGCCGGCAATCGTAAACGCCAGAATGCTTGTGACGACCCAAAAGACGAGCAGGCTGAAGAATGTGCCAAAATTGGATTCGTTGGATTCTGCGGACTCGATAGCACCCGCCTCTTCAACTTGCGGTGCTTCTGGACTCTGTCCAAAAAGTTTTTTCAAGCCCAAGCCGACGGCAGTCAAACTGCCTAATGCGGTCAGGAATTCATAGATGGGGATCTGTATAAGAACATAGTAATACTCAGGCTGACTGCCGCGTTCCACGTCTTGTTGTTCGAGCCAGTAGCCCAGTGAGCCAAGCAGACCGGTGAAGAAACCCGGCGCATTTGTAAAAACGGTCGTGTAAAGGATCGTGAAAGTTCCCCAAAATAAAGCTGCATACATCCACCAGTCACGTCTCCATAATAGCCCAACGAGGATCGAGATGGCAAAGAACACTGCGACGAATACTCCGATGATGGTCATCGCTCTCCCGTCCAGAAGAGATACAGATGCGGCGTCTGTAGGGATCACAACATTGAGGCTGGATTTAAACCACTCGAGGAAGAACGGGATCGTCATTGGCAGGACGAATGTCATCAGCAGAAGGATGATGTCGAAGGAACGCTCCTTTAACAGATTTTCCCATCCATAACCGATGACCAGGACCACAACAGCAGCGAGCAACAGTATGATCGCAATCGTGAATAATATCGTCGAAACAGAGACCTCTGTCGGCGCGGTTTGAGGCGTAATTCCAGTTGTGGGGTCGGCCGGGGCGGCAGTTTCCGTACTGCTGATCACGTCTGCATGGCGGTTTACGTATCCGAATCCCGCGCCGGTGCCAGCCAGCAACACGACAACCGCCAGAAGGATGATGAAGATGTTGTAGAAATTATTTTTATCATCCCACTTTTTTCTGGTAACGCGGACAATGAAGTAAAGCCCCAAGAAGATCAACACCTGCGCGGTGTAGATGAAAGCGGTCTCTTTCGACGTAAAATGCAAGACAGTTGCGGCGGTGATGAAAAATAAATATTTCCTTTCGCCGCTTTCGAGATAACGCAGTACGGCGTATAACAACAAAATGCCCGCAAACCCGGCAAACGCTTCGTTGCGGACGTAACGTCCATAGTAGAGCATGTAAGGCGAAATGACCATCAGGAACCCGGCGATCAGCGTGCCCCATTTGCCGAGGTAACGCCGCCAGGGCCAGACCATCCAAACGGTGGCGATGCTGAACAAGACGGCAGGGATGCGGGCAGTGAAATCGGAAACCCCGAACAGGAAATAACTCAACGCCAGTGCGTGGAATTGGAACGGACCGTGCATCATGGGCGTATGCTGATATCCCTGACCTCGGTACAAGAGCCATGAGAAGTAAGTATGCAGGCTTTCATCGTGACTCATCACACGGGTTCCAAGATCATAGAAGCGGGTGACGAGTGCCAGCAGGATGATCCCTGCAAATAATGCTATTTCATTGGTCACCGCAGGCAGGGCAGGGTGGATGGATCGTTGTAGCCAGTTATTTGATTTATTTTCCATTCGTCATCTCTTAATTAGAAGTTTATTGTGAAGTGACTATACTTTATCCCATGACATCATGCAAGAATTTTTAATTAATAATTTGCGTATAGTCAATAAAGCATAAGATTTTCTTATTATCTTATTTACCTATTAAGAAACAGAACCGGCAAGTTGGCCACAGCCTGCACCGATGTCTATTCCTCGCCTCATGCGGATCGTGCAGGGGATGCCTGCCTGCTCCAGCGTTTCTTTGAACAGGTGCGCACGCTGTCGGTCTGTCGCTTTGCCGTTGTAGCCTGTAGTGGGGTTGAGGGGGATGGCATTAACGTGACACATCATACCTTTGAGTTTTATCGCGAGTTTTGCGGCTACTTCGGGTGTGTCGTTGACCCCGTTGATCAATGCCCATTCAAATGTGATTCGGCGGCCTGTTTGTTCGACGTAATATCTGCACGCCTCAAGGACATTATCTATCTTGTAACGCTTGTTGACCGGCATGATCGCAAGCCGCTTGTCATCATCCACCTCATGGAGCGAAACGGCGAGGTTCACCTGACGCTTTTCGTCAGCGAATCGCCTGATCTGAGGAGACAGCCCTACCGTCGAGATGGTGAAGCGGCGGGCGCCGAAGTTATATCCGTCTGAATCGTTGAGGCGGTCTATGGCTTCCATCGTATTTTCATAATTATGGAATGGCTCGCCCATACCCATAAAGACGATGTTGGTGACTAGTTCGTTCTCGTCCTTAAGCATCTGCGCGTAAAACATAACCTGTGCCACTATCTCACCGCTCGAAAGATGACGTTTGAAACCCATTTGACCGGTCGCACAGAAGACGCATCCCATCGCGCAGCCCGCCTGTGTAGAAATGCATAACGTGCGGCGTTTTTTTGCCCCCCGCAGATTCTCACTGTTAAGCGCGGCGGCGGTGATCTGCGGGTTATCGGCAGGGTCACCATATCGCATCAACACAGCTTCAACCAGATTTTTATCGGGCAGTTCAAACAAGGTTTTGCGTGTGAAACCATCGGACGAATCTTGATAGGTGGAAACCTTGAACGGAGCAAAAGTTAACTTCTCTTCCATCTTCTCGCGCAGAGACTTGGGTAAATTGGTGAAATTTTCCGGCGAGTTATAGAGATGCTGGTACAAACCCTGCCAAACCTGCTTGGCACGGTAGGCAGGTTGTTTCCATTCCTTGAATAATTTTTCGAGCGATGGGAAATTGAGATCGTAAATGAGCATGATGCAATTATACAGTAGGGGAGGTACTAAGACTTGCCCCTACTTTTATTCAATTAGACTCGCCAGATCATCCGCAACAATATCAATCTTTGGCTCCCACGAATCCGCCTCTTTCTTTGTGGACACGCCGCTTAACACCATCGCACACGGACATCCGACTCCTTGCCCGGCAGCGATGTCTGTTTCGATGCGGTCGCCGACGACGAGAGTCTCTTCTTTTTTTGTACCAAGTTTTTCCAATGACAATTCCATCAAAAATGGATACGGCTTCCCCGCAATTATCGGTTGAACGCCGGTTGCCGTTGTGATAATTGAGATCCACGCGCCTGAACCGGGGATTTCTCCGCGCGGAGTGGGGAAGGTGGCATCTGTGTTGGTCGCGTAAAACGGGATACCATTCCGTACAAGCAAGGTGGCTTCTGCAACCTTGTCAAAGTTAATTCCCCGGTCAATGCCCATGACGAAGGCTTGCGCCTCTTTTGCGTACTCGACCGAGACGATCTCAAATCCCTTTTCTTCCAACGCCATTTGAATTCCGTCTTCACCGATCATAAAAACCTTCGTACCTTCAGGGAACTTCTGTGCAACCGCGTGCGCCGCCGCCTGCGACGAAGTGATGACCTGCCAGGGTTCCACATCCACGCCGAATTTTGCCAGTCGTTCCACGTATTGTTCGGATGTCTTCGTGCTGTTGTTTGTCGCAAATACGAATTTCAATCCACGCTCGCGGATGCGCTTAAATGTGGATGCAAGGTCGCATCAAAGCACTCATCATT
>DNDO01000030.1:0-1683 GCA_003484265.1 Anaerolineae bacterium
GCGTCATGATCGTGGATACAGCTGGTCGGTCACAGTTGGATGCGGAGTTGATGGATGAGTTAAAGTCCATCGTGGCGAAAGTCCCGCCGGTGGAAATTTTGCTCGTTGTCGATTCCATGATCGGCCAGGAAGCATTGAATATTGCGCAGGGATTTCGTGACAACGTGTCCATCACGGGATTGATGATGACGAAGATGGACGGCGACTCGCGCGGCGGAGCGGCGATCTCGATCCGTTCGGTGACAGGCGTGCCGATCAAGTTTATTGGTACGGGCGAAAAGTTGGATGCGTTGGAAGCCTTTGATGCGTCTCGTTTGTCGTCGCGGATTTTGGGAATGGGCGACATGATCGGTTTGATCGAAAAAGCCGAAGCGATGTTCGACGAGGAAACCGCGCAAAAATCCGCCGACCGCATGATGCAGGGACAGTTCACGCTTGAAGACTGGCTTGACCAGATGAAGCAAATGAAAAAAATGGGACCGCTTGGACAGATCATGGACATGCTGCCCGGGCAGATGGGACAAGCTGCGCGTCAGGTGGACCCGAAACAGATCGAAGATGGTTTCAAACAATCGGAAGCGATCATCCATTCGATGACGCGTAAGGAGCGCCGCAACCCCGATATTTTGAATGCATCCCGCCGGCGACGCATCGCCGCTGGCTCAGGCATGGCCGTGCAGGATGTGAACCGCCTGATCAAGCAGTTCCGTGAAATGCAAAAGATGATGAAAATGGTGCAGAAGACGGGTGGTAAAGGATTGGGGAAGTTGTTTGGGTAGTATTAATAAGAATGGAAAATTGATGTTGATTGATGAATTGGAGTTTTACCTCTGTTATTGGTGAAATTCTATAGGAGTTGCTAAACTACTTAAGTCGTTTTGGCACTTTATCCAGATTTCCGTGACTCGGTTGGAGTATTTGATAGTCAAATTCTTTTTTGTTTCTCCAGGTGGCGCTTGAAATTGAGACCACTGAGTATATTTGAGCGCCTTATCCTTATGATTTGTAATGGAACAATCAATCTTTGTTGTCAAATAATTATTTATTGAAATATCTAATCTAAGTGATTGCGTTGGCTCAAGAACAAAAAATGGCGGGGTAAAAGAGAACTGCCCCTCAAAATGCTGAGTGTTTGAAGGTACATTTTTCGTTGATACATTTATACTGAAGTTTTCAGGGGATAAAACAGGTTGATTCCAGTGGCTAAAAATGCCTTCCAGATAAATATATCCAATAAGCATAAAGATCGCTGTTATTGTTACTTTGCCTTTTCTAACTAATTTGTCAGAACTCAAAAAATGCAATGTTGATTTAATTAGTTGAATAACAAATAGTAAACCTATTAAAATCGAGCCAGCGACCGCGGGATATGAGAAGGAAATAGTTAAAGGTATAAAAACAATATAAATATATAAGAAAAATAAAATAACTATTACAAACCACGGCAGATTTGCAATAAGCCTACTAAAAAGCCAAAATAAATTCTGAAAAGATCTCTTCAGTCTAAAAGCAACCCAAGATTCTTTTAGAGCTGATTTGTTTGAATTTTGCTTCGAATATATATAACTAAGCAAGAAGTGTAGATAAGGATCTTTATTGTCGATCGTTTCGGCAATTTTGATTTTCTCTAACGCTTCGTCAAAATATTCCTGCGTAATTAGTAAATAGCCGTAGTTAATATAG
>DNDO01000030.1:1923-2862 GCA_003484265.1 Anaerolineae bacterium
GTGCCTTGCCTCATTTGGATCTGTTTTTATGGCATTTTCATAATATTGCTCAGCTTCTTTGTATTCTTTTTTGATAAGATGCACGTAGCCTAATACTGAGTAGGGTCTTGATAATTTGTTATCTAACTCTAGAGATTTTCGTGCTTCAACTTCTGCGTCCTTGTATCTTTTTAATCCAACCAAACATCGAGACTAATTTTGGTGAGCAGTTGCACTTTCAGGATCGTCTTTTAATATTTCTTCATAGACAAGCGCAGCTTTTTTGAATTTGCCCCTTTCAAGAAGTTTTTCTGCTTTGCTTAGTTTGTTATTTTGTAGCATTTGGATTTATTCTCGTGAAGTACGATTCCCTAATCTACTGATTTTCCTGACCAACACCATCGGTCGTGTATTATAAACTGGAAACCTGCATCGTTTGGGTATGGAGCTTCAAAGTCTTGCAAGTGGGTCTGTGTGATAAGTTGTTAGGTTCTCCTCCACCATCCCTTCACAGCTGAATCCTATATACGAATATACGAACTTTTTACGTGTTGCTAGGATATAGCCATTCATCCCTAAGTAAACCAAAATACATCTGATCATCAAGGCGACCTCGAAAATAAATGCGCTCTCGCAAAATGCCTTCTTGCTTGAAACCAAATTTCCGCAGGAGATTTATTGAGGCCATGTTTTCGGCTGATGGATTTGCTTCGATGCGGTGTAGTCCGAGGGTGGTGAATCCAAAAGTCAACACAGCGGATATCGCTTCTGACATTATTCCTTGTTTTTGATATAGAGGGTTGAGCTCGTACCCGATCTCTGCACAATGAAAACTGGGATCGAAATTCCAGAGGGTGCAAACGCCGATGATCTGGCCGCTGTCTTTTTGGGTAACACCCCACGCGAAATCTTCACATCGTTCATAAGATGCCTGTAAGCGTTGAATCCATGCAAGCGTGT
>DNDO01000030.1:2962-4060 GCA_003484265.1 Anaerolineae bacterium
CGGTGAGGTTCCTGTCCGTAGTGTTTTGTCACCTCCAGGTCAGATTTGATCGCAAAGAGCGCGTTTGTGTCCCTTGCCTGAAGTTGACGCAGGTACAGCCGTCTGGTTGTAAGTGCAGGGAAGTGATAAGACGCCTGATCTGTGACCATGTTTACAAATTCGATTTCCTGTTTTTCAAGAATCATAGCAACTTTCCTTCCATGTTGACTGCGAGAGATCTGAATCCCGCTGTATTTTAGAACATATATTCTATTTAGTCAATGAGGGTTATCGTTTCAGTTTTCCACCTCCATTCTCTCTTCACAGTCAATTCACAACCGAATCCTATACTCTGGGCATAAGTTCATACAAAGGAGTGCAAAATGAACAACAATATTGGTTTACGTATCGTTTCAGTTTTGGTGTTGATCGCTGCGATCGCCGGCATTGGCTTCTTCGCCTACCAGGCGGGCGTTGCTCAGGGATCGCCGATCACCATCGAGGCGCCATCGGGAGAGACATCGCCCGCCCCGTATCCGCATTATGGGTATGGATACGGAATGCGCTTCCATCATCCATTCGGGTTTGGTTTCGGATGCTTTGGCTTGCTCATCCCGCTTTTCCTTTTCTTCCTCGCCTTGAAAGCCGCGCGCTATATCTTCTGGGGTCGCGGTTGGAGTGGTCATCATGGATATTGGGGCAGGCGTTGGGAGGGCGGCGCGCCCTCGATGTTCCACGAGTGGCATAAACGCGCTCACGATACGCCAGAAGAAAAGAAAGAATAAGAACGTATAATTGTTGGGGCACGGCGCGCCGTGCCCCAACAAAAAATTATGAAAACCATCCTCGTAGTAGACGACGAACCCAAGATCACCCAACTCGTTCGCGATTATCTGGAGCGCGCGGGATTTGGTGTTTTAATCGCGCATGATGGGATTAAAGCCTTATCTCTAGCAAAGATGGATAAACCAGACGCAGTCATTCTGGATCTCGGTCTGCCTCACCTCGATGGGCTGGACTTTACCCGCGAGTTTCGCAAAGCATCAAATGCCCCCATTATCATGGTCACCGCCCGCTCCGAAGAACTGGACAAACTCATCGGTCTCGAACTCGGCGCGG
>DNDO01000030.1:4290-8080 GCA_003484265.1 Anaerolineae bacterium
ATTACATGACCAAGCCCTTCAGCCCAAAGGAGTTGGTGGCGCGCCTCCGTGCGGTTTTCCGCCGAATCGAAACCGCGACAAGTACAGGTTCTGAAATGATCCGCATCGCAGGCTTGACCCTCGACGTCCCGCGGATGCGCGTCACATCGGAGCTTCGAGAGATCGAAGAATTAACTCCAACCGAGTTTGAATTACTCGCAACATTAACTCGTCAGCCTGGGCGAGTCTTCACTCGCGCGCAATTATTGGATGCGATTCACGGCGTGGCATTCGAGTCTTATGAGCGCGCGATTGATGCCCACATCAAGAACATCCGCCGTAAGATCGAGGTCAAAGCGGGTGAACCGAAATATATCTTGACTGTGTATGGGGTAGGGTATAAATTTGCGGATAAATAGAGATATCCGCAAATTGAGTAGCCCTGAGCGGCTATTTCAAAGGGCATATCAAAATTACCAAGTTGCTTTATATGAAAACTAGACATCACTTTTACCCGCGTCAGCGTCCGCCCTGGTGGCCCGAGAACGAAGAATTTCCACCACAAGGTCGTTGGGGACATATGCGCGGCAGATCATTCTTTCGCAGAATGGGATGCTTATTCGTTGTATTGACTTTTTTTGCCTTTCTCGGCTTCCTGGCCGTTCTAAGGTTTGCCCTTGCGCCTTTCATAGAATTTCAAGGACAGCCTTCACTGGCGCGCCCCGATTTTATTATTCCGTTTGGTATTGTGGGTTTTTTTATTCTAATAATTACCATCTTAATGGCGGTGCGAAGCCTCCGCCGTATGTCGAGACCATTGGATGAGTTGGTGGATGCTTCGAATAAAGTAGCTGATGGCGATTTCTCTGCGCGTGTAGAGGTAAAAGGTCCCCCTGAAACCCGCACGTTGTTGCATGGATTCAACTCAATGGCAGAACGTTTGCAGGTCAACGATCAACAGCGCCGTGATATGCTCGCGGATGTTTCGCATGAGCTGCGGACGCCGCTGACAATTATTCAGGGAAACGTCGAAGGTATTTTGGATGGGATGTATCCAGCAGACGAAACGCGCTTACAGACGATCCTCGAAGAGACAAAAATTTTATCCAGGCTCATTAATGACTTGCGGACATTGTCCCTGGCGGAAAGCGGGGCGCTGCAATTGAAACGGGAACCAACTGATCTGGCAGAGCTGATCCGCGATGCTGTTGCAGGGTTTGAGTCTCAAATCAAAGAAAAAGATATTTCACTGGAACTGGACTTGCATGAAATGGAAAATATAAACGTTGACCCTCAACGAGTCCGGGAGGTATTGTCGAATCTGATCGGGAATGCATTGCGCTATACACCGAGTCAGGGCATGGTGAAGATCGGTTTGACCGAATCAGTTTCAAGCCCCAAAAAAGAGGCCTTGCTCTTTGTTCAGGATAATGGACCCGGTATCGACCCTGCTGATCTGCCGCATGTCTTTGACCGATTCTACAAATCCAGTGATTCGGGCGGGATGGGGTTAGGTTTGTCCATTGCAAAGTATCTTGTTGAAGCGCATGGCGGTAATATTAGGGCGGAGAGTGCATTGTCTTCGCCAGGGGAAGCCGGGACGAGGATTTCGTTCACTTTACCGCAATAAACGATGGTAAAATACCCGACTGTGGTTTCAGCTCGCATGCGCCCTTTCGCGCAACCTCTCTATGCCTGCCTGAAGCATAAATTAAATTAGGAGAAAAGTAAGATGGTTCGTATTCGTTTACGTCGTATTGGTCTTAAAGGCCAACCCACGTACCGCATTGTTGCGGCTGAGAAAGAAAGCCCGCGTGACGGTCGATTTTTGGAGATTCTCGGGTTCTATAACCCTCGTACTGAACCCGCGACGATTCACGTCAAGGAAGACCGCGTTTTTCATTGGATGAAGAACGGCGCCCAGCCTTCAGAGTCGATGGAGCAGGTTTTCAAAGTGTCCGGCACCCTCGAGCGTTTTGAGCGTTTCAAGAAGGGTGAAGCTGTTGACTTATTGATGAAAGAAGCTGAAGAAGCCGAAACCAAACGCGGCGCAACCAACAAGACTGGCAAATAAACTTAATCTTTCATTGCGAGGGTAGCGTGTTTTACCCTCGCAATGACGAAGGCATTATATGAAAGAACTTATTGAATACATCGCCAAAGCATTGGTTGACCATCCTGAAGAAGTGCAGGTAAGCGAAGCGGGAGGCGGCTCGCGAATCCGGCTTGAGTTGAGCGTTTCAAAGGATGACATGGGACGGGTCATCGGAAAAGGCGGCAAGGTCGCCAACTCCATTCGGGCACTGTTACGGGTGGCGGCTGAAAAAGAAGGCAAGCAAGCCACGCTCGATGTGGTAGAGCCAGAATAATGGCTGAAAAGAAAAACACAGGCTCGCCGACAGGCGAGCCTCTTTATTTGAGTGTCGGCTTTTTGCGGCGCCCGCATGGATTGCAGGGCGAGATCATCATGGACCTGCATACAGACTTCCCTGAACGTATGAAAAAAGGGCGGAACCTTTATGTGGGCGAAAAATACAAGCCAATGACCCTTACAAATGTACGCCCTCATCAGGCTGGATTGCTTGTAAAATTCAAAGGCATTGAAACGCCTGAAGATGCCGGGCTATATCGCAACCAGTGGGTGTTTGTGCAATCGAAGGATGTGCCGTTGCCTGATGGTCAATATTACAAGCATGAGTTGATTGGGTTGAAAGTGGTCGACGAGAATGGCAATCCGCTTGGCGAATTGGCAGAGATATTGGAAACAGGCGCGAACGATGTCTATCTTGTGCGGGATGATTCTGGCAGGGAACTTCTCCTGCCCAACATCCCTTCGGTCATTCTGGACCTGGACGTTGGTGCGCGATCAATGAGAGTTCATCTGCTCGAAGGGTTATAAAGCGAGTTGCAGGTTGCAGGTCAATGACCGTGGGTTGAGCAAGCCTTGAATTCATAAACCCTAGTGGACTTCATGTTCTTTGTGGTAAATTGTTTTCATGGACGATAAAAAATTCTGGATAGGTTTCAATCTCATCAAAGGCATAGGCGCTGTCCGTATGCAGGGACTGCTCGCATACTTCGGCGACCTGGAGTCTGCGTGGAGGTCGTCACAGGCTGAATTGGCAGAAGCAGGCTTGGGTTTGAAAGTGATCGAGCGCGTGGTCCAGGCGCGTGAAAGTGTTGATCTGGATAAAGTCTGGGAGAAGATCGAGAAGCAGGGGATTAAAATCCTGACATGGCAGGATGAAACATATCCACAGCGGTTAAAAGAGATAGATCAGCCGCCGCCTGTTTTATATATCCGCGGTGAATACCTGCCCGACGATCTTTTCGCGGTTTCGATTGTCGGCACGCGGCGTGTCACTCCGTATGGACGGCAGATCACGGAAGAGTTGGCATCCTTTCTTGCCGCGAATGGCATGACCGTCATTAGCGGTTTGGCACGGGGTGTGGATGTCATTGCGCACCAAACCTCATTGAAGGCAGGCGGGCGGACCATCGGTATTTTGGGTTCGGGCGTAGATAGGATTTATCCGCCTGAACATCGCGCACTCGCGGAGCAAATAATGGAGCGCGGTGCGATCATCAGCGATTATCCGCCTGGCACACCGCCTGATGCGTCTAATTTTCCGCCGCGTAACCGCATTATCTCTGGATTGTCATTGGCTGTTGTTGTGATCGAAGCGGGAGAAACAAGCGGTGCATTGATCACTGCAGAATTTGCCGCTGAGCAGGGGCGGGAGGTCTTTGCTGTGCCCGGTAGTATACTTGCGCCTCAGAGCAAGGGAACGAATAAGTTGATCCAGCAAGG
>DNDO01000030.1:8269-15745 GCA_003484265.1 Anaerolineae bacterium
CCCAGCGACGCTACTGAAGCAAAGTTGTTGAGCGTCCTTGGCAGTGAGCCCTTGCATGTAGATGAGATCCGCAATCAATCTGATCTTCCCATCGAAAAAGTATCCGCCGCTTTGGCTCTTATGGAGTTGAAGGGAATCGTGCGTCAGGTTGGCGGTATGAATTACGTCGCTGTGCGTGAGGTACAATCCGATTACAATGTTTGAAACCAATCAACCATGACAGAACATACATATGCAGTCATCATGGCTGGAGGCGGGGGGACCCGTCTATGGCCCATATCGAGAAAAGAAACACCAAAACAGTTATTGCCATTATTGGGCAAAGAGACTCTGTTTCAGAGTTCGGTGGCGCGGTTGGAGAAAATATTTCCGCCAGAACGAATTCTCGTTGTGACCGTTGAAGAGCAGGCGCGTGAGATGCGGGTTCAGGTGCCATCCATTCCCAAAGAGAACTATTTGATTGAGCCTGCGCCGCGCGGCACGGCATCTGTGGTAGCATTGGCGGCTGCGGTAGTAAGGATGCGCGATCCACAAGCCATCATGACAATACAGACGGCAGACCACCATATCCGCAATCAGGATTTGTTCCAATATCTGCTCCATACCGCATTCGATGTTGCAAAAAAGGAATACCTGGTCACCTTGGGGATCACCCCCACATATCCATCGACAGGGTATGGATACATACAGCAGGGCGACGCATTGAACGGCGATTACAAGTATCCCGTTTATTCTGTAAAAGACTTCAAGGAAAAACCAGACGAAGCAACCGCACAAAAATTTCTTCACAGCGGTGATCATTCATGGAACAGCGGTATGTTCGTCTGGCGCGTAGATACAATCCTTAATGAAGTGAAGCGTCAGATGCCTGAACTGTTCAATGCTGTGGGTGAGATCGCGTCTGCATGGGATACGCCGAAAAAGGACGAGGTCATTACCAAACTTTGGTATGATTTGGAACCTCAAACGGTTGACTACGGAATCATGGAAAAAGCCGAGCACGTCGCCGTTTTGCCTGCAGGCGGGTTGGGGTGGAGCGATGTTGGTTCGTGGGATTCGCTTTTCGAAGTCCTTTTGCCTGATATGAACGGGAACGTCGCGGCGAATACACATCATCTTGGACTCGATACCCATAATACGCTTGTGTACAGCGTAAACGTCGAGCGGCTTATCGTCACGATCGGCATGGATGATGTGGTAGTGGTGGATGCGGGTGACGTCTTGATGATTTGCAAGACGGATCAATCACAAAAAGTAAAAAATGTCGTTGAACATCTGAAGAAACATAACCAGGAAAAATTTTTGTAATCACCCGTCTTTGCTTCGGGCAGGCGCTCACGCAATGACATAGTAAAAAGGGATTCTATGGAAGCTTATTGTATGAAATGCAAGACCAAACGTGAGATGATGGACCCTGTTGCAGATTTTAATGCAAAGGCGTCGCCTGTTACGATTGGTGTTTGCGGTGTATGTGGAACAAAACTGTACAGAATGGGACGCACCGATGCGCACGAAGGCCTGACCCCTCCACCCAAACCCGAAAAGAAGGAAAAAGTTATAAAGCGCGAGGGTAAGTTGGTCATCGTTGAATCGCCTGCAAAGGCGAAAACGGTGGGTCGTTTTCTCGGCAAGGGATACACTGTCCGCGCTTCGGTGGGGCATGTGCGTGATCTCTTGAAGTCGCAGTTATCGGTGGATGTTGAAAATAATTTCACGCCCAAGTACCGCGTGCCGAACGAAAAGAAACCCGTTGTCAAAGAAATCAAAAAACTCGCTCAGAAAGCAGAAGAAATTTATCTCGCGACAGACCCCGACCGCGAGGGCGAGGCGATCTCCTGGCATTTAATGGAATCGGCGGAGATCGAGCCGGAACGAACCAAACGTGTTGTATTCCACGAGATCACTGAACCTGCCATCAAGGATGCGTTCGGACATCCCCGCCCGATCAATATGGACCTTGTGGATGCCCAACAGGCACGCCGCATTTTGGACCGTTTGGTCGGATACAGCATCAGCCCGCTTCTGTGGGAAAAGGTGCGTGGAAGGCTGTCAGCGGGGAGAGTTCAATCGGTGGCTCTCAGACTAATCGTCGAGAGAGAACGTGAGATCGAGGCTTTCGTGCCGGTCGAGTATTGGTCGATCCATGGTGAGTTCAAGCCCGACGGGTTGACATCCACATTCGTAGCCAAGCTGGCGAAGATCGATGGGAATGACCCCGAACTTCCAAATGAAGGGATCGTCAACCCGATCCTTGTGGACATGGAAACTGCCGCATTTTCGATAACGAAAGTCAAACGCGGCGAACGCCGACGCAAACCCACTGCGCCATTCACAACCTCGACTTTGCAGCAGGAGGCTTCCCGCAAACTTGGCTTTACAGCCAAGCGGACTATGGCACTTGCACAAGGCTTATATGAAGGTCAGGACGTGGGTGACGGCGGCGGCGCAACCGGATTGATCACTTATATGCGGACAGATTCGACCAATGTGTCCCCGGTGGCGCAACAGGAAGCGCGTGAATACGTGACCGGGAAATATGGCGCTGACTTCTTGCCGCCCGAGCCGCCTCAATATACGAAACGATCAGCCAACGCACAGGAAGCGCACGAGGCAGTCCGTCCCACGTCAGTGATGCGCACACCCGAACAAATGAAGGAATATCTTGACCCCGCCATGTTCAAGTTGTATCGTTTGATCTGGCAGAGGTTTGTCGCATCGCAGATGGAAGTGGCTGTGTACGATACTTTGCAAGTTGAAGTGACGGGCAAAACAACCAATCACGAGTATCTTTTGCGCGTATCGGGATCAGCTGTGAAATTTGCGGGCTTTCTGGTTGTTTATGAAGAGGCAAAGAACGAAGACGTAAGATCTGAAGAGGATGAAGAGAATGCCAAGATTCCAGCAGGCGTGGAAGAGGGGCAAAAGCAGGAACTTGTCCGATTGATTCCTGAACAACATTTCACACAACCGCCCCCACGTTTTTCCGAAGCGTCCCTGGTCCAGGCGTTGGAAGAGGATGGTATTGGACGTCCCTCCACGTATGCACCGACGATCTCTACCATCCAGGCACGTGGATACGTTGTTCGTGAAGAGAAAAGGCTCATGCCAACAGAAATCGGCACAGAAGTCAATGACCTCATGGTGCAATATTTCTCGGATATCGTTGATTACAAGTTCACTGCCCGCATGGAACAAGACCTGGATATGATTGCGAATGGACAGGCGGAATGGTCGGAAGTTATCCATACGTTTTACCACCCGTTTTCGAAGGACCTTGCGAAGGCGCAGGCGGAGATGCCTGTTACCAAGCGAGAGCCTGAGAAAATAGGGCGCATCTGTCCCGAAGATGGAGGTGAGCTCGTCATCCGTTTTGGCCGTTACGGAAAATTCATCTCCTGTGCAAACTTCCCGACGTGCCGTTATACTGAACCCTGGCTCGAGAAGATCGGGGTCCATTGTCCGAAGGATCATGGCGACATTGTTGAGAAAAAGACCCGCAAGGGACGCACCTTTTACGGTTGTGCAAATTATCCGAATTGCGATTTCACGTCCTGGAAGCGCCCGATCAAACAACCCTGCCCGAATTGTAATGGGTTACTGGTTTATGCAAATAAACGTGAAGCGCAATGTATCAATTGCGAGGAAACTTTTCTGCTCGAGTCTGTCATCCCTGAAATGGCGGAATGATACTTTCAGCGTTTGTAATCATCGCATGATGGTATATAATCTAGGGAACATCCGAAAATAAAAGGACTTGCCATGGAAGCAGTAATTGCGATCATAAAGAATCTCCTTAAGAATCCACGAGTGGCTTTGATTCTTGGCGTGATTTTGGGTTTGATGTTGGGCTTGATAATTGCCTGGGGGTTGTGGCCGATTGAAGTCACCAACACAACTCCAGATGTATTGCGTGCGGATCTGCAGGATGATTATTTGCGCATGGCTGCCGAAGCATATGCCCGTACGAACAACCCAAATGATGCCGTACGTCGATGGGACGATCTTGGCAATGCAGCTGGCGCTACATATCTCCGTGTCCAAGCCAACCCCGGCACTACAGATCCTGCCGTAATACAAAATTATGGCGCATTAATTCAGAACGCCAAGGGATCCATTACTCCCGCACCAGCGGATTCTGGCAGGGATGGTCTGACCAGTGCCGTTGTTTATGCATCCATAGCTGTAATTGTTATTCTTTTGGGTGCAGGCGGGTTATATTTGTATCGCCTATTGCGCAGGGGACCACGGTCCACGACAGCGGTCATGCAAGCCGCGCAAGCCAGCCGGGACGCCGAGAAGACCAACTTTGAGGAAATGGGTCTTGCACCTCCCATCACCCAAACCATGACCACGTACGTCCTTGGCGACGACTTATATGATGAGTCGTTCAGTATCGACACCGGTGGCGGTGAATTCCTCGGCGAATATGGTGTAGGCGTATCTGAAACTATCGGAGTGGGTGAACCGAAAAAAGTCGCGGCGTTGGAAATCTGGCTTTTTGATAAGAATGATATCAAGACCGCGACCAAAGTTTTGATGTCAGAACATGCATACAACGACCCAAATATCCGCGCACGACTTGAGCCTAAAGGCGATCTGAATGTTGTACGCCCGGGCGAACAGGTCCTTTTAGAGACAGAGACTCTTCAACTCCTTGCCACTGCTGTGGATTTGGAATATGGCATGGGTGCTCTGCCCCAGAACAGTTACTTCGAACGCATCACATTGGAACTGGCGATCTGGCCTCGGTCGTGAACTGACCCTACGCTGAATCAAAAATGACCGACGCACGCGTCGGTCATTTTTTTGTTTAACAGGATGTTACTCGATCTTCAGTATTTTCAACTTCACTTTGCCGCCCGGCGTTTCTGCCTCGACGACCTCTCCAACCTTGTGGTCCATCAACGCCTTTCCAAATGGCGACTCGTTGGAGATCTTCCCATTGCGTGGATCAGCCTCTTTTGCGCCGACCAGGTAGAACGTTTCAGGGTCGTAATCCTCCTCCTGTATTGTGATCTTCGATCCCACACCTGCGATGTCGGTTTGCTTTCGTTCCACGATCGTGGCTGTTCGCAGGATGGCTTCGATCTCCTGAATGCGTCCCTCCAAAAAGGATTGATCTTCCTTGGCTTTGTGGTAATCGGCATTCTCTGAAAGATCGCCCATCTGAATGGCTGAGCGAAGTCGCTCCGCCAGTTCCTGGCGTTTCGCACCTGTCAATTCGGCTAATTCTGCCTTGAGCTTTGCTTCGCCTTCCGGCGTCAGGTATTGAGGTTTTTGAGTCATATATCGGCCTCCTCTTTATTATGGCTTTTCCAATGGATTGAAAAGTTTTTGGTGTTCCTCGATCGCATAGCGGTCTGTCATGCCGGCGATGTAATCGCAAATCGTTCGTTCCAGTCCGCGCTTATCGATTCCCGCCTGTGCTGAATCAGGAAGCATTAATGGTTCATGGACATACGCATTGAAGAGGTCTGAGATCAGTCTTTCTGCCTTGACCTGCATTCTTACCACGCGGAAATGGCGATACATATTCTTGTAAAGGAAATCCTTGAGTTCACGGTTGCGTCTTTGCATTTCCTCGCTGTATCCGATCACATTGTGTTTCAATTTCTGGAGATCACCTGCGGATTTTGCCTTGCTTTCCTTTATTCTTTTATCAGTTGCTTCGACCATGTCCGTAGCCATAATGCCAACCAGCTGGCGGATCATCCGGTGTCGCTCCATCTCGCTCAGGTCGGGTCCGTGCCAATTGTATGTTTCGCGCAGGATCTGCCAGAGAGAAATGCCATCGAGCATCTGCGGTGTGATCATATTCGAGCGCAAACCATCGTCCAGATCGTGTGTTGTGTAAGCGAGTTCGTCTGCCACGTTGGCGATCTGCGTTTCAAGGTTGCCTCGCAGTTCAGGTCCGAAATCTTTTGCATCTGAAACGTCATATTCAGATTCGTGTTTTACCATTCCCTCGCGCACTTCCCAGGTGAGGTTTAAGCCGGGGAACTCCGGGTACCGTTGTTCGAGTTCCGTAACGATACGGAAGGACTGCCTATTATGATCGAAGCCTCCGAAGTCTTTCATCAAGCGCGCCAGCGCTACTTCACCGGAGTGACCAAAAGGAGAGTGTCCCAGGTCGTGCGCAAGGCAAATGCTCTCGACGAGGTCCTCGTTTCCGCCCAGAGCACGGGCTAATGTTCGGCCGATTTGCGCAACTTCCAGCGTGTGTGTGAGGCGGGTACGGAAGTAGTCGCCTTCATAGTTGATGAAGACTTGCGTCTTATATTCGAGCCGCCGAAATGCTGTTGTGTGCAGGATGCGGTCGCGATCGCGCTGGAAGGAAGTCCGATAATCGGGTTCGTTATCCAGATAAGCGCGCCCTTTAGTGTCCCTGCTTCTCATGCCGTAAGGGGCAAGGCTTTTGTCTTCGATCTCTTCCAGTTGTTGACGGGTGAAATACATAGCCAACCTTTCAGATGCAAATGTCATTGCGCTCGTCGTCCTTGGGCAAAACCTACTGCCGGGTGTAAGCGCAATGACATTTGTGGGATGGGGCGAGAGGGGGTCGAACCCTCACGTTGTTACCAACGACAGATTTTAAGTCTGTTGCGTCTGCCGATTCCGCCATCGCCCCGGCGACGATGTGCATATATTCTACCTTAATTTGAATTGCCGCCAATCTCGAATGGCAAATGGCAGATAGAGCAAAAGGATGGTAATGAACCCGATGGCTTCCATATAAAGAATGTAAGTTGGCCAGGGTGGCAAAATATCCAAAAGGCTCGGGATGTTGGGTTTGTAGTTGATCATTAGGTAATTACTTCCAATGGCATTGTTTATATAGTAAATGATCACTACGTATACGTTCATCCATACCACCACCCGTAACAGAGACTTCCATTGAGGGCGGAAGCCTTCCACGACAGTCATATAAATTGCGGATGTGATGATCAGTCCGTGCGAAATGAATGTCTGGAAGAACCTGAAATGTGGGAAACCATAGATCCCAATGTCGGGTGTGGCTAAAGCCTGTATTGCCCCGCCGATTCCAAGCAGGTACATGAATTCATAGATCCGATAGCTCTTTGTGACAAGCATGAGAGCCCCCATCCAAACCAGCGCACTGCACAGATGTAGAGGAAGCATGGTTTGAATACTCCACCTGCCAACCGCAATATTCCAAAGATGCCAGGCGATCTCATTACCACATAGAATCAACGACAGCGACCAGCGAATCGCAAACTTTCTATTTTCGTCAGGGTTTTTAAACCGAAGAAGGAGCACATTCATCGCGATCAAAACGAACAGCGCTGCAATATGCGATATACCAAATAACTCAAACGCGGGACCTGTGTAATCACCAGCAAAGAACTTTCCCATGTGATAATTTTACAGCATTGGATAATCCGCGCGCATTCTTTTTTTGACCTTTAGCCCTCTTCTGAACAATCTTCGTTTTCCACACTATAGCGTATAAAACAC
>DNDO01000030.1:16028-26494 GCA_003484265.1 Anaerolineae bacterium
TTGAACACCTATTGTGTTTTATCGTTGTCAGCGGTCCCGACGGGATTCGAACCCGCGGTCTCGGCCTTGACAGGGCCGCATGTTAGGCCACTACACCACGGGACCAGTTTTATTGAGCGGGGCGTAGTTTACCATACGCATTATTGAGTGTCAATACGTATGGCGTATTTGTACATAATTGTTGTTTGTGTGTTTGATATGCCTCCGAAGACTTACGCTTTTGTTAAGGATTAAGGGGTCTTTTGGCATGCTGGCTTGACACTTTTTGTCCACTACGCTAATATTATCGCCACATCTCGTAATAATTCACCAGTAAAAAATTGCTGGAGATTTCTTCTGTGCAGGAGGGCTGTCTTGTCAAAGTCACGAACGCAACAAATGGTTGACCGTCTGCGAGAACTACAGGCATCATCCACCGATATTGAGGCATCCGCTGTCGTAAGTGTGGATGGTTTGAGCATAGCATCAGCCCTTCCTCAGGGTGTTGAAGAAGATCGTGTGTCGGCGATGTCTGCGGCAATGTTATCCCTTGGCGAACGGATAGCAACAGAGTTGGGCAGGGGATCGCTTGAACAGGTATATATCAAAGGGGAAAAGGGATATGTTGTCTTGATGTCAGTAGGTGAAGAGGCGGTTCTAACTGCGCTGGCCCGAGAGCAAGCAAAACTTGGCTTGATCTTCCTGGATATGAGACGCGCCGCTGAAGATCTAGAAAAATTGATTTAACTGGAGTCACGCATGAGCCCTGTTCAAAACGCTGGATTATATTACCCCAACAAATTTGGGTTGATCATCATCAAGTCATTGGAAGAAGTGATGGGTAAAAACGGACTCAATGCCATCCTTAACCTTGCTGGCTTGAATCATTATATTGAAAACTACCCACCTGATAATCTGGACAAGGGATTTGATTTCGCAGAACTTTCAGCTGTAGGCGTTTCCTTAGAAGAAATGTACGGACCACGCGGCGGTCGAGGTCTGGCTCTTCGAGCCGGACGCGCCACTTTTTCTGATGCATTGAAGAATTTTGGGGCACTGGCCGGCGCGGCGGATCTGGCATTTGTCGTCCTGCCGCTTCAATCCAAACTGCGGATAGGCTTGCCGGCATTTGCAAAAATATTTTCACAACTTAGCGATCAACAAAGCACCGTCGAAGAGAAAGATTCAGAGTTTATTTGGACCATTCATAAGTGTCCGGTGTGTTGGGGCCGCACAAATGCTGATAAGCCGGTTTGTTACATCGCGACAGGATTGCTTCAGGAATCCCTTAAGTGGGTTTCTGGCGGTAATGAATTTCGTGTCAACGAATCGAAATGTGTTGCAATGGGGGACGCCGTTTGTGAATTTGTCATTCAGAAAGAACCCATTACCTAACGCAGGGATATTGTGGCAGAAGCCAAACATAAAATATTAATTGTGGAAGATGACCCTGACGTATCTGAAATGCTGAATGCATATTTCCGCGTTCAAGGGTACGATGTGTTTACCGTGAACTGGGGGGAAGACGGCGTGCGGGCTGGACATACGATTCTCCCGGACTTGATTATTCTAGATATTCGACTACCTGATATTGACGGATATGAAGTTGCCAGACGCCTGCGTGAAGACCGTCGCACCCAGGAAATTCCAATCATCTTCCTTACAGAAAAACGTGAACGTGTCGACCGCCTGCAGGGGTTTGAGGTCGGCGCCGATGATTACATCACAAAGCCGTTCGATGTACAGGAGTTGCGCCTGCGTGTTCGCAATGCGCTAAAACGAGTGAGCCAGGGATCGTTGACCAACCCTGTTAGTGGATTGCCGGAAGGACCTCTTGTAGATGAGCGCCTTTCGGATGCAATTCATAAAAGCGGTTGGGCGTTGCTTCATATCTCGATCAGACACCTTGACTCTTTCCGCGAAGCATATGGGTTTGTTGCATCCGATGATGTGTTGCGCGCGGTCAGCCTAATGATCCACAATACGATGAAGGAATCCGGCGGGGCGGAGGATTTTCTCGGTCATATCAGCCCGACGGATTTTGTTGTTGTTATGACGCCTCCAAACCTATCAGCATTTCATGAACGGATCAGTTCACGCCTTGAACAATCACTTGATTACTTTTACCCGATTAAGGATCGCGAACAGGCAGCGAAACGACGTGACAGGTTGTCGATCAAAGTTGCTGAAATGCCCTCCGTGTTTGGACGGTTTTCCAGTGTCGATCAATTGAAGAAAGATGTGTTGAGCGGGCGGTTGTGAAGATCACCGTAGTGTTACCGACTTATGATGAAGCGGAGAACCTACCCAAACTGGTCTCCGCTTTATTTTTACTACCATTGGACTTGTCCCTTTTGGTTGTTGATGATAACAGCCCCGATAATACTGGTCAGATCGCTGAAGAATTGTCAAAGAAACATCCGGGAAGATTGCATGTTTTGCACCGGACAGGAAAGCTGGGATTGAAGTCCGCTTATCTTGAAGGATTCGCTAAGGCTTTCGATACCGGAGCAGATGCTGTTGTCCAGATGGACGCGGATTTTTCCCATGACCCCGCCGTATTGGTTGATATGGCACGCTGTATCGAATCCTGTGATGTGGTGATAGGATCTCGTTATGTAAAAGGCGGATCGCTTTCCGACCGTTGGCCCCTATGGCGAAAGGCTTTATCTGCTTTTGGCAACACCTACGCACGGTCGATCCTCAGCTTTCCATTGCACGATGTGACGACCGGGTACCGCATGTGGAAACGTGACGCGCTGAAAGCGATGCCGCTTGGACGAATTCGGTCCAGCGGTTATATTTTTCTGGTGGAAATGGCCTATGTGGCTTATTTAATGGAATACGATATCGTTGAGGTGCCCATTCACTTTTCAGACCGTCGTTGGGGTAATTCAAAAATGTCGATCTTGATCCAAATGGAAGCGGCGCTGCGAATATGGGATGTAAAGTGGCATTATCGTGATCTGCGAAAGAGAAGCCGTCCTCATACGATTGAAGTTGAAGAAAAATAATCTATTAACTACTGTCTTTCTTGTGGCGGAGTATTTCTATTTGTAAAGAGCGCACAAATTTTGCCATTCTTGAATGCTCAAGGTCTCTGCGCGGCGGCGTGGATCAATGCCCCCTTTGTCGAGGAGTTCCTCGGCATGTTGTGCAGAGATATGAAGTCCTGCGGACAGCGAATTACGCAGTGTCTTTCGTTTTTGGCTGAAGCCGGCTTTGACGAGTTTAAAGAAGGTATCAATAAATTCAGGTGGGACGATGGGTTCCGGATAAATTTCCACACAAAGGACGGCTGAATCGACTTTCGGGGGAGGGAAGAATGCATTGGCTGGGATGTGCTTTGCTAATCGCGGCTTTCCATATATCTGGACGCTCAAGGCAAGGATGCTCATATCGCCCGGTTGGGCACAGATCCGTGTCGCAACCTCCTTCTGGACTGTTAACACTATACGGCGCGGTTTGGGTTGGTTTTCACCCTTCGGAGACTGTGCGAGCAAATGGCGAATAATGGCTGATGTGATGTAATATGGGATGTTTGCAACGACGAGATAACCTGGCTCCTGTATAAGATCCATGGGGGAAAGTTTGAGAATGTCGCCATGTACGATGTTTATGTTGTCGTATGCGGAAGTCACTTCTTTCAATGGAGGCAGCATATCGCGATCAAGTTCGACGGCAACGACCTGTCGTGCGGATGCTGCAAGGTAGCGCGTCAGGCTCCCCAGGCCGGGTCCGATCTCAAGGACGATATCCCTCGGTTGGATCTCTGCGGCTGAGGCAATGGCTTCGAGCGCGAAGGGGTCCTGTAAAAAATTCTGACCAAGTTTTCTGTCAGCACGCAAGCCGAATCGCTTGAGCAGTGAGGTGATGTTGAGGGGAGGAATTTCGGTCATTGGCAAAAGTGAGTTTCGCTTTCTTTTTGTCCCTGAGCTGCTGACACTGTTTCAGGCCACATGCCCTTGTTGAACTGCTGAATATATTCCCGTAAAATATTGAAATCCACTTTCCAGGTAAAAACGCGTTTCTTGAATAACGGATCGTATGTGCGTCCCTGCTCGAAAAGTTCCTGGGGAAAACTGGTAAAGATGATATTTTGTGGTTCGACCTGTGTGGCAAGGCAGGCGATCTGACTCAGCTGTTCGGGGCTAAGGGAGGTTTGTACTGCGCCACGAAAGGATTGTATCAGGCTGGGGATCTTTGAGACGACATCGGGGCTGGTCAGTTTTTCACGCAGGGCGCAAAGGACGCGGTCCTGGTTGGCTGCGCGGGAGAATACGCCATCGATACGGATGCGCGCCAGCGTGAGGGCTTCCTCGCCGTTCAAATGATGCGGGCCTCGTCGAAAAAGCAATCGTTCAGCCGGGTCGTCTGCTGAGCGCCCATCAACAGTTTCAGGCAGGGTTATGTCTATCCCGCCCACGGCGTTAACGATCTTTTCGAACGTCCTCATATTGACAGCGGCATAATGATCGATCTGTGTGCCAAAATTCAATATGAGCGTGCGCGCTAGTAAACCCGGTCCGCCAGCAGGGTCGTTGGAATAGCCAAAGCCTGGATTGCCATATAGGTATGCTTGATTTAGTTTTTCGTGATCTTGTCCGCTAAGGTTGTCAGCGATATCCGGGATCTCAACCCACAAGTCGCGCGGGATCTCGAGGACGGTCACTCTGGGGTTTGCAAAGTCGATACGCACGAGCCGGATGACATCTGCAAGCCCGTAGAGGTAACTGTCTGCTCGGGTGTCACTGCCGATGACGAGGATGAAGGTGGGGGATGTGCCTCCACATTTTCCTGCGATCCGAGGTAATTCATCAGGCGTGGATAAGGCAACCTGAATTGTTTCAGGTTCGAGCGTGGAAAGAGGCGCGGCCATCGAGGTGGGATATGGTGTCCAAGTGGGGGGCATCCCAAACGGAGTGGGGAAGGGTTCCTGGAGCGGTGGTCCAAGAGGCTGTATCCATGTTGTTTGATATAGTCTTGTAACAACCCCCGCCAATAATAGGATGGCAGCGGTAAGAATCGCGAGCAATATCTTTTCAAGTTTAGGCATGTGGTGCGGAGGGTGCTATTCCAATGTGAAAACGACATTTTGCGGAACGGGAGTGAGAAAATACACAGTCACGACGGAATGCCAGGGTTCATAATCGGCATCAGTGAATCCGAGATCGATCCAGGGTTTGCCGACACAACCGCCGCACGCATCTTCGACTGTGGCAAAACCATAGCCAGGGATGTAAAGCGGCTGACCGCGCAGGCTGAAATAAAGGTCGGTTCGAAGCGCCACCATTCCTTTCTTCAACTGTTTGCCGCTCGCCGTGGTGGATCCACAAGTGCTCGTGCCGAGGTTGCATGGCGAATACGACGTTGCGTACATCTCCACGGCGCGCCAATATTCTATCTCCACACCGTTCACCACAGCGGTCTTGATCTCGACCTTGGTGCCGTATGCCAAGGTGCGCGTCTTGGGCGGTCGCACCATCGTTTCGTCTTCGGTTTTGCGCGAAATTTCCTGCCCGTCTTCATAGCGGACGCGGATGCGCTGTACGCTGACACCGTTTTCGCCGGGTGATAATATTTGGGTTTGATCGAGCGGGACTTCCGTCGAGGCGATCAATTCATTTTCAAATGGGATAGGCTTTTGCGCCAGCAATACCGATTCGCTGACCCTGATAACTTTGATCTGCCCATCAGGAGGCAGCACCTCATTCTCAGGCGGGAGGCTGTAGTCGAGCCCAAGAAGCGGAATCCCAGCCTCAGCCAATGCCTCTCCGACTGTCCGCGCGGATGATTTAGTTTGCATTGATTTTCCATCTGCTGTGATCGTGATATCGAGCGCGGGAATGATTGTGATTGAAGAATTAGAGGGATCTAGGCTGGAGATCGGAGAATTGATCGGCGGGTTAATCGTGTCGCGTATGTTTGGGGTAATCCCCGCCTCTTCCAAAACTTCTCCCACTGTTAATGCGGATGTCTGAATCTGCTGTTGTCCAACGGACGTGTTGATCGTCACCATTACTGCGCGGCGGATTTGTAAAGTCATAGGATTGTTCGTAATCGGCTCATCCACCGTGACAGGGACCCCATTTATAAGGATGCGGTCGTTTTGGTTGATAGTTACCCCTGCTTGAGCGAGCAGTATAGAGGGAGCTTGCTCATTTGTTTGAACCGTGACTGTCTCATCACCGTCGATGATCGTGATTATTGAGGGAGTTGCGGGTTGACAGGCAAAGAGGAAGTAAGTGAAGGTTAGCACCAAACTGTGATGTAATTTCATGCAGTTATTATAAATTAGGCAAGGGAATGCTGCATCCACACATTCGGTTCGATGTAAATTCCTTCATCTTTTTCAATGTCTAATTCCATCGGGCTGAGCGCGCCAGGGACGATGTATTCTCCGCTTTGTGGAAATTTCAAGCCTGTCCATTCTTCCCATTCTGCCCGTGTGCCAAGAACTGTCTTTGCCTGCGGGCATACTTTAATGATCTTCCCTCCCAAACGCACGTGGACTCTCAGCCAGGCATCGAAAGGCATGCCCTCGTCGTTGGTCCATTGAATATAATCATCCATATTTATCAATGGATAAAGCCGTTTAAGATTTGGGCGGACTGGCACGACAAGATTTGTGAACCCTTTAGATTCTCCGATACTCCGCACGGCCTGCAAGACCTTTGAACTCAAGCCTTGTCTTTGATATTCCGTATGTATCGCGACAATGATCGCGACTTGGGCGGTCGGTGTTCGCCCTTCCTTGTGATCCTGGACAGCCTTCTTTACGACCCAGTCCCAGCCGTTGTCTGGGAGACGGTTGAGTTCAGCCTCCCAGACAAATGGCAGGCTGTGACCAACGGCAATCGGCTGGTTTGTCTTCGTATCGAGCAGAATCGCCTGGTATTCAGGGAATCGATCAAAGAGATCATCCCAGTGCTCCTTAATGACAGAATTGTGCCACATAAATTCGGGCCACGACTCCCTTGTAAGTTGGTTGACAGAGTCTTGAAAGCCTATTACTTCACCTGGGTTAATAGATCTGATTTGTTCTTTGTTCATAATGTGTGTACCATCCAAACATTTGGTTCGATGTAAACTCCTTCATTGTTTTCAACTGCCATATCCATTGGATTGAGTGCGCCGGGGATTACGTATCGTCCACTTTGTAAGAATTTCAATCCAGTCCATGACTCCCAGTCAGCGCATGTGCCGCGGATCGTCATGGCTTGATGGCAGGGCTTGATGATCTTCGCCCCCAACCGTGCATGTACCCTCAGCCACGCATCGAATGGCAAGCCATCGTCGTTCGGCCAGGTGATGTAATCGTCTATGCTGATCAGCGGATATTCCTTCTTCTGGTTTGGGCGAACTGGGGCGACGAGGTTCTTGAATCCCTTGGATTCGCCAATGGAGCGCATCGTATGTACCATCCTTGAACTGAATCCCTGATTTTGGTAATCAGGATGAATAGCTACTTGAATTGCAGATTGAATGTTCGGCGAAATACCCTTCTTATTGTCTTCAACCGCTTTCAGGAATACCCAATCCCAGCCGCCTTCTGGGAGGTCTGCGACCTCATTGTCCCAATGAAAGGGTATGCTGTTGCCCATCGCCGCCATACGGTTGGCTTCTGTATCGAAGATGGCAAATTGGTAGTCGCCAAAACGGTCAAAAAGTTCGTGCCAGTTCTCGTTCGCGATGGGATCGTGGAGCATGAATTCGGGCCATGAGGCTTCTGCGATATTGCTGGCAAGGTCGAGGTAATTTTCAAGGTCGCCCGGGGAAACGATAATAAATCGATCCGTGTTCAAGGTTGATCAACCCCTGTGTAATATCCGCCAGTTGGCGCGGACGCGAGCAGGGGTCTGATCTCGGTCAACATTTCAGGCGGGATGTTCTTGACGGATGCTTGATGCGATTCGATGTTGTCCCAGACTTCGATCATTGTAAATTTGGTTGGATCGTCGTGGGATTGATAGAGTATAACGGATTCGCATCCTTGGGAGGATTTGATCATAGGTATGATCGAGAGCAGAAAGTTGCGCAGGGAGTTGGCGGTTTCTGGTTTAGCTTGTGTTTCGCCGATGCGGGTTACGGTCATGTTTTATTCCTTATAGCGTTTTATATTGTCCGTGAAATTTGTGTCTGATTCAAGCAGTGTACAACACAACAACTCAAAACGGAAGATTGATGGTATCGGTCAGCGGTATTACAATCAGTGAGAAGATATAAATAAAGGAGAGACAATGAGAAAATATATTCTTTTTATTGGATTGGGCATTGTTATGTTGCTTGCATCCTGCGGCGGAGGAGGAGCTCCCTCTACGGCGATCGATGTCGTGATGACCGATTTCCAATTTGTACCGAATCAGTTCGTCGTCCCCGCGGGGGAGGAAATCACGATCAGTATTGTCAATTCTGGAGCGGTCGTGCATAACTTTGTTATCATGAAATTGGGTACAACTGCCGGTCAAACCTTCGAAGAGGATGATCAGGTAAACGTATACTGGGAAGAGGTCGATATCCAGCCGGGAGGCGATTTCAGCACAATCTTCACTGCGCCGACGGAGCCAGGTGAATATCAGATCATTTGCCGGACAGAGGGTCATATTGTGTCTGGCATGATCGCTAAACTGATCGTCGTAGCTGGAGAATAATTCCGAGAGCTGGAGACCGCAGTATTGCGTTCTTGATTACAATGGGGGTTATGGATAAACCATTTATTACCAGCACGAGCAATCCGCTTATTAAACAAGCGCGCGCCTTGCGTCAAAAGAAGGCTCGGCGCGAAAGCGGAATGTTCCTAGTGGAAGGCATTCGTCACATTGGAGAGGTTGTCGAAGCAGGATGGGATGTGGAGTCTGTGCTGTACGCCCCTGATACATTGACAAGCAGTTTTGCACACAAGTTGATCTCGCGCCTCACTCATAAACCCCAGCCTGTCTCGCCGCAAGTGATGGAATCGCTGGCTGACAAGGACAACCCGCAGGGCATCCTTGCGATCGTTCACCAGCGACAGACAAAAATTTCGAATCTCCAACCAATGGGCTCTGCCGTTGCGATCGTCTCTGCGCAGGACCCCGGCAACGTCGGGACGATCCTGCGCACTATGGACGCCGTCGGCATTGACACACTGTTCCTTCTCGATGGCGGAGTCGAGTTGTATCATCCCTCAGTCGTTCGAGCAAGCATGGGAGCGTTGTTCTGGAAGACCGTCGTTCCGGCTTCGTTCGATGAATTTCTTCACTGGACGCGCGCCAGGAAATATCAATTGATCGGCGCCTCCGCCCACGCTGAAATGCAATACAATTTGCACTCTCCAGCGTCACCCTGGGTTTTGGTGCTCGGCAGCGAGCAAAGGGGATTAACCTCTGAACAGTCAAAAGCGTTGGATATTACCGTCTCCCTGCCTATGATGGGACGCGCGAGTTCCTTGAACCTCTCCGTTGCAGCTGGTGTGCTGTTGTATCAGTTTACGGGAAAAAAGTAGGGACCCGGCAACGCCAGGTCCCTGCAGGGGTGGATCAATTCAGCTGAACACGATCAAATTTCAGTTAAGGATTAAACGTTAAAAGTCGTCGTCTTCCTCCCAAAGATCATCTTCTTCCTCTTCCTCCTCATCCCATTCGCCTTCTTCTTCCTCTTCCTCCCATTCAGCTGCTGCATCTTCAGACGGGGAGTAGGTGTTACAGCCGGTGTCGGGGTCTATCTCGACTGCAGCGGCACTGCAATAACCTTCATCTATAAAGATACAATCGACGTAATGACATTTGATACGGGGCATTCATTCCTCCTGCAGGATTAAGGTTGTCGAACCACGCGAATAACTGAAATGATAAATATTAAAGTCATCGAGGCTTGTGACGCTAGACAGAACGGACAGTATGCTTTGAGGAGCGCGACCTCCACATAGATGAGCCAGAGGGTGAAGAGGAAACCGATCAAGGAAATCCCGAAAAAAATCAAGCTGCCGTTGTCTTTAATGAAACCGGTTTTGCGTTCGAGCCATAAAATTCCAAGCAGTACGGTATACCCGATGGCGCCGACCACTGCCACAGGAATGCCGTTCACTTCAGAATATTTGCTTGCGTTTACTACCGAGCAATCTTTGGACCCAACGCACATATTGTCGTTGGATGTTATTTTATAGATCGTCATATAGATCGAAACCAGCAAACCGATGATCGTAAGCGCTACAGTAACCTGTGTTAATCGTTTTTCCATTTAGCCTCAAAGCCGCCAGGCTGTTACTTCCTGACCAGCAGGCACGCATTTTACACCAGCGGGGATAATTAGTAAAGCATTCGCTTGTACCAACGACAATAGGTTTCCAGACCCTTGATGACCCGTGAGACTGGCAATTAATCCGCCGTCTTTTTCACTGACGACGGCGCGCAGGTAACTCTCGCGCCCATCGGACAATATTTCCTCTTCGCAGCTTACGCGGACCGTTTGCCTGCCTCCGTCCGATAAGCCGCCAAGCTTGGCGGCTT
>DNDO01000030.1:26657-27146 GCA_003484265.1 Anaerolineae bacterium
GTCCGATAAGCCGCCAAGCCGCTCGAGCGTATTCCGGACAAAGACCTCGAACCCAACGAACGCCGAAACCGGGTTGCCGGGCAAACCGATGAACGGAACCTTCTTATATTCGCCGAATGCCAGCGGTTTGCCCGGGCGCATGTTCACACGCCAGAAATTTAAACTACCCTGTGCTTCGACAACTTCTTTTACATAATCAAACGCGCCTACGCTGACCCCTGCGGATGTAAGAATGACATCCACTTTTTGTGAGACTGCCTCCTCTAGCAGGCTTGTCACTGATTCACGTGTGTCTTTTGCGATACCCAACCGCAACACGTCCGTGTTTGTACTCTGGACCAACGCCGCCAGCATGGACGAGTTCGAATCGCGTATCTTTCCCGATTCAATCGGCGCATCAATTTCGAGCAATTCATCGCCTGAAGAAAGCAATGCAACACGCGGGCGTTTGTAAACTTCCACCTTTGCGAAACCTAACATGGCGAGCAT
>DNDO01000030.1:27434-40349 GCA_003484265.1 Anaerolineae bacterium
GCGGACATCCATGCCGCGTGGACGGACGTTCTCATTCGACTTAACAAGCCGAGAGAAGGTTACTGTCTCAGGCGGGAGAGTCCCTGCGGAGCGATCGTTGAAGTCTGTGTCTTCGACGGGGATCACAGCGTCTGCGCCTTCGGGCAATTGTGCGCCGGTCATGATCCGCGCTGCTTCGCCGGGCGCGAGGGAAACTGTAGGCGTGGAACCGGCTGGTATGTCGGCGACCACGCGCAAGGTCAGCGGTGATGCGGGCGCGGCATTCGAAGAGTCTGTGGCGCGGAGTGCGAACCCGTCCATGGATGAGTTGTTAAAGAGGGGCAGGTCATCCTCGGCGATAATGTCAATTGCCAACACGCGGTTTGGAGTTAATTCGAGAGAGATAATTTCAGTTGTTACAGTTTTAAATTGGGAGAGGATTCGTTCGCGGGCTTCTTCGACACTTATTAATGACATAGTGGTTTATCCATCAATCAGTACATAGATCCAAAATCTAAAAACCAATATCCAAAATTGCAAATCGGGCTATCCTGGTCTTACGCGGTGTGCTTCCATAACATTGGGCAGGGTTTCGATGCGGGTAAGAATGCGGCTCAACTGATCGAGGTTTTTTACTTCAACGACAAGATCGAGATCCGCGATGCTTCTGTTGAAGTTGACGGCAACGTTGCCGATGTTAACTCCCTCGCTGTCGAGCAGGGTGGAGATGTCGCCCATCAATCCCTGGCGGTCATACGCCTGGACTTTTATCGGGATGGGATATGTGCGCTCTACCTTACCCCAATCCACTTGCAGGAGCCGTTCCTTGTCTTTTCTGCGCAGGATGTTCGGGCAATCCTGTCTATGTACGGTTGCGCCTCGCCCGCGTGTGATGTAGCCGACGATCTGGTCGCCTGGCATGGGCCTACAGCATCTTGCCATTTGCGACAGCAACCCTTTCAACCCAACCACTTCCACCGAATCAGTGGATGCGCTGTCTTTTACAGGTTTACCGACCACAAGTGTATCTGAGCTTCCCTCTGATTCGGAGAAGCGGCGGATCACGCGGCTGAGCGAGAGGTCGCCGCACCCGATTGCAATGAAGAATTCATCCGGTGTTTTATAGTTGAGGTCGCGCGCCATCACTTCGAAGTTCATTTCAGAAATACCCAGTCTTTGTAGTTCGCGCTCGATGGCGGTGCGTCCCTGCGCGAGGTTTTGTTCCACTTCCTGCTTTTTGAACCAGACTTTGATCTTGGAGCGCGCGCGCTGCGTTTTGACAAGTCCCAAGTTTGGATTTAGCCAATCGCGGCTCGGACCGCCCCGTTTCGCCGTCAAGACCTCGACCTGGTCGCCGGTTTTAAGTTCCTGGTACAACGGGACGAGTTTTCCGTTCACCCGTGCACCGCGACAGCGATGGCCGATGTCTGTGTGGACGTGGTAGGCAAAGTCTATCGGCGTGGAACCAGCCGACAGGTCGATGATATCGCCGCGCGGGGTAAAAACATAAACACGATCCTGGAAGACGTCTGTCTTCATGCCCTCCACGAATTCCTGCGCGTCGTTCACCTCCGAACGCCACTCCATCATACTGCGGAGCCAGTTGATGCGCTCTTCATATACTTTGCTGGAACCCTTTCCACCCTCCTTATAGCGCCAGTGTGATGCAATACCATATTCTGCGTTCTGGTGCATTTCTGCTGTGCGTATCTGCACCTCCAACGGACGCTTGTCATCGTAGATCACGGCAGTATGCAGGGATTGGTAGAAGTTATCTTTAGGCGCGGCGATGTAATCATCGAACTCGCCGGGGATGGGTCTCCAAGTGGTATGAATCACACCCAGCGCAGCATAGCACGACGGCACATCCGGCACGATCAGCCGCATGGCGCGCACGTCACGAACGAGATCGAAGGGCTTGCCTTTTTTTGTCATCTTTTTGTAGATCGAGTAGATATGCTTGGGGCGGCCGCTGATCTCCACGTCAATGTTGTGCTGGGTCAGGAGTTTGACAAGGCTATCTTTAATGTCTTCGATCTCCTGCTCCCGGTCAGGGCGTTTATCCTGCAGGTTTTTTGCGATCTCCTTGTATTTTTGCGGGTTGACGTATCGAAACCCCAGATCTTCAAGTTCCCACTTGATCTGCCAGATACCGAGCCGGTTGGCAAGCGGTGCAAATATCTCGAGAGTTTCCTTGGCAATGCGCCGTTGTTTTTCCTCCGGTGTATGGTGCAAAGTACGCATATTGTGCAAACGGTCTGCCAGCTTGATCAAAACAACACGCACATCATCACCCATGGCGAGAAAGGTCTTGCGCAGGGTTTCAGATTTGAGGTCCTGTTTGCGTCCTTTTGCCTCTGCGCGTTCATCGATGAGCCTGGCTTCTTCTAATACTTCCTCTTTGTGTGTGTGTTGGTCACCTCGCGAAACACGAGGCAGGTTTGTAAGTTTGGTCACACCGTTCACGAGATTGGCAACTGTATCGCCAAAATCGCGCCGGATATCCTCGAGCGTTAAATGAGTATCTTCCACTGTGTCATGGAGCAGTCCAGCAACCACCACCTCAGGCGGGACTCGCAGGTCAGCCAGTATGCTTGCTACTGCAAGACAATGATTGATGTATGGGTCCCCGGATTGCCGCTGTTGTTTGCGATGCACTTCTTCCGCGACGCGGTAGGCGCGTTGGACCATTTCCCTGTCTGCCAGTGAAAAGTGTTCAGGGAGCTGCTCAAGTAGTTTTTCCAGAGGAATTACTTTTTCTGATTCTTTCATTGGAAGTATTTTACTACGCGGAAAAAAGAATCCGCCTCCCAAATCATTTGGATATGCTTTTGTGACAAATTATCGAAATACTCTTCATCTTTCAACATGGATGATATAAAATTCAATATTCATACCTGCCTTTGGATACAATATGCCAGTTATAAACAATGTCACTCGATTATTAGATTCTCGCAAGATCCCATACGAAGTGTTCGAACTTCCACCTGAAAAATTAGGTGCGTTGGACGTGGCTCATCTTCTAAAGGTTGAGCCTGATTCCGTTTTCAAAACCATTGTCGTCACGAGGGATAAAGGGAAGAAGCCATTACTGGTCCTTGTGCCGGGTCCATCTACGGTCAATCTAAAGTTGCTGGCATCAGCAATTGGAGAAAAGAAGGTTTATTTGCCGTCCGAGCGTGAAGCTGAAAAGTTGACACGCTTGCGGGCAGGCGGAATTTCACCTCTGGCGTTGATCAATAAAGGGTTTCAAGTTGTGATCGATTCGTCCGCTCAAAAGTTTACCGAAATATATGTTTCAGGCGGTCAGAGAGGGTTGAATATCAAGTTGCCTGTAAATGACTTATTGAAATTGACGAATGCTCGTTTTGTAATTGTTTGTACAAATAACGGATTATCATAGTGTATAATAATTTTACTGTGTTTTGTAACAGGAAATTGTCGAAAGGAGGATAGAGGCAAACATAAAACTTGTGTACCTAAAAAAACGAAAGTTCGTAAACTATAACTATTTCTCTAAAGGAGGAGAATATGCGTAAACTATTAGCAATAACGGGGATTCTGATGATCGCAAGCCTTGTGCTCGCGGCTTGTGGTGGAGGTGCGGCGCCGGCACCATCCAATGGCGGTGAAGTTGTCACCGTGGTTGAAACAGTTGTCGTTGAGGTGCCGGGCGAAACCGTAATTACCCAGCCTCAAGGCTATGGCACGATCCTTGCCCGTGTTCTTGAACGAGGAAAGCTCGTCTGCGGTGGTCGTACTGATTTGCTAGGTTTTGGCTTCCTGGACGATAATGGAAACAACGCCGGGTTCGATACCGACCTTTGCCGTGCTGTCGCCGCTGCCGTTTTTGGCGATCCGACTGCGGTCGAGTTTGTCCCATTGACCGCCGCTGATCGTGGTCCTGCCCTTCAAACAGGTGAAGTTGACCTGCTTTCGCGCAATGTCACATGGAATTCAAAACGTGATGCAGAATGGGGTAACTTCACAGTTACGATGTTCTACGACGGTCAGACCTTCATCGTTGGCAGTGACAGTGGTATTAATACACTCGAAGACATGGACGGCGCCACCATTTGTGTGACCACCGGCACGACCACTGAAACCAACCTGGCTACTGCTTTTGCTGATGCTGGTATTTCTTTTGAATCAGTCACATTTGAAGATACCGCTTCGGTCTACAGCGCCTATGATACAGGAAGTTGTGATGCTGCAACAAGCGATGCTTCACAGTTGGCGGCAATCCGTGTTGGTTTGCAGGATCCTTCTGCCCACAAATTACTGGACTTCACCATTTCCAAAGAATATCTGACTCCTGCCGTCCCGGCAGGCGATGACCAGTGGTTTGACTTTGTCAAGACCGTTATGTGGTCCTTGATCGCGGCTGAGGAATTCGGCGTAACTTCTGCAAATGTAGAAGAGATGAAGTCCAGTCCAAATGGTGATATCCGCACATTGCTTGGCGCGGAAGGTGACTGGGGTTACACCCAGTTGGGTGTTGATGCGGCCGCTCTGGCGAATGCCATATCAGCAGTCGGCAATTACGGCGAAATCTATGACCGCTACTTTGGCGCCAATGGCGTCTTCCAATTGGAGCGCGGACCTAACAACCTCGGTATTAACGGTGGTTGGCTTGTTGCTCCGGCGATCAAATAGCTGATGAACTACTAAAGAGTTATCGAACTGTGCGCAGTCCCTAGGGATTGCGCACAGTTCTAAATTGGACTTCTGAGCCTATGGCAACCAATATTCAACCCACAGAGAAAATTCCTGTTTGGCGCGACGAACGATATTTAAGCAGTGCCGCACAAATTCTTTCATCCATAATTGTTATAGGGTTGTTATATTGGATGGCGTCAAATTTCGTTGAGATCACCAACCAACGCGGGATATCATTATCATATAAGTTCTTAAGTGAACCGGCAGGCTTTCCAATTTCGGAATCCACCATCCCGTATGACCCAACCATGTCTTTTGGGCGAGCTTTTATTGTGGGGTTGGCTAATACGCTAACCGTATCAGTTACCGGAATTGTTTTAGCATCCATACTAGGGTTTCTAATTGGGCTCGCACGCCTTTCATCCAACTGGTTGTTCAGTCGTCTTGCAACCGCATTTATCGAATTTCATCGGAATATTCCCCTGCTGGTTCTATTGTTTCTTTGGTATTTTGGTGTGTTTAATCAATTGCCGCTGGTTAAGAACAGTGTTGTATTTCCCGGACCTATTTACCTGAATATTAGAGGTCTGTATCTGACTTGGCCGCGTCTTACTGAAACCGGTGGAGTATTTGCCGCCTTCCTGGTAGGAGGCTTGATCCTTTCAATACTTGCCTGGAAATTCCTGATTAGTGTGCGGGAGAGGACCGGGCGGGAAACCTATTATGTGCAAACTTCAGTGGGGATACTTATTGCCTTGCCGTTGATCGGCTGGTTCGCCTCCGGTGGTGCTCCCTTGTGGTTGGATGTGCCAGTGCTGGAAGGATTTAACTTTAAGAATGGGCTTCGCCTTTCAACAGAATTTGGTGCATTGCTGGTTGGGTTAACAACCTACACAGCGGCCTTTATCGCTGAGGTTGTCCGTAGTGGGATTCAGGCCGTCGATCGAGGGCAGACAGAGGCGGCGAAAGCAGTTGGATTGAGTAATTTTCAGGTTCTTCGCTTGATAGTAATCCCTCAAGCCATGCGTGTTATCATCCCGCCGTTGATTAGTCAGTATCTAAATCTTACAAAAAATTCAAGCTTGGCGCTCGCCATTGGTTATCAAGACTTGTTCGCGGTTGGAAAAGTAACAATTAATCAAGCAGGCCGTGCTGTGCCGGTTTTCCTTATGGTGATGGCAACGTATTTGATCTTAAGTCTGATTACATCCTTCATTCTAAATATCTATAACCGTCGCATTCAATTTGTAGAAAGGTAGCAATGACGATAAGGTCTGATACGCTTGCCCCCCCGGATCCACCTGGTCTTGTTACCTGGGTGAAAAAAAACCTCTTTGGGAACTGGTTCAGTTCGCTTCTGACACTGGTGTCGTTGACGATCATTTATTTTGCAGTTATCGGTGCTGTTTCGTGGGTATTCAATACTGCCGATTGGAGACCTGTTATCCGCGCTCCGTTGTTATACCTTATCGGTCAATATCCGCGCGATCAAATTTGGCGCACCGGGCTAAGTCTTTGGATTTCAACTTTCTTGATTGGAATGTCGTGGGGGGTCTGGGAGAAATATATTAAAGCTTTTGCGATCTTTCTTGCAATTTTGCTTGGAATATTCGCTGTTATCCCGCTTGATGCGGCTACGCTGACCTTGGGTGTACGTGCTTCTTTCCTGATAAACCCAGTGTTGATATATGTGGGTTATCTATTGGGGAAAAGCAGATTTATACGAAGCCAGCACGTGACTGCTCTATGGCTTCTTGCTTCAATTCTCATAGTATTAGTAATACTACCTGGGTTTAATGGAAATACATTGCTGCCAAAAGTCGAGACGACTGTTTGGGGCGGATTCCTTGTCACTCTTCTTCTTGCTGTAGGTGGAATCGTGTTGTCGTTTCCGATTGGTGTCCTGCTCGCACTCGGGCGCAGGTCATCCCTGCCGGTGGTTAAGTTGTTTTCAATCTTGTTTATCGAAGTGATCCGCGGTGTCCCTCTAATTACGATCCTGTTCATGTTTTCGATCATCCTTGCCCTATTCCTGCCAGCTGAGTCTCGGATTGATCGTGTTTTGCGCGCGTTGATCGGAATGACAGTTTTTAGTGCGGCGTATATGGCTGAGAATGTTCGAGGAGGACTGCAGTCCATTCCCCCGGGGCAGGTGGAGGCGGCAAAAGCGATCGGCTTAAGCAGTTTTCAAACGATGACGCTGATCGTACTGCCGCAGGCGCTGCGCGCCGTAATCCCTTCGATCGTAGGTCAATTCATTTCCTTATTCAAAGATACAACCTTGGTTGTTATCGTGGGGATAAATGACCTTTTGGGGATGGGGAAATCCATTCTTGGCACTGACCCTGAATTTGTTCGTTTGCAGGGGGAGGTGTATATTTTCATAGCATTAATTTATTGGATATTTAGTTATTTTATGTCCTACGCCAGCCTGCAGTTGGAAAAGTCCCTAGGTGTGGGCGAACGCTAGGCAAGGAGAATTTATCAATGTCAACGACTAATACTACCGAACCTGTAATTGTGGCTCATGACGTGCATAAGTGGTATGGAAAGTTTCATGCCTTAAAAGGCATAAACATGGATGTGAAGAAGCGGGAGGTCATCGTAATATTTGGTCCATCCGGCTCGGGTAAATCTACATTCATCCGTACGATCAACCGACTGGAAGAGCACCAGCGCGGACAAATAATCGTTGATGGTATCGAATTAAGCCATGATGTGCGAAATATCGAACAAATTCGAATGGAAACCGGAATGGTGTTTCAACAGTTCAATCTATTCCCTCACTTGACTGTTTTACAGAATATTGTATTGGCTCCCATCTGGGTGCGTAAATGGCCCAAGGATAAAGCTGAAAGCGTTGCTATGGAGTTGCTGGAAAGGGTCGGTATTCCCGAGCAGGCTGATAAGTTTCCCGGTCAACTTTCAGGAGGGCAGCAGCAACGGGTTGCAATCGCCCGATCACTTGCAATGCAGCCGAAGATCATGTTATTTGACGAACCAACGTCCGCGCTTGACCCGGAGATGATCAAGGAAGTGTTGGATGTGATGGTCGAGCTGGCAAAATCGGGAATGACCATGCTTGTTGTGACCCATGAAATGGGTTTTGCCCGTGCAGTTGCAGATCGAATGTTCTTTTTCGACCAGGGTCAGATTGTTGAAAGCGGTACTCCGGCAGAAATATTTAATAAACCCAAAGAGGATAGGACAAAGTTATTCCTCTCTCAGATACTTTCCCACTAGGATCAAAAAGTCGGCTCGCGAGCCGACTTTTTGATCCTAGTGTATTTATTGTTTAGGGAGATAATAAAATGACATTCTCTTCAAATATTTTAAATTCCCATAAGTCAGGATTGTTAATACAACCGTATCCAAATGCCTTTGTTGACTTGTTCGGTTGGGTCACAAAAACGCTCACGTTATAACAGCCTTGAACAAGGTCTGTAATTGTTGTAGTACCTTTTTTTTCCAGATTGTACCCTCTATATCCGCATTCTCCAAAAGGGGTCTTGTTTAGATAAAGAGAGATGACAAGGCTGCCTTTCGTTTCATTTTTAAGCCTAATCTTCGTAGGCTTCCCATCAATAGAGCCCGGGAGAGGAGCGTTACATGGGTCAGTGTTGCCGGATGTCTGTGGGGCAGTTGTGAAAGTCGGAATAACCAACGGATCGAGCGTCGGGGAGGGGATCGGTGTGTCCGTTGGTAGTGGTGTTGCCGTCGGAGTCTCGGTTGGCGGGACAGGCGTATTGGTTGGAATGGCTGCCTGTGTTTCAGCAACAATTGTGAACGCGGCGGCGACTGCCGTTTGTTGTATCTCTTCAGCACTTACTGTGGGTTCGGCAGGTTGTGCCGCACACGCGTTTACCAGAAGGCTGAAAATCAACAAGCCAGCCCAAATATAACTTTTTTTCATTTTTAATTTTTCCTTTTATTGAATTACGACCTTATCCTTGTAAATTGTTATTGTAAGGTCGTCGTTTTTGTGGAGAGTGAATTCTCCATTGATTTGCCTGCCGCCAACCCAGACAACATAGATGTAGTACCCAAGCGGCGCGCTCACGTTGACCTGTTTCTTGACCGGATATTCAAGTATTGCCGCTGGTCTGTCTGGAGGGTAATTTTGCAGGGAGATATACGCCTGCACCCTGGATTTGTTTATGAGAGTGATTCCGGCTGAGGGGACTGCCGGAGGCAGGGTTCCATAGGTCAGTATTCCTAACGTAGGAGTCAGAGTAATTGTTCCAGACGAGGAGGTGGCTTGTGTCCCGGTTGTAACAGGTTGGGATGTTGGATTCTCTGTTCCTAATGTGGCTGTAGCAGGAGTTGTTGTCAGATTGGGGATGGGAGAAGATGAAGGCGCCTCGAAAACTTCCAATGTCCGGGTTGGCTCTACAATTGAAGCCTCGGTAGGGGTTACCGGAGCGACTGTCGGCGAGGGAAGAGCCGCGAGCGTCTGTACCTCAGATGTCTTTACGATAGAGTCGAGTGTCGCCTGCGAATCCACCTGCGGGGCAGAGTCTACCGGCGCGGCCAGCGGCAAACATGCGCCTGAGATAACCGTCAACAGAATAATCGGGACGAGGAATTTTTTCATCATGCCCTCCTTGGTGGGCTACGCCTGTGCAACCTCCAGAAATTGTGTGACAGTATCGCGCAGCATGCGCTCAGGAAGCGCGCCGACCTGGCGATGGACGATCTTGCCGCCTGAAACGAACAGCATGGTCGGGATACCCTGGATGCCGTATTTCATCATCCATTCAGGGTTATCATCCGTATTCACTTTGGCGATCAACACCTTGTCGCCGTATTCGTTGGCAAGTTTATCGAGGATCGGAGCTACCATTTTGCATGGTCCGCACCACGGCGCCCAAAAATCCACGATCACGGGGACATCAGACTGAAGCACGGTCTTTTCAAAAGCGGCATCGGTTACATTGATGGGTTCGTTTGGCATATATTACACCTTATATCCTTAAGTTTTATATTTATTTCTGTTTTCCTTGAACGGTGAAAAAGTATATCACAATACCCTGCATGATATAATCGCCCGTCAATGGCAGAGATACTAACAAAATGGAGAAGCGGGCTTGCGAAAACCAGCAAGACTGCATTTGGACGGCTCGCATCCATCCTTGGCGCGACCGAGATCAATAAAGAGATGTGGGATGAGTTGGAAGCCTTACTTGTCCAAGCTGATCTGGGGATCGAGACGACAACCGAAATCCTGGATTCGCTCAAGCGCTTCGTCCGGACCGAGGGTTTGACCCGCTCAGAGGAAATTTGGGAGGCGCTCCGAGCCGAACTCCGCTTACGACTCGATAACCCGCCTGCTCTCGAGTGGACGGATAAGCCAACTGTAATCATGATGGTCGGGGTGAATGGCTCGGGTAAAACTACAACGATAGCCAAACTCGGACAGCGTTATCACTCCGAAGGTAAAACACTCCTCTTCGGTGCGGCGGATACTTTCCGCGCGGCAGCGGTGGATCAGCTCCAAGTTTGGGGAGACAGACTCGGGGTTAGTGTGATCGCAGGTGCGCCAGAGTCTGATCCTGGTGCGGTTGCGTTCAACGCAGTCCAGGCTGGGACTGCACGAAATATAGATATCATCCTTATCGATACCGCAGGACGCCTGCAAACGAAATTCAACCTGATGGAAGAGTTAAAGAAAGTGCATCGCGTCATCGGGAAAGCCCTGCCCGGTGCCCCTCATGCTGTCTGGCTTGTCCTTGACGCAACCACAGGGCAAAATGCAATGCAACAGGCAAAAGCATTTAAAGAAGCGGTCAATGTAACAGGTGTGATCCTTTCCAAATTGGATTCATCTGCCCGCGGAGGCATGGTACTCGCCATTCAACGTGAACTGGATTTGCCTGTGCTATTTGCAGGTCTTGGTGAAAAGCCTGATGACCTGACGATGTTCGACCCCGATGCGTTTATTCAGGGGATCTTAGGAAAATAAACTATGCTGATCAAAGGTTTAGACTCTTGATCGGCATATAAATAAAGAGGAGATAAAATGCAAGATCTTGTCAATCGTTTACAGTCTGCCCAAGACCTAACCCGGCAACTCATGGTGCGTCTTTGACTTCGCGTCTAAAGAATTAACCCTCTCCGAACTCAAAAAAGATATTGAAGCACCTGACCTGTGGGGCAATCCGACTGAAGCGCAAAGAAAAATGAAACATTATAACGCCGTGAAAAAAGAGGTTGAATCGTGGCTTGATTTTTCGCGGCGTCTTCACGACACGCTCGAACTCGCCCAGCTGGGCGATGAAGGTTTGCGCGCCGAATTGGAGACCGAGATTTCGACTATCGAATCAGAACTTGAAAAGCGTTCCTTCACAGCGATGCTTTCTGGCAAGCACGACCACGACTCTGCCATCCTTGCCATCCACGCGGGGGCGGGGGGTACCGACTCGCAGGATTGGGCGGCAATGCTCGAACGCATGTATCTGCGCTGGGCTGAAAAACGCGGATTCGAAACCGAAATATTCGATTACACGGAAGGTGAAGAAGCGGGCATAAAAAGCGCCACCATCGCGGTGAACGGTGATTATGCGTTTGGGTACCTCCGTTCTGAAAAAGGTGTCCATCGACTTGTGCGGCTCTCACCGTTTGATGCCGCACATCGCAGGCATACATCCTTTGCGTTGGTAGAGATTCTTCCTCAAGTCGCCATGGATGAAGCCGATATCGAGATTTCGCCCGCTGATATTAAGATGGATGTGTTTCGATCATCAGGCGCCGGAGGTCAAAGTGTTCAAAAGAATGCTACGGCAGTGCGGCTTACGCATATCCCGACGGGTATCGTTGTTACCTGTCAGAATGAGCGTTCGCAAATACAGAACCGCGAATTTGCGATGAAAATCCTGCGCGCTCGTTTGCTGGAGTTGAAACAAGCCGAACGTGAGGAAGAGCGCGCTGTCCTGCGAGGCGAATACACAAAAGCCGAGTGGGGGAGTCAGATCCGTTCGTATGTGTTGCATCCCTATCAAATGGTCAAAGACCATCGCACCGATTATGAAGCAGGCAACACCCAGGGCGTGCTCGATGGCGACCTCGATGATTTTATGGAAGCGTTCCTGCGCTCAAAAAATTAACATGGAGAAAATATGACCAACGTCATCGGACAACTCACGACATTTATAGCAAACGATATTTTGAAACAGCCTAGTCGTTCCATCGCACCCGACGAGTCGCTAATCTCCAGCGGCCTGATCGACTCGTTCAGCCTGATGGATGTTGCCTTGTTTGTCGAAGATACTTTCGGCGTCCGCATCGAAGATACAGAGCTTAATGCGGAGACCTTTGATAATTTGACCCAACTTACCGACTTGATCGAATCCCGCAAATAATGATTTTCGCTGAACGTCTCAAATCGCTTCATTCGCAGACTCCGGACCGGGTAGCTGTTACTTTGCAATTCTCCAGCGCCGACGATTTGCCGATCACTCTCGATCAGATGCTGCAAGGTTCACAATCGTATGCACTTACATTCACTCAAAGAGGGATTCAGCCTGGGGAAGTCGTAATTTTAATTCTTCAACATGGCGAAGATTTGTTGTATGCTTTCTGGGGGGCAATTTTGTGCGGGGCTGTTCCATCCATTATGCCATTCCTCACTGAGAAACTTTCCCCTGAGCGTTATCGTGCAGACCTATCATCATTGATCTCTGTCACCAAGCCCGCCGCAATAGTGACGTACCCTGATTTTGAACGTGAAGTCCGCTCAGCGATACAAAAAGGCGATTCGGTTCGATCTGTAATTATTACAGACCGCATTGAAAAAAAGTCTGAATTGAATCTCGATGAACTAGCGGGCTTTAGAAGAGAACCCGGTGATATCGTTCTGTTACAACATTCTTCTGGAACAACAGGTTTGCAAAAAGGTGTTGCTCTTTCGCACCAGTCTGTTTTTAATCAATTGAATGCATATGGGAAAGCAATCTCATTGGAAGATGGCGATATAGTTGTCTCATGGCTTCCGCTATATCATGACATGGGGTTGATTGCTGGGTTTGTTATGCCCATTCTTTCTGGGATCCCACTGGTGTTGATGTCTCCATTCGATTGGGTGCGTGCGCCATATAAATTAATGCAGTCGATCACAAAATACCGTGGCACCTTAACATGGCTCCCAAACTTTGCCTACAATTTTTGTGCTCAAAAAATACGCGAACGTCATCTTGAAGGTGCTGATATCTCATCTTTGCGGGCGGTTATAAATTGCTCGGAACCTGTCCGTTGGGAGAGCCATCAGGCGTTTTATGAGAA
>DNDO01000233.1:0-12507 GCA_003484265.1 Anaerolineae bacterium
TTCGCGCTGCCATCCGATACAAAGATGATGGGGAATCCCTTGCTCACGGCGGAGAGCGGTCCGTGTTTGAACTCGGTCGAGAGCATCCCTTCGCAGTGGGCGTACGTGATCTCCTTCAACTTCAAAGCACCCTCCAGCGCTATGGGGTATGTCGCTCCGTAACCGAGACAGTACATATCGTCCCATTTATTGATGTCTTTTGCGATCTCTTCGACATGCGGCGCGACCATCTCAAGAGTCTTTTCCATCAATTCTGGGATCGAGTCCAAAACACCAACATCCTTGCCTGCCATTTTATAGGCAAGATACAAAAACGTCACAACCTGATTGGTGAATGTCTTCGTGGCCGGGACGCTGATCTCGTATCCGCAGCATAAGGGCAGGGAAAGAGCCGTTGCTTTCGTCAGCGTCGAACCGACAACGTTCGCCAAACCGTAACACGCCATGCCGCGCGCTTCCGCCGATTCCAATGCATTGAGCACATCCTTGGTCTCGCCCGACTGGCTGACGAAGATGCCCACATCCTCGTGTCCCACCGCGGGAGCGTACTGCGCGATGAACTGTGGAGCCAAAACAGTTGTGACAGGCTTTCCCGCCAACTGTGCAAAATAAACCGACCCCGCCAACGCCGCGTGATAACTCGTGCCGCATCCGATGAAATATAGATGACGCGCATTCTTCATCTTTTCGACCAGCACATCGACCTCTTTATTTCCATTCAAGACATGGGACAGCTCACGCGCGACTTGACTCTGCTCATGGATCTCCTTCAACATAAAATGCGGATACCCTCCCTTCTGCACCGCGTCCATCGACTCTGTGACTGTTTCCTGTTTTCTGTCGATGATTTTTCCATCCTTTACAGACCGAACCTCGACCTTGTCCGCCCACAAAGTGACTATCTCCCCATCCTGCGGGCGGACGACTTCGCGCGTCAGGGGCAATATTGAGGGCAGGTCGGACGAAACACAGGTGAAACCTTCGCCCAGTCCCACCACCATGCCCGAACCTTTTTTGAATGCATATAACTTATCATCATTCGCGCGCCCGATGACAAAAGCATAATCGCCTTCGAGATCGCCATAAGCAAGCCGGATCGCATCGATGAATTCATACCCGCGGCTGATGTAGCGTTCCACAGCATGGACGCATGTCTCACCGTCATTCTCCGAACGGACTGTCATACCCTCGGCGATGAACTGTTCCCGCAACTCGATATTATTGACCACATTGCCGTTATGTGCCCCGACCATGTCGCCATCCGAATCAAGGTGCGGCTGGCTGTTCACCTGTGACGGCTCGCCGAACGTCGCCCAACGCAGCTGTGTAATCCCACGCTGTCCGCGCATCTCGGCGATTTTATATTTCGCTGCGACGGCATCCACTTTGCCTGTGTCTTTGCGCAAGTCAATCTTGCCATTATTCAACGCCGCCGCTCCGACGGAGTCATAGCCGCGATAGGTAAGTCTCTCAGCTGCTGCGATAAGGATGGGTCCAAGGTCAGTTTCTTTATCTGTCACATATCCAAAAATTCCACACATGATTTAGAATCTCCTAGGTGGTTGAGCAGGGTAGGTGCTTTTCCTGCCCATATCGAATCCACCAGTAATCGAAATTATTTCTAGATTATATTCCATCGTTCCGTAATTAACATGTTATAGTCTGCAGGCAATGAAAAACATCCAGACTCCAATCGAACCCGAACACCTCACCTCCGCCCAGGCGGGAAACACCGAAGCCTTTACTTCACTTGTCGAACCGCACCGCAAGCCCCTGCTTGTCCACTGTTATCGCATGAGTGGCTCACTCGACGATGCTGAAGATATTGTTCAGGAAACATTCATCCGCGCCTGGGAAAAACTCAAATCATTTGATGGGAGTGGCTCGTTTCGCAACTGGTTGTATGTGATTGCAACCCGCCTTTGGCTGGACGAAGCCCGTAAGCGTAAAAAGCGAGTCTTGCTCCCGTTGGAAGGTGACTCATCAAACCCTGATATCCCCCCAATGCCTCCAACTTCGCCCGCCTCTTGGCTAGACCCTCTGCCCGAGTCCTGGCTAACAAGCGTTGACCCTTCCCCTGAAATGATCCGCGAACGACGCGAGTCGATTTCCTTTGCGTTTATGGTCGCCTTGCAAAAACTCAACGCACGTCAGCGTGTCGTTTTGATATTACGCGAAGTCTTTACCTGGAGCGCGGAGGAAACCGCTGAAGCGCTTGGATTAACTGTGGATTCGGTCAATAATCTTTTGTATCGTGCACGGAAAAATATCGAACCCTCGCGAAACGAAAGTACCCCTGCTCCGAAACAACATCTCGACCAATTCGTCAACGCCTGGGAAACGGGAGATGTCCCATCGTTGATCCAACTCCTCCACGAAAAAGCAACCTTCGCCATGCCGCCGATGGGGGTCTGGTACGCGGGACGTAAATCGGTTCAACGCGCGTTGCAAAACTTTGTCTTTTTGCCAAATGTAAAATGGAAATTGATCCCCGCCACAGCCAATGGTCATCCTGCCTTTGGCATTTATCGCGGAGAAGGGAAGGGCTATCATGCGTTTGGATTGCTCCTGCCGGTATTTACGGGTGATGTGGTCGTCGAGGTAACTGCGTTTTTGTCTCCCCAGCTTGTTTCGCGATTTGGTTTGGAAATGCAATTGTAGGGGCGGATCGCAACCCGCCCCTACAATAAAATTACATTTTCGCTTCGTTGTACCCATCAATTGCCAGAACGGTATTCGCAACGAACACCGCACCGAACATGATCGGGTACAGCGCAGGCGCGGCGGCTTGTAATTGCAACTCCACATACGTCAGCGCGATGGCGGCGAGGGTCAGCCCGGCACCGGTCAATTTGCGGCGCCCGATGTACAACGTCCCGAGCCCCATAAAGAAGAAGTTCAACACTGCGGCGATCCACGGATTCTTTTTCATCTTATTACTCCTTTGATTATTTGGATTTAATAGTTAAGACGAAAATCCCTGCGAAAACTTCTCACTTTTTAAAGGTGAGTTTTAAGTATCCCACGGTGCAATACCATGCCCGCCTCCCAAGGACCCGAAGATTGATTCTTCCAACTCAGGCATGATCTCCGCTGCAGCCGCCAGCAGACCGAAACACCCCGCGATCATCATGTCGCCAAAGGGGACTGAATAGTACGGTCTCAATTCTGGATTGTTCATAAACATTGAACGTCTCGGTCCCGTTACGACCACATCGAAATCATTTTTTCCAAAATCAAACACTTCATCTGTATACATCAACGCCCCGTGCCCCATATCGTCGAACACATCTTCATGTTTCAAAGAACCGTCAGCCAGCCTCCGCAAAAGGGACTCGAGCTTTGCCAGATCGATCTCGCCGGTATGATGTTCGAAGACTCCCTCGATTCCCTTCTCGCCCAAGCGAAAAGCCAATGTATGGAAGTTTCCCACATTGCAAATAATCTTTCGCCTGCGGGTAGCCACTTGAGAATCGAAGGTTGCACCGAGGACCGCCGCGGGAGCGGTATCCATTACCATCAGCGGACAAGGCAATTTCCCTGCAGAATCCACAACTGACCGCAAACGCGTCATGATTTTGGGCACGTCACTGGAAAGATAAGCGAACGCCGAGAGGGAATTCTCCGCTTTGATCCTTTCATCCAAATAATCGAACCGGAATTGTCTGTCTGAAACTCCCGCTGGGGCATTTCCATGATCGAACACCGCAACAGCAATTGCCGCCAGATCATTTAATGAAACGCCATAATCAGAAAATGTTTTTGAAATTAACTCAAAATCAAAATCCTTCAACTCCAGAGTTTCGATTTTCAATTTGAGACTTGCCGCCTCATCTTCAGAGACGATACGAATCCCTAACGCCTCCACCTTATCCAATTCATCGTTGAGCGTTGTTGCCGCATCCGATGTCATATAAATAGGAATCCCTGCACGGGCGTACTCTTCGATCGCCCAGGCAGAAGGACCGCCTCCCATTTGATGCCCAATGAGGAGGATCGGTGCTTGTGTGTGAAGCATCTGTTTGAGACGGCGGTGGATCATCATGGTAGGTGAAGGCAGAACGAGTTTGAATCCGTTCTCGATATCGAGATTCGAATCGTAAAGAAATATATCCTGTGTGCCTGTGCCGACGTCTATCGTCAAGATTTTCATACTTGTTTTCCGCCAGTTCGGGACTTATCCCTGAACAGACTGAATATTAAATCTCAATCCCCAGCCACTGACGAATAAAGTAACCAATTATGAAAGAGAACAATGCAACTCCGAGACTCAACCCCGCCATCTCCAGGAACCGTTCGCGGAAGGGTTCATCCTTCGCAACGGAAATGTAGTAGTTGAAGATGGCAATGATAACGACCGCTGTGGCAAGCGCGATGGCTAGATCGAGATAATAATTCTCGAAAAGCAAATAGGGGAGGATCAGAAGCGTGACCGTCCCGATATATGCGATGCCTGTATAGATCGCGGCGCGGACGGGATGTTTGTCTGTATTCTCGGAGCGAGTGGCAAGATACTCGCTCGCCGCCATCGACATCGAAGCGGCAATGCCAGTGATGAGTCCCGAAAGGGCGATCAACTTTGTGTTCTGCAGGGCGAGCGTCAGCCCGGCAAGCGCGCCGGTTAATTCAACGAGTGCGTCATTGAGTCCAAGCACGACCGAGCCTGCGTATTGCAATCTTTCCTCGGAGAGCATCGCGATAAGCTGTTGCTCGTGCTTGTCCTCCTCTTCCTGATAGGTAATAGCTTCGGGGAAAATCTCGCCAATGGCTGCATAATTCTTCTGCGCGGATTCCTCGCCCTGCTCCATTAACTTTATACCGAACGTAAAACCGAACAATAAACTTATCGTTGTGTAATAACGGACTTTGATCCAATGAGGTTTTACTTCAGTATTGCTGTATTTTTTCCACCCGTTGTAGTGACGGAGCTCGTCCTCAGCGATTCGATCAAGGATTTCGGAGTTCTCCTTATCTTTGATCCTTTTAGCCAATCGTTTGTAGATATGATATTCGGTGATCTCTGTTTTTTGGAACTGGAGTATTTGGTTGAGAATGTTTTCTGTGATCTGCATATCTTTCTCCTGTTTTGACAATTCTATTCTAAGCCATTTTGTATCCCGCGGGGAAAATATAAAGCTGTAACCAAATTATGATAAAAAGAATTGAATTTCATATAAATTTAGAGTAAAATGGAAACATAACCTTAATCTGGGGGAAATGTAATGCGGTCCAGACAAATCTCCCTCATAATAATGAAGAAAATGGCAATTTGTGGCAGTTAATTGACTTGATATGGCAGTTGGGTCCAGCTATTCTGAGAAAAATTAAATCAGAAAAGGAGATTGACTATGAATACCTCAAAAGCTAGTGTTCTAACGTTTCTGTTTATGGTTAGTGTTGTTTTGTCCGCATGTAGTTTTTCTGCTTCGGAGTTAACTCCAGTCTCATCAGACACTCCTGCTCCGACCGCCACTATCACAAATACCCCGACGAATACGCCCCGCCCTTCACCGACTCCACGTCCTACTAAAACGCCCGACCTTGCTGCAACACAAAAATATAATGAGTTCAATGCCGAAGCCCAAAAATATTTTGATCTTGGTTATTTGTCCACTGGCGATGGAAGATTTCAAGAATTCGAAGATTTTTACTACGAATGGGCCCAATTGGGTTGGTATCAACCCTTCATAATTACCCAAAATGCTGAAGACTTTTATATTAGCGCGCACTTTTCCTGGGAGAGTGCATTCCGTAACGCTGATGATTCCGGATGTGGTTTTGCCTTCGCCATCAACAATGGCGGACATTATTCTGTGTTCCTGGATCGAACCAAGATTGTATTTCTTGATGCTGATGCTAGTTATGGTAGTTATGCTCTCTCGGTCGGTCGAACACGAGGTTCAGGTCGTGTAAAGTTCGAAAATCCAGCAGAGGCGGATTTTACACTTATTATTAATGATGCTTATGCATATGTTCTTGTCGATGGCGAGGTTATAGGAGAGTATACCCTTTCACAAAGCAGAAATCTGCGCGGAGACATTGCTCTAACAGTGCTTTCAGGCACCAACAAAGATTATGGCACACGTTGTGAAATGACTAACATCCGCATGTTTAGACCTCAATAGGGAAACAACCTAATATAAAACACCTCCGCGACCCAAGCGCGGAGGTGTTTTATATTCCCTCGCGTTAATGGAAGAGTGGAGGTATCATTTGACGGCAACAATTCAATCCTGCATGGAGCGTCAATGACCAACACAGTGCTGGCAGATGTACTCGCCAGTTATGTCCCCAAACTCATCCAAAAACGAGTTGCCGCAGACCCATCTCCAATCGAATCGCCGGTTTCGGATGACGTCCAGGCGGTGGTCCTTTTTGCAGACATCTCCGGCTTCACCCGCCTGACGGAAAAACTTGCAGAGACAGGTCCTGCCGGGGTCGAAGCGATTGCCAACATCCTCAATCAATATTTCGGACAACTGATAGATATCATCCACAACTACGGCGGGGACGTGGTCAAGTTTGCGGGCGATGCGGTTATCGCGGTATGGCCGATTACTCCAGACACTCTCCCATCGATCGAAGGCGGGACACCTCCCGATCAAACTCCGGGGAGACCTGATCCTGTTTCAAGGGCTGACCAGTGGCAATGGACAATGCGCTCTGCAGAATGCGCTCTCGAGATTCGCGAGAAACTTTCCAATTACAAGGTTGAAAATGAAAACCTCTACCTCAAGCTTGCCGTCAGCACAGGGAATATCACCACCGCTCACGTAGGCGGTGTCTTCAATCGCTGGGAGTTTTTGTTGACCGGCAACCCGCTTGTGGAAGTGGGCATGGCTAATAATATTGCAGAAGCAAACGATATCCTTATCACTCCCTCCGCATGGAGACTAATCCGCAACGACTGCGATGCTGATATTGTTGAATTCGAGTTAAAAGAGTCGATTGCCCAGGGCGGACAATTAAAGAGACTGAACAAACCCTCCTCTATTTTTGAAAACCCGGATGAACCGCTTATACCCGATGGCGCAGAAAGTTTATTGCGACCGTATATCCCAGGCGCGATCATCAACCGCCTGACTGCCGGTCAGAGCAGTTGGATCGCGGAGTTGCGGCGCGTAACCGTTTTGTTCATCAACCTCCCTGACATAGACCAAAACACGGAACTGGCTGATGCGCAGAATGTGGCACGCTTGATTCAACGTGCGGTGTATCGCTATGAAGGGAGCATCAACAAGATCAACGTGGACGACAAGGGGATCACGATCGTTGCGGCTTTAGGATTGCCGCCATTCTCTCATGAAGACGACCCGGCGCGAGGCGTGCAGGCTGCCTTAATGATCCGCAAGGAAATGATCAACCTTAATGTCCGTAGTTCCATCGGCATCACAACAGGGCGCATCTTCTGCGGTTCCATCGGAAACGATTTGCGGCGCGAATACACGACCATTGGGAACACGGTAAACCTTTCCGCGCGCTTGATGGGCGCAGCGTCGGATCAAAACGAGTTGGTTGAAAAATATGGAGTGCCGATCCTTTGCGATCAGGCTACGTTCGATGCGTCAAAAGTAGTGGTGGAGTTCGAGCCACTGCCACCTCAGCACGTAAAGGGGCGGACTGAAGCGATTGAAGTGTTCCACCCATTGGATATAAAGAAAAGCGTGATCCGTTCGACAACAGAGCTGATCGGGCGGCAGGAGGAAAAGGCCCAGATTGCGAATGCCATTCAGGAACTTTCGCGAGGCACGTCGCAATTGACATTGATCTTTCAGGGGGAGGCGGGGATTGGAAAATCACGCCTGTTCGAAGATCTGATGCGGCAGGCAGAAACCCTGCGCGTGGAAATGTTCATCGGCGGCGGAGACCCAATCGAGCGCTCGACAACCTATCATGCATGGCGCCCGGTCTTTTATAGGATATTTGATATTGACGACCTCGCCGGTAAAGTAACTTTGATGGATGAGGCGCGTAATACCATCCAAAATAAGGTGATTGGGAAGCTGCAGGAGATCGATGCCGATCTTGTTCGCTATTTCCCATTGCTTGATGTTGTTCTGCCGATCCAGGTAAAGGATAACGATCTGACCTCTGCCATGACGGGCGAGATACGAAGCAGTAATATCCGGGAACTGCTGACGCGTGTACTTTCGCATGAGGCAGCAAGGAGACCGCTCCTGCTCATCCTTGAAGATTTGCATTGGTTCGATTCCGCCTCATGGACTTTGCTTGCCGATGTTCAAGCCCGCGTACGCCCTATGTTGCTGGCTTTGAATACCCGTCCATTGACTGAACCGGAGCCGCTTCCATTCAAACAACTCCTTGAATATTCTGGTGCACGGTTCATTAAATTGGAAGCGATGCTATTGGATGATGTCGAGGCGTTAGTGTGTCAGCGGTTGGGTGTCAAATCAATCCCACCGATGATTGGAAGGTTGATCCGCGAAAAATCGGAGGGGCACCCATTCTTTGCGGAGGAATTGGCTTACGCACTGCGTGAAGCAGGTGTGTTGATCATCGAGAACCAGGAGTGCGTAGTCAATAACCGCTTCATGAACCTTGAAGACCTTGCCTTGCCCGATTCCCTGCAGGCCGCCATCACGAATCGTATCGACAGTTTGGACCCGTCCCAACAGTTGACTCTCAAAGTCGCGAGTGTGATCGGGCGCATCTTCGCCCTGGACGCATTACAGGCGATCCATCCCATCGAAGCGGACAAGCCTTCCCTGCCCGATTATATGGAATCTTTGACAAGGTTGAGCCTTACGCTGATCGAATCGGAAGAGCCCGATCTTGCCTATATCTTCAAACATGCTGTCACGCAGGAAGTGGCGTATAACCTGATGTTGTTCTCCCAGCGTAGACAGTTGCATCAGGCAGTGGCGCAATGGATCGAGGAGAGACATGCCGACAATCTGGAATCGTATTATGCGCTGCTTGCCTATCACTGGACGCAAGCCGCGGAGATGCCAGAGGCGAATCAGAATGAACCCGACATCCTAAAAGCTGTGGAATTCCTCGATAAAGCCGGTGAGCAGGCTTTACAGAACTATGCCAATACGGAAGCAGTCCAATTCTTTATGAAAGCGTTGGAATGGGAAGCGCGTTTACCCAGATCATCCGGCAGGGAGGTGCGGCGCGAACGGCAGATACGCCGCGCGCATTGGCATAACCGCATCGGGCTTGCCTATTATGGGTTGGGTCTGTTGCCAAATTGCGACAAGCATATCCGTGAAGCATTGAAATTACTGGATAGTCCCATCCCCAGTTCCACGCTTCAATTTGGTTTGGGACTCTTCCCGCAGATCGTCCGCCAGGTATTCCATCGCTATTTCCCATCGCGTTACATTGGAATGGTTAAGGGACGGGACAGGGAAGTGGCGCTCGAAGTGGCGCGTCAATACGAATTGATGTCGCGGATTTATTTCTATTCAAATGAAACGCTACCGATCATGTATACTGTTTTACGCTTCCTGAACGAGGCTGAAAAAGCTGGTACTTCGCCGGAACTGGCAACCGCCTATTCAAGCATGGGTGTCCTGGCAGGGATTGCGCAATTGCACAAACTTGCCGAAACATATGTTGAGCGCGGGCTTGACGTTGGCAATGAGGTGAATCAACTATCCAACCGTATCACGGTCGGCGTTGTGACCAGCGCCTACAAGATCACGGTCGGCAGGTGGGATGAGGTTCGCGAAAAAGTGGAAGAGGCAAAGTCGTTGTGCGAGCAATTGGGAGATTATCGTCAGTGGGGCGATTGCACCGCCATGTTGGGTGAGAACGCACTGATCTCCGGCGATCTCGAATATGCAGGCAACATCCAAAGGGAGTTGCTCGAAGACGCGCGCCGCAGGCGCAGTCCACTGCATCAGTGTTGGGGTCTCCTGGGGATCGCCAGAGATCAGCTCCGGCTTGGGAATGAAGCGGACGCCGTCAAATCGCTTGAGGAGGCTTTGCGTATCCTGGACGAAACTCCGAATCTGGCTTCGCTTGCCGAAACAAACGGACAACTTGCCCTTGCCTATTTGAGGCTTGGTCAGGATGCCAAGGCGCGTGAATATGTTGAAAGGGTGATAGAAATAATGGGGAACACTTCCCCGACTGTCTATTCGATGAACATCGGGTTTGCCGCCGTGGCGGATGTGGCTTTTGCATTATGGGACAAATCGCTTCACGCTTCGCCACAGCCGACAGTTGACTCTGATCAATATAAATTACTCGCCGAAAAATCGATTAAACTCCTCAAGGCATTCCAGGCGGTCTTCCCGATCGGTCAACCGGTCACGCCGTATTATCAAGGCTGGTATGAAGTGTTGACCGGCAAAGCTGAGGCAGCGATCAAGACCTGGCACAAGGGATTGGAAGCCGCGCATAAATTCAAAATGCCTTATGAAGAAGCATTGATACGATTGAAATTGGGTCAGCATTTGAAAGATGACATGGAAATTCGCAGGGGACATTTCGAACGGGCGATACGACTCCTTGAAAAAATGGGACGCATCAGCAGATTAATTCTTGCAAAAGAAGAAGCCCAAAACGCCGGCTTATAAATTTTTACAAGTAAATACTTTCATTTCGGAGGGAAATGATGACATCGATCTCACCTGTTAATATAACCAAGGATGTCCCCGGTCCATCCCACATGCCGGTGCTGGGATGGCTGCCGGTGATGTTGAAATTTGCATTCCGCCCGCTTTCCACGCTCGAGGAGTTGCGTCAAAAATATGGGAACATGGTACGGCTTGGTTTTGGGAAGTATCCCGCCGTGATGGTGTTCGATGCAGAATATCATCGCCAGATATTGCGTGACCCGAATTCGTTCTACGCGTACGATCTCGACCTGGTTCCCGTTAAATTTCCCAAAGAAAGTTCCCTCCGAAGTATGACGACCGGCATGCCATTGATGAACGGCGAACGCCACGACGACCATCGCTCTGCCCTGCTTCCCTACTTCCACAAAAAGTTCATCACCCGCTATCACGATGCCTGCGTGGAAGTGACCAAACGCAAGATCGCCTCCTGGCAACCCGGCGGGGAAGTGGACATGCGCACTGAGATGGAACGTCTCGCCATGTGGATCGCGACTGCGCCAGTTCTTGGTCTCGATCCGGAAAAAGAAGGCGAAGCCATCGGTATGCACCTTGAACGCACGATGAAGATCCTGTTCAATCCGTTTGCGCTTTTACTTCCCTACAATATACCGGGTTTCCCATTCCACAACTTGATGAAACATGCTGTTGAAATGGAACGTATTGTGCGCGGGGTGGTTGCCCGCAAAAAGGAAGAGGGTCTTAATGGCGATGACGTCCTCTCTGTCATGATCAAGATGCACGAGGAAGACCCGCAGCGGATGAGTGAAAATGAATTACTCGGACACACTACTACCATGTTCCGCGGTGGATACAATCCCAACGGCATGGCACTCTACTGGACGATTTTCCTTCTGAGTCAGCACCCTGAAGCGTTGAAAAGTGTCATGGTTGAACTGGACGAGTCAATGGGCGGTAATGAACCGACTCCCGAGTCCGTGGAGAAACTTCCCTGGCTTGAAGGCGCGATCAAGGAAGCCATGCGTCTCTTCCCCGCCGGCACATGGACGGGACGCCTTGCCATGCGCGACTTTGATCTGGATTCACATCACCTGCCTAAAGGCACATGGATCGTAATGAGTCCCTATGTGATTCATCGCGTGCCCGGAATTTTTCCAGAACCGTATCGCTTCAAACCTGAACGCTGGTTGAGCGAATATCATACTGCCTATGAGTTCATGCCGTTCTCGGCGGGTCCGCGTTATTGCATCGGCACTTCGCTGGGCATGATGCAGTTGAAGATAACGCTTTCGATCATTCTTCAACGCTTCTCGTTCACCTTGAAGCCCGGCACCAAAGTGAATTGCAGCGGCTTGAATTCCATCCGCCCCAAAAATGGATTGCCCATGATTCTCCACGAACGCGGCAAGAAGACATCCCCAACCAAATTCAAAGGGAATGTTCATGAGATCGTTCAGTTTGACTGATTCATGAAACGCGAACTCGGAATATTTGAGCGGGCGCAGGTCATTGCGGATCGCTATTCTCCTTTTCATATTGTAGCTGTCCTTCGGCTTGAAAATGCACCTCTCCCGGATATCCTCCAGAAATCCTTTAATGAGGCACGGAAACGCCATCCGTTCCTATCGGCACATCTCACAAACGAAGATGGACATTATTATTTTGAATCCTTAACCTACCCATTGCTTCCGTTCCATATTTTGCCCCGCCGAAGCAATGAACAATGGGTGCAGGTTGTCGAATCCGAACTCGCGACTCGGATCGACACTGCGACTGGTCCCATGTTTCGCTGCACGTATTTATTCGATGAAGCCCGGAAACAGGCGGAGATCATCCTTGCAATCTCACATTCCATAGCGGATGCGGCGTCTGTCAGCCAATTGCTTCACGAGGTGATGACAACCTGCGCTTCACCCTCCGACGGGACACCTGATTCTGTTTTTGAGCTTTCACCTGC
>DNDO01000233.1:12912-18214 GCA_003484265.1 Anaerolineae bacterium
ATAAACAAGTCTCTCGTGGACGTATCCTGCCCGTTCAATTCCCGTTTGATCTGGTTGAGCCTTTCGCACACCGCGCGCGAAAAGAAGGCGTGACTCTCAACAGCGCATTGAATGCCGCCTTGTTGCTTTCTATCAACCGGCATCTATACGCTGGCGAAGAACTCCCTATGCGGACGTTTTCATTTGCTGACCTGCGTCCATATGTAACCCCGCCGCTTCCGGCCGAGAACCTCGGGTTATTTATTTCAATGATGCGCTATACGGTGGACGTGAACAGTGGTGATTTCTGGTCTCTTGTGCGTGACCTGCATCAGAAGATATATGATTCGCTGAAATCAGGGGATAAATTTGTTGCGGCGATCATGGTTGAAGGGCTGATGAAAATGGTGACACGGTTCAATTCATTCCGCATGGGAACATCCGCGTTGAACTATACCGGAGTTGTCCCCGTGCAGACCGATTACGGAATGACAAAAGTTGTCGGCATACATGGGTTTGTATCCGCCTACGGTCTGGGACCTGAATTTGCATCCCAGGCGCAGTTATTCAACGATCGGTTATTTTGGGATTTTACGTATCTTGAGGAAGATATGGATGAGGGAATGGTGAAAGCGATTGTAGATGAGATTAAGGGAATTTTGAAATCTGTTATCGACTAACTCGCCAGTGTGAGGAAACATCGTCCTTGTAGTAGATTGCTTCGTTGGATTTCGCCCTCCTCACATTGATGGGGAAATGCTCAAGTTAAATCAACTCGCCTGATTAAGAACCAGGTAATAGTTAAGAAAAGAACCGTCATGCCTGCCAACACGAACCATGATTTGAGTAATTGGTCGTCTGCGTAGTTAAGTCGCAGGTCATCCGTTGCATCCGGATAATTGAAACAAACTGTTTTCAAAGCGCTATTGGGGTCAAGCGGATCCTCAGGGATATCGTTACACAGTATTGTGCTTTCCGCGATCTGGTTCATATTAATCGTCACGCCAAGCGCGGTCAGCGACCAGCGTGTGGTGGAAAGATAGGACATCGGCTCGAACTTGTTGCCTCGCAGGTCGAAGACTGCACCCGCGAAGAAGAATTGGAAAAACAACATCATTGTCAGGATGTAGATCGCCATCTCGGTCGATTTGCTGACCGCCGAAATGATAAGGCCAAAACTGATGCCTGCCATCATTGTGAGATAAAGGGTCAGGAAAATTTCGAGGTAGCCGTTGAGATACAAACCTTTTTTGGGAATGTCCACGCCGAAGGAAACGATGACAAGATAGAGTACGACCTGTATCACGACGAACACGCTGTAGATCGCCACTTTGTTGAGCAGATATGGCAGGATCCGTAAGTTAACCATGCGCTCACGCAGATATATCGAACGCTCTTTGACAAGGTCATTCGATGGCACGAATAAACCTGTCAGCACAGCTTCAAGCCCCATCACGAAGACGAAAGTATTGGTGTGAGGGAATGGCGTGTAACTCTCGAGCATGGATTTCGCCGCAAGCACGGGGTCTGCAAGTATGGCAAGGTTGCCCGTCAGAATATCCGGCTTGGCGATGACGAGTTGTAAAGTCGCCGTTACGGGGAAGAGCAATAGCATCAATGCCATTGTGACAGGGTCACTGAACAACACGCTCAATGAACGTTGGATGAGAACGATTAATTGGCGGAAGAAATCTGCGAATCCAAAACTGACTTTGGGCAGTGCGCGCTTTGGCGCAGATAACAGGCTGGTCTTGCGGTCGAGAATGTATTTCTTGTGTTGCTCGGGTTTCTTCTCTTCGAAGATCTGCCGCCACTCTTCCCCCTTGTGGTCGATGCGTTCGTAAATATCGGCGAATTCGTCCACTTCGAAAAAGTTCAGCGCTTCCTCAGATGGACCGAAATAAACCAGTTTACCTTCCGATAAAAATGCGACGTGGTCGGTCTGCACGATGTTGTCTGTTGCGTGAGTGATGAGCACAACCGTGCGTCCTTCGTCTGCCATGCGGCGCAGGGTGTGCATCATCTTTTTTTCGAGCCCGGGGTCGAGGCCGGATGTGGCTTCATCGAGGAAGATCAGCTTGGGGTCAGCCAGCAGTTCCGCGGCGATGCTGACGCGTTTGCGCTGTCCGCCGGAGAGGTTGGAGATGCGGGTCTTGCGGATCGCTTCCGTATTCATCGAGACCGTGTCGAGCACCATATCGATGCGGCGCATCCTCTCGTCGTGAGACAGGTTCGATGGGAGTCGGAGGCGGGTGGCGTAATCCAATGCTTTTTCAACGGTCAGGCTGGTGTGCAGGATATCCGATTGCGGCACATACCCAAGTTGCGCGCGGAAACTTTCGTACTCCTCGTAGAAGTCGTATCCGTTCAACTTCACTTCACCGGTGCCGCGTCGGACGCCGATCAACGCATTGAGCAAAGTGGACTTGCCCGCGCCGCTTCCGCCGACCAGCGCAACGAACTCACGCGGCAACACAGAAAGATCTATGTTGTCGAGAATGCGGAGCATGCCGTTCTTTGTTTTTACATCTTTCGTGAGGTTGCTTGCGTCGAGCCTCATGCCGCTGGTCTGGTACGGCACGAGCAGTCCGCCCTGGAACAGCAAACGGAAATTACTGATCTGGATCAGATCGCCTTCGTTCAGTTGTATCTGTTTAACCGGTGCGTCGTTCACATACGTGCCGTTACTGCTGTCTAGATCTTCGATTGCATACGCGTCGCCCACCTGTCGTATCACCGCATGTCTGCGCGAGACTTCCGGCGAATCCAATACAATGTCGCAATTATCCAGCCGCCCGATCAACAACATCGAGGTCTTTGCGATCTGAGTTGCCTGTGCGGCTTGGATAAAGCCAACCACTGAATTGGCGGTCTCTTTCGGGTTATAAAATGTAATACCGATAGAAACACCGTAATTGTCATCACCAATACGGATGATCGATTCATTGCCAATGGCATAATCCTTATCGGGTCGAAGGAGTTGGTTGTTAACGAGTGTGCCGTTCGTGCTGTTCAAATCTCGGATGAAATATCCAGCCGCTTCCTTTTGGACCTCTGCATGCTGCCCTGAAACGAAACGCAGATTCTCAGGAACGCGTAGATCCGCTTCGACGCCACGCCCGATGATGATCCTGTCTTTTGCGATGGGGAAGTAGTTCGTGCTTCCGTTTTGCCAGCGAATTTTGAAATAAGGGATGTCTTTAGGAACGTCGCTTTCCAGCCCCGAGGTTGGCGGCAATGTGACTGCATGGTCTTCTGAAGTGATTTCATGAAGGAGCGCCTCGCTCCCCATCTGGAAAACGATCTTTATCTGTTGCCCCTGTTCATCCTGCCCGATCCTGATCTCATCCCCATCCTTTAAATAGATGTCTTTAGCATAGATATTGTTGACCAAAGTCCCATTGCGGCTCCCCAAATCGATCAAGCGATAGCCTGCCTTCTCGCGGCGGATCTCCAAATGCTGTCGGGAAACGGATTGGAACACATCCGGCACGGGGACTTCATTCCCGACCTTGCCGCGCCCGATGCGCGTCTTTTCATCCACCAGCGGAAAGGATTCGGTTTTCCCATCGATCCAGTGAATGACGATCTGCGAATGTTTAAGAAGCAGTGTTCCCTTGTTTGCTGGCACCTTCATCTCCGACTGAGTTGGTATCGTCGATTATTTTTATGACAATGGTAATATTACACCAGATTTTATAGCGAGCGTCAAAAGGTGTAACTTATGCGGAATGTTTCGATGAATGAGATCAATCAACTGGTCGGTATGCAGCTGGGTATACGCGAGGTGTCTGAAAATTCCCTGCTTGTGGAGGAACTTGGTGCCGAATCAGCAGATGTGATGAATATCGTTGCGGCGCTTGAGGAGAAATACGATATCGTTGTGAAGGAGACGGAATTAGCAAGGATAAGAATGTCTGCTGATTTGTTTACATTGGTTCAGATGAAATTAAGTGACAGTAGCTTATAAAGAATCTGACATTTTAAATAATGGAGATTAGAGATTGGAGACTGGTACCCTCATCGAAATGCTCGAACACCGCGCCAGGATTTCAGGGGAGAAAACCGCATTCACGTTTCAAGGACAGCCGACATCATATGAAGGGTTGTGGGGATATGTAAACCATTTCGCTTCATTACTTATTGAACGTATAAAAATGCAACAGGAATGTGTTGTCCTTGCTCTGCCCAACAGCGCGGAGTTCTTCTATGCATTTTACGGTATCCAACGCGCAGGAGGAATTGCCGTTCCGTTGTTTCAAGAATCCAGTGCAAATCGAATTGCATCTATAGCAGAATCTTGCCGCGCGAAAGTTGTTATATTACCTGATGCATCATCCAAGAAGAAAGAACTTGAAGAAAAAGGATTTGATGTTTTGGAATGCAAAAGCATGCTTTTGCAACGCCAGCAAGCTGGTGGGTTTCAAAATTTCCCGCAAATAAAACCTGATGATATAGCCTTCCTTCAATACACATCTGGAAGTACAGGCAACCCCAAAGGCGTAATGTTGACTCATGCCAATTTGCTCACGAACATGAGGCAGATGATCGAAGGGATGCAGATCACCGACAAGGATGTCTTCGTTAGTTGGCTGCCTGTCTATCACGACATGGGACTGATCCTGATGACGATGGTCCCATTCTATCTTGGAGTCGAGACTCATCTTTTACCCGCTGACCTGCGAAGCGTGCGCGACTGGTTCAAGACCATCCACGCCGTAAACGGGACATTTACAGCCGCCCCCGATTTTGCCTATCGTCTCTGCCTGAGACATGCAGATTCTTTGCGTGAGTATGACATCACCAGCCTGCGGGTGGCGTTGAACGCGGCGGAACCTGTCCGCGCGGCGACGGTGACGGGATTTGAGTCAGCATTTGGATTGGCTGATGTCGTTGTGGCAGGTTACGGGTTGGCTGAATCGACCGTAGGGGTAAGCATGTGGACTCCACGCACGCCGATGAGAGTCGATGCGAATGGACTTGTCTCCGTCGGTCATCCATTCCCGGATGTGAAGGTGAAGGTCACTGATGATGGAGAGATACTGATCAAGAGCGCGGCAAATTCAAATGGATACTTCAGCAACGAAAAAGCGACAGAGGGATTATTTGCTGATGATGGTTTTATCCATAGCGGCGACCTGGGTTATCTGGATGAAGATGGCTGTTTATATATTGTTGGTCGGAAGAAGAATATCATCAAACATGCTGGCGAAACGATTGCGCCGCAGGAGATCGAAGAGACGGTGGATACGATTGAAGGCATCCGCTATTGCGCGGCAGTAGGCATTGACCGCGGACGAGAGGAGGGGGAGCAGGCATATGT
>DNDO01000233.1:18538-25387 GCA_003484265.1 Anaerolineae bacterium
GCCGTTTGGGGATTCGTCCCGCGCGCGTCTATCTGGTCAAGCCACGGACGATTCCCAGGACCCATAACGGGAAGATACAACATGTCATGTTGAGGGAGATGTATGTGAGCGGATCATTGCGAAGGGAGGGATTGATTCTGTACCCTGATTATTAACTGTTTATCCCCAACCACAATTGATACAAACCAAAACAAAATAACGCAATTGTGGAAATGCCAAGCAGGGCGCGGCTGAACTTTGGTCCCAGTTGACGAGCTGAACCAAAGACAAAAATGATCGCGGCCAACCCCATTGTAATGGTTACATAGAAACCTGCCAGAAAACCAGCGCCGTTGATCGGCGATTCAAGCCAGCCTTTGAGCAGGATGGGACCTGTGATCAAGCTCCAATACAAATAGGGACCCGGGCTCAAAATGTTCATCATCGCGGCTCTCAATATGCTTTGACTTGAAATAGATACCGAAACAGGCATGGAAAAATCAAAGTTCATCCATGCCTGATACGCGCCATACGCCAGATATAAAATAAACACTCCTCCGCCGATGTATAGGAAACGCTGAAACCAAATGGGAATCTGGCTGAGGATGAACAGACACAATGCAATGATCGGTGCGTCACTGACCAAGGGAGCGATAGATGCAATCAGTGTCTTTTTCCAGCCGCGGGCCAAAGATTGTGAGATGAGATATGTTTGAAAGGGACCTGGTTGCGCGGCGGCGGCGAATCCAAAGCCGATCCCTTGAAGGATGTACAGCCACATTTACGAGTGACCCACTACTTCGTAATGTACGACATTTGGCTCGAACTCAAGCAGGAAGTCCTTGTCTTCGGGGTAATACCTGGCGACTTCCACATCCTCGCCTGCAAAACCCTTGATCGAATCCAGATCCTTCCAGAACGTAAGCGTTATGAAGTGTGTAATGTCGCCTTCCGTCCGTTGGAGGATGTGGACGCTGATGTTGCCTTCGACAGACTGATAATCCGGGATGGCGCGCGAGTTCACGAATTCCCTATATGCCTGTGCCTTTGACGTCGGCACACGTCCGTGCCACATTCTTGTGATCATTCCCTACTCCTCTTCGAATGTAAACTTTGTCGGATTCTCGTAAAACGTCGTCCATGCGAGGCATTGCCGCGGAGTGAAGACATACAATCCTCCTTCGTCCCATTGGTTCGGTTCAGGCGAATATCCCTGGTCGGCGTATTTTTTAGTCATAGCTTTGGAGAGACGTTCTGCAAATTCAGGAGATGGCTTGTCCGCTGGTCTGGAAATTCCCTCCATGATGACAACTTTGTATCCGCTTTCAAGGTGAAGCGATACGTGCGGATTCCCGATGATATTTCGTGAGTGCCTCGTCCCTGGACTTCCATCGTAGTATAGCTTGTTGTCCATGAATGCGCCCCAGCGCGGCACAACATGCGGTCTGCCGTCAGGACGCACAGAAGAAATCCAATAGTTTTCAGATGATGTCATTTGTTCAGTGACCCACTCCCAGTCCAGGAAGGAGACGGGTTTGTCGACATATCCCTTTGGAAACATCGGGCGGGAGACTTTTGGTGTCTGCATATTCAATCCTCCGGCGCGATCACAACGCGCACATCGTTCGTGAAATTTTCAAGTTCATCGAGGCGTTGATTGATCTTATCCGCATCCAATGGAATTACATTCGAAACAACGCGCGACGTATCCAGTATTTTTCGGCGAGCCATATCCACCAGCAGAGGCAGTTCGCTCAATAGATGGTCGTTCGAGCCGATGATCTCCGCCTCCTTGCCGAGCACCTGCATGTAAGTGTTGACCTCGATGGGTTGTTGATTTAACCCAACCATCACAGCACGACCCAGATTGCCGACACACTCAATGGATTGCTCCATCGTCTTGCGCGTGCCGATCATCTCAAGTGAAACGTCCACGCCCTTGCCCTTCGTCAACTTGCGGATCTCCTCCACGGCATCCACACGGTCCGCATCAATTGGGATGGCGTTATATTCAGATGACATCTCGAGTTTATCCTGTTTGATGTCCACCGCGAAGACCTCGACCGCGCCCATCGCTTTTGCCAACTGTATGGCGGACATGCCGAGTCCTCCCACGCCGAAAACTGCCACCGTTTCCCCAGCCTTGACCCGTCCCTTATGCAGCGCATGGAACGCCGTCGCCGATGCGCACATCAGGGTGGCGCCCTCTTCAAAAGGAATCTCATCTGGAAGCGGGATCGCATTCCGCGCAGGCACAGCCACATATTGTGCGTAACCCCCATCCACATGATGACCGAGCATCTTCACCTTGTCGCAGAATTGTTCGTTGCCTGATTTGCAGTAATGACATTCCCCGCATGTAATGTTGTAATGCAAACAGACTCGGTCTCCCGCTCTGACGCTTGTCACCTCCTTCCCGATCCACTCCACTTCGCCAGCCACTTCATGCCCCAATGTGATCGGCATCATGCCCATGGACGAGCGTCCTGCGCGATAATGCGCGTCTGAGTGACAGATCCCCGCCGCACGGACGCGTACGAGGATGTCGTTCTCGCCGATGCTTGGGATGGGGATTTCTTGAAATTCGAGCGGCTTGCCTGCCTCTAACATGCGGATGGATTTCATCGATTGCCTCTATGTAATCGCAGGAGCGGAGAAATGCTCCACCTCTACGTGTGATTTCTTGCCCAATTTGCAATAACAGAAATATCCTCCGGCGATGTCCTGCAACAACCGCCGATCATGCGCGCGCCTGCTTCGTACCATTCTTTTGCATCTTCGCCGAACGAATGTGACACAGGGTCGCCGTTCCAATCGTTCTTTTCAGCATTAAATGATTCACCAGAGTTGGGATACACTAGGATCGGCTTTGACGTTACTTTCTTTGCTTCACGCACCAACGAGTGGATATATCTCGGCGATGTGCAATTGATTCCGACGGCTGCGATCTGCGGATTGGTTTCCAGATCTTTTACGCAATCTGCAAATAGCTGTCCTTCAGAAACATGCGTCCCGTCACGGCAGCTGAAACTGAACCAGGCTGTGATGTTGGGATATTCCCGCAGTAGCTTCGATAACGCCTGTGCTTCGATGAGACAGGGGATGGTTTCGCATGCAAGAATGTCAGCCCCTGCTTCGATCAACGCCCTCATGCGCTGACGATGAAAATCCATCAACTCTGTTTCAGTCAGTCCGTAATTTCCGCGATACTCGGAGCCGTCCGCGAGGTACGCGCCGTAAGGTCCCACCGATGCAGCGACGAAAGGTTTTGATCTTCCAACGCGATTGCCCTTGTCGTTCCAAAATTCATCCCGTGCTTCGATTGCGAGCCTCACGGATTTTTTGATGAGGTCAATCGCCTCGGCTTCGTTCAATCCCCGTGTCATGAAACCTTCGACAGTGGCTTGATAACTTGCCGTAATGGCGCAGTCTGCGCCTGCTTTGAAGTAATCGTAATGGAGTTGTTTGATGGCTTCGGGTTTTTCGAGCAGAATCTTTGCAGACCATAGGTCATCTTTCAGGTCGTACCCGCGGCGTTCCAGTTCGGTGGCGAGAGCCCCGTCGATGACCAGGACAGGTTGAATTTCCAGTATCGAAGCGATGAGGTTCATAGTCCGCGAGGATACCATTAAACAAAAAACGGACAGTAACCTATTTACTGTCCGTTCATGGACGTTGGTATTCTGTTATTTGCCCCTGCCGCCGAGCCAGCCCGCACCAACAACCAGAATGCTGACAGGCAGGGCGTTGAGATCGAATAGGTTCGTGAAGCTAGATGCGGTATGAACAAGCCCGCCCAGCAAGCCTACAGCCAATGCATTGATCGACGGAGCGCTTTCAACGCGGCGAGCGATATGCCTCGCGCCGAGAAAAGTGAATAAGATAAGGAAGATCGAACCTAGCAGCGGGGCATATTGGTTCGCAAAGGCAGTGATCATTTCCGGGTCGGGTGCGCCGCGTGCCTGAAACCCAAGATAGGTGGCGTAGACCGTGACAACGAGGGTTATAGTTAAAAATGCGACAACAAATACAATAATGGTGGTCAGAACCACTCGCCCCCATTTGATTTGCGAAAGTTGATCTGCCATTTGTTTTCTCCTTTTGATAGTTAATACTCTTTACGCTGAAAAGATGCAAAAGTTTCAGCTTGATTTATTATATCGAAAACAGACAGGCAGGAAAACATATCTCACCCCCTAATGCATTCAGCCACGGATTTCACGAATTGGCAGGGATCAACTATGTTTACAAGGAGTTACCCTGACATTGATCATGGACTCCATTGCAGTTTATCAAGACGGAAGTCTGTTGTGGATCTGCCTGTTGGCAGGTCTGATAGTAAAAATGGAATTGGGGCAGCAGATGTCGGAGTTACGTCATTAAGATCGAGGACAAACACCTGTTTGTTGCTGATATACGCGAGACAGTTCCCGTCCGCTGAGACGGTGGGGGCGTGGGCTGAGTCCGCAACTTTGACCATGCCGCTCCCATCCGCATACGCGAAATAGACAGCGCGGTCTGCGGCGTTTCGACCAAATTCAAAGATGAGTTTTGTCCCATCTTGTGACCAACTCAGATTGGCCATATCCGGGAGGGATGATCCTGACCCTTTGGGAATAGGCAGGGTTGCCAGTATTGTTTTGTCCTCCGATGAAAATCCTTGTGCCACCAGGCGGGCTTCGCCCAGACTCCGATCCATTTCAAAGTAGGCAAGACGCGATCCATCCCGTGAAACTGCAAACCCACTTTCGTCTTCGACGAGTTTGCCTGTCTGCCTGATCTGCAGGTCATTCAACGTCACTTCGAATAGACCGTAAGATGATGTGTTGGAACCAGGAAATATTAAGCTTTTATTGTCTGGTGCGAATTGGGGAGTGCCGATCATATACATGCCAAGCATGACCTCTTTCAAGCCGCTTCCATCAGCATTGACCAGATAAACAACCGAATTATTTTGTACTGACCATGTAAGAAGCTGTTTCCCGTCGTGTGACCAGGTAACGTCCATTAAATAACCTAATGGCGATTCAGAGAGAACTGGTTGAAGTGAAGAGCCAGCCGAGTCTGTCAGGTAGATATTCCCGCTTCCCGTTGTAGTCCCGACAATTGCCAGGCGGCTTCCGTCAGGTGACCACGAGAAGGAGCGCAATTCACCGATGGTTTTATCTCCATCCAAGGGTATAAATGCAGATTTGTCTTCATTGGTCATCGATACGGAAAATCCATGCGCAGCCGCCAGTGGACCCTCGCAAATATTTCCCTGCCTAACGCTGCGTTCAAAACTTTCAACCAAGGTCGCTGAATTTGGTGCTGCGGGACCGATCTGTTCTGGCCGTGCGAATGATTGGATCGTCCAGTTCAGTATAGCGAATCCGACAATGGCAAAGACTCCCCATGACATAGTCAAGATGAGTTTTGATGGCCAGCTTTTAACAGGCTTGGATTTATTTTCGTATGTGTCCATAAGTTGCGACTCCAACGTCCATTGAAAGGCTTGCGGCACTTTCATGTTTTCTGATACTGCGTTCAATTTTTCGGCAACGGATCGTTCGCCGGCGGGGAGTTGGTCGAAGATTTCTTTATTCATGGTCCACATCCAATGTGATCGAGGAGCGCATGCGCAGGTCTTGCAGTCCGCGCGAGATGAGCATCTTTACGGCGGCTTCGCTTTTGCCAAGCACATCGCCCGCTTCACGAAAACTGAGTCCGCTGAAGAAGCATAGGATGAGCGCTTCAGCGCGGTCACTGCTGAGTTGTTTGAGGGCGTTGATGATCTGAGTCCGCTCCAGGCGTTGAAAAGCTGACTTGTCCGTAGGCAGGCTCGAGGTTGGGATGTGAAGCGCCGCGTCCAGCGGGACCTCGGGTTTGCGTCTGCGAAAATGTCTGGCGCGTAGTCTGAGAGCGATTCCTATAATCCACGAGATATACGAAGCCGTGCCGCGATAGGAGTTGATACCTTCCAGCGCCGCCATGAAGGTTTGCGAGGTCAGGTCTTCGGCGTCCTTTTCGTCCCCCGTGTGCGCGAGGTGGTAGCGATAGACGCTCGTGACGTGGCGGCGGTATAGCTCGGCAAAGGCTTCAGGCTCGGAGCGGGCGAGACGCGCGAGGCTTGCATCGTCCATGGACGAAAGGTTGGAGCTATTCATAAAAGTGTGAGACGTCTCCTGCGATGTTGTGTGCACAGTAGTAAGTGCCGGAAGTGGATGGAATCGTAACAGGGAAATTAACGTGAAGACCTCCGAGTTTTGGATAACTCGGAGGTCTGAAGTGATTTTATTATTTATCATTTAAATGCAAAAGCCTCCAAGGTTTTCTTTCTCAGAAAAATCAATCTACTCGTTCACATCATACCCCTCAGGCAACCAGCAGCAGAGCACCAACTCCCTCGACCTCCAATCATCGAATAGGGATTGATTTTGCCTTTCCCTGGTGTTACAGTTCATTATTAGTCTTATTGATGGGAGATTAAGTATGGAAATAGCCATTCGGGTGGCGGTGATGGAGGATGTGCCTGTTTTGAAGGAGTTGATTCCATTGTCTGCGCGGGAGTTGAGCAAGGGATATTATACGTCCCAGCAGGCAGAGAGTGCGATCAGGTATATTTTTGGCGTGGATACTCAATTGGTCGAGGACAGGACTTATTATGTTGCTGAGGCAGATGGGGAAGTGATAGGTTGTGGCGGCTGGAGCAAGAGGAAGACCCTGTTCGGAGGGGACCAGATGAAGGACGAGGCAGACCCGCTGCTAGATCCGAACGTGGACGCGGGACGCATCCGCGCTTTTTTCATCCACCCGAGTTGGGCGCGCATGGGAATCGGTCGTCGCATTATCCAGGCGTGCGAGGATGCGGCGAGGGCGGACGGATTTAGC
>DNDO01000233.1:25593-25996 GCA_003484265.1 Anaerolineae bacterium
GATTTAGCAAAATGGAACTGGTGGCTACGTTGCCGGGCGAACCATTGTATGCCGCGAACGGATATGAAGTGTATGAACGCATTGATATTCCGATGGCAGACGGCGTGACGCTCCCTGCCGCGCGGATGAAGAAGCGAATACGCTGAATACAGCCTGTCTTTCATTTCTGTAATTGGCGGGTGAAAATCATATATTTATTCAAGTACGTAGTACAATGAAAGGGAAAGAGTTTGACAATTTTGTTTTACCTGAATGCGGGGAAAGTTGGACCACTGCCTGGAAACGAAATCACGAGAACTCCCAAAATATATCAAGTGTACGTGTGCCACCCTGAGGAGGTTCCCATGGCAATGAATAAAACGTTATTCGATGAAAACTGGAAAAAAATCCGCAGTCAGTCCAC
>DNDO01000175.1 GCA_003484265.1 Anaerolineae bacterium
GAGAATTTCAGGATAGTAACCCTGCAAGACGAGAAGTCCCACTTCATCGCCGACGATGTTGGCTGTTGTCTCATTCATTGTGCGGAGTTCGGGTGTCTTGCTGTAATTGAGCCCGAGCGGACGGAGGCTCAGGTAGTTATGAGTCCATTCGTGTGCGATGGTGCTGAGCATCCAGCGCAGGTCTGTGGTCTCCATCACCATGGTGGGGTAAACGCCAACACCGCCGATCGGCACAACCAACGTGGAGACATCGAGCGATTCGGCGACCTTATCTTCGAGCCTGATCTGTTCGTCGATTGTCAATGTAGGCAGGACGGAGATGTTCGCGATCTGTTCGATCCTGCTCCGCGATGAAACGATGAGCGCGAGCGGCGTTGGAGAGCTGTGATATAAAACAGGAGGCAAGGGTTGTCCGATGGTCGTCAGCCCCAATTGCGCGAGCGCTTCGGTCAATTGAGTTTGTAATATTGACTCGGCGAAGGGTGAAATTTCCTTCTGCCTTTGTGTGAGTTCATCTCGTTGTGTTCGTAGGAGTAAAGACGCAGATTCTTTGTTGTTGATATTTGGATCGGCATATATTTGTTCGATGCGGTTTTCGGTGTTTGCGATGTTCAATGTTATGCGAAGATATTCGAATACGATTTCCCTGTTTGTTTCCCTGTCGAATGTGAACGGTGAACCGATGGCGGCTTGTTCGATCTTTGTCCATGTCGAATCCCATACCCAGTTGGGATAATCGAACTCGATCTCGCGCGTATGGACGCGTGTTCGATCTGCGTTACCCGTCAAGCGGGGGACATCACTGCCACCGATGATAATAAGTAAGATGATTACACTGACAATGTCCAATATGCGGGAAATACGAGAGAGCATACGGAAAATTATACCCTTGCGTGACAGACGGTGATGCTGAGCTAATTAAATTCTTTTTCTGTTGTGCAAGATTTAGTTATCCCTCACTTGAAATTCATGGTCAATTCATAATTCTAGGGTATAAATCTGCCTTGGTATTCTATATATCTATATTAACAAGGGATATCCCTTGCGGAGGTAATGTAATGAGTAAATTTATAAAGAATAACCGGGTGGTCTTGATATTGCTGGTTGTTGCTGTAGCTTTGTTCGTTTTTTTTCGCGTCAGCCAGGCAAACAATGCTGATCTTGCCAGCCAGTTTCAAACAGATGTGATCGAACGCGGAACATTAACTGCCACGATCGGCGCGACCGGAACCGTCCGCGCCCAACAGACTGCAGTATTGATCTGGCAGGCGGCTGGCACCGTGGATGTTGTAAATGTCAAGGTAGGTGATAATGTTCCTGCTGGTTTTGTGATGGCTTATTTAACGAAAACATCCCTGCCCCAAAGCATCATCCTTGCGGAAGCAGATCTTGCCAGCGCGAAAATGAGCCTCGACGCTCTGTTGAATTCCGACACGGCGCGGGCGCAAGCAGTTATCACATTGCGGGAGGCACAAAAAGCCTACGACAAAGCGTACAACTGGCGGCGTGAACTGGACAATGACCGTATCACTGTGCAGGAGATCATTTACAAGCAGGTCGGCGCATACAAAGTCCCGTCGCTCAAGGAATATAAAACGTGGGCTGATGATGCGACCAAGCAAAAAGCGCAGGAGGACCTCGATCTTGCAGAAGCAAAATTTAATGACGCCCAGCGTGAGTTTGATCGATTAACAAGCGGCAATGCGGAGGAGATCGTCGCCGCCCAAGCCCGCATAGATGCGGCTCAAGCGACCCTAAACCTGGCTCGTGTGTCTTCGCCATTTGCCGGTATCGTGACTGAATCCTACCCAATGCCCGGCGACCAGGTCAGCGCGGGTGCGACAGCATTTCGTATCGATGACCTTTCCAAGCTTCTAGTTGATGTGGACGTATCTGAAGTTGACATCAACACTGTCACAATCGGACAACCTGTCACCTTGACGTTTGATGCAATTCTCGGAAATGATTACCACGGTGAAGTCGTGGAAGTGGCGCAGACCGGTTCATCAGTTCAGGGAGTAGTTAACTTCAAAGTGACGGTTGAACTTTTGGATGCCGATGCCAGCGTAAAACCCGGCATGACCGCCGCAGTGAACATCACTGTAAAAGAGTTGAACGATGTTGTCCTTATCCCGAACCGCGCCGTTCGATTGTCAGACGGCAACCGCGTTGTCTACCTGCTTGTGGATGGACAGCCAGTAAAGACGAATATCCGCCTTGGCTCATCATCCGAATCCATGAGCATAATTCTCAGCGGAGACGTCAAAGAAGGCGATGTCATAATTTTGAATCCGCCCGCTGAATTCCCAGGACCCGGCGGGGGTCCCGGGGGCGGGTTTGGCGGGTAACTCCATGTCAAATGTAATCGAAGTGCACGACATTCGAAAAACATATCGAATGGGTGAAGTGGATGTACACGCTCTGCGCGGTGTCTCATTCACAATTAAACGCGGTGAGGTGGTGTCCATTATGGGTCCTTCCGGCTCAGGCAAGTCCACACTGATGAATACGCTGGGTTGTTTGGACAGACCTACATCTGGCGAGTACCTGCTTGATGGCGAGACTGTTGCAACATTGAATGATGACCAATTGGCAGATATTCGTAATCGTAAAGTTGGTTTTGTTTTTCAAAGTTTCAACCTGCTGACGAGACAGACCGCAATTACCAATGTGGAATTGCCTCTACGATATTCAGGAAACCTTGAAGGACGCCGCGAACGCGCAATGGACGCTCTCAAAGCGGTAGGGTTGGGAGATCGCATGACGCATCGTCCTTATGAGCTATCAGGCGGTCAGCAGCAACGCGTTGCCGTTGCGCGGGCTATTGTTAACAATCCCGCCATCATCATGGCAGACGAACCGACCGGGAATCTTGATTCAAAGGTCGGGCAGGAGATTATGAATCTTCTGCTCGGCTTAAACAAGGACATGGGGACGACGTTGATCATCATCACGCACGACTCAAAGATCGCTGAACAGACTCAACGGGTTGTCCGTTTGAAGGATGGCTTGCTGGAAGGTGACGCATGAGCATTGCACAATCCTTTTTTGAAGCGTTGGAAAGTTTAAGCGGAAACAAGTTGAGGTCCGGTCTTACCGTCTTAGGTATCGTGATCGGTGTTGCCGCTGTGATCGCGATGCTGGCAGTTGGGCAGGGGGCGCAAGCCTCCATCACAGGTTCGATCAGTGGCATTGGTACCAACCTCCTGTTCGTCTTTCGTGGCGACCCGGGAGATAACATCCGCAACCCCAAGCCGTTGACTTTGGGAGATGCCGATGCACTCCGCGATCAATTCGCGGCGCCGTCCATTGAAGCCGTTGCGCCCGCATTGCAGGGTAATGGGATTGTTTCGTACGGGGGCGAACAAACGTCTCCGCAGTTGTTTGGAGTCACGCCCGAATACTTTCAGGTCCGCAACTTGAATGTTGCGGAGGGCGAATTGATAACAGAAGAACATATGCTGGGGAGAGCCTCGGTCGTATTGCTTGGATCCGAGGTAGCCAATACATTGTTTGGCCGCGTGAATGGACTTGTCGGCGAGACGGTCCGTATCGAGGGACAACCCTTCCGTGTGCTCGGCGTCCTGGAAACAAAAGGCGGCGGCGCGTTCGGTAGTGAAGATAATCAGGTGATCATCCCGTTCTCTACAGCCCAGGCGCGCCTTATCCGGCGCAATACAAGCGACCGCGTGGACGTTATCTTTGTACAGGCATTGGACGGTGATGTTGTTACACAGGCATCTGACGAGATCTCACAGATATTGCGCACGCGTCATCGTACCCCGGTCGGGGCCGACGATTTCACAGTCTTTACCCAGCAAGACCTGCTCTCTACATTTGAAACGATCACAGGCATCCTCACGATATTCCTCGGAGGCATCGCTGGAATATCACTGCTGGTGGGTGGTATCGGGATTATGAATATCATGCTGGTGTCTGTTACAGAACGTACGCGTGAGATCGGTTTGCGTAAGGCGCTCGGCGCGCGAAAACGCGATATCTTAACGCAGTTCCTTACTGAATCTTCACTTCTCAGTCTCATTGGAGGGATGATCGGCATTGTCCTTGGCTGGTTGATCTCGTTTGCAGTCGGGCAGATCGCCGCAGCGAGCGGAACGGCATTTACTCCGCTAGTCGGCATTGACGCGATATTACTGGCCACGATCTTTTCTGCTGCAGTCGGATTGTTCTTTGGGATCTATCCTGCGAACCGCGCAGCCAGTCTGGAGCCTGTTGAAGCATTGCGTTATGAGTAGGGGCCGCGGTAAGCACATTGAGATATCGAGTATTATTGTAAAATATAATAATGCTTATTGGAATAATTGGAGGAATTCATCATGAATATAAAAGTAGTCGGGATGACCAGTCTGATCGTCCTGACATTAATACTTTCAAGTTGTGGGGCTATGGCTGAAGATCAAAATACTATCAACACTCCACAGCCGACAACCGATCAATCGTTTGTTTTGGATGATGATATTGTTACTGCATCCGCGGAAGTAGTGGCGGGAAAATATGCAAATCTTTCGTTCATGTTGGGATCTCCCAATGTTGAGATTTATGTGCAAGTGGGTGATACAGTAAAATCCGGCCAGATCTTAGCATCCTTTCCAGAAAATTCACTCCCTCAAACAATTGTCAATGCAAAAGCCGATCTGATACTTGCACAGGATGCATTAGATGATTTATTTATAGTTGACATTCCGCGTGCCCAGGCTATGATTGCTTTGAGGACTGCGGAAGAATTATATGAAGACGCAGTCGACTACAGGGAATCCTTGAACGAGGAAATTACGTACAAAGAAGTCACTACTAAAATTGAAAACACCCCGTTTGGAAAAGTCGAAGTTCCCAAGGTTAAGGAATATAAGGGGTTTGCCACTGAGGAACAAAAGGCTAAGGCAGACGAAGAGCTTGCACTAAGTAAGGCTGTGTTAGATGATGCCCGTCGTGAGATCGATAGATTGGATAATCTCCAGAATACACCGGATGTCCTCGCTGCGCAAACCCGGCTGGCAGCCATTGAATCATTGATCGATCAATCAAGTTTGCTCGCACCATTCGGTGGGACGATAGTCCAGCTTTATATAAATTCTGGTGAATTGGTATCGCCCGGTGTACCGGTCATTCTTCTTGCTGACCTATCGACCCTGCAGGTGAAGACAACTGACCTCAATGAAGTGGATGTCGCACGAATTCAGATTGGCGATGAAGCAGAAGTATCGTTCGATGCATTACCAAATACCAAGATAGCAGGGAAAGTCTCCGATATTTCTCTGAAGAATTCAGCCGGGTCAGGAGTTTATTATGATGTCTATGTCGTCCTTGATGAAATCCCCAATGGATTGCTCTGGGGAATGAGCGCCTTTGTAGAGATCAAGGTTTCCAGGTAGTCAGAATTAATAATGTAAAAAATCCCGCTTCATCGAGCGGGAAATAACTTATTCATAATGAACTGCTTCTAGAATCTTTACTTTCGATGCGCGTCGAGATGGGAAGATCGCTGCGATCTGGGAAATAATCACAGCTGCGATCAAACTGATCAGAATGCCCTCGGGTGGCATGACAAATGTAAGTTGGTATCCTGACATGGTAGTCATCCCGATGAATAATATCCGTGCCAAAACCATACCTGTGCCGACACCAAGGACACCTCCAATAACTCCTATCAAGCCTGCTTCTGCTAATACCATGTATATGATCTGAGCACGAGTCATGCCTATGGCGCGTAACATTCCGATTTCCCGGGTTCGTTCGATGACGCTCATGGTTAGTGTGTTGACGATACCGAGCGAGCCTACCACAATGGAAATCAACGCCATCACATCGAACATGCTGAATGCCTGGTCCATCAAGGTCAGTGCCTGCTCACGAATGGATGTGTTGGAGATCAATATCAGTCTATAACGCTTTCCATACAAGTCATCTATCCGTCGTTTTACTTCATCAATGGATTGCCCTTCATTAACTTTGATGAAAAAAGTGCTCGCATCATTGATGCGGAAGTAGCGCTTCATATCATCCCAAGTGCCTTGTACCACGAGGCCTTGGTTGTAAAAATCTACCACGACGGCGGCAATCTCGAAGGCAAGATAACCGCTGCGTGTTCGCAGTTCGATATAGTCACCGGTTTTGAGTCCGTATTTTTCAGACAGAACACTCGATATTAGAATTGCGTTACCTTTTTGCAGACGTTGGACTACCTGCTCGGTATTGGTATTATCATCGCTAAAGACGAAATCTGTCACTCGAGCATAGGCGACCGGGTCCAATGCCATGAAATTAATCTGCTCGACGCCGTCGGCGGTCTGCCAGTCGACGTTGAAATATCGGATGGGGGCAACAGCCTCAACACCTGGTACTGAATCGATTCGCTGTCCCACGTCGCTTCGCATGGGAACAGACGAACTGGCGAAGATGTCGCCACCTATGTAGGCTGACATCCAATTCCGCAAATCTCCCGCAAAGGATTCGGTCATACTTCGTGTCATTATTACCATAGCGACACCGACCATGAGCGCCGCGACAGTTAATGTGGTTCTTTGACGTGAGCGTTGGATGTTCCGGCTTCCCAGACTGCCGCTGGCACCGTAAATCCACTTGATTATCGGTCGTGTTATTTTTTCCCAACTGTGGACAGTATTGGGTATTAGCAAAGTTGCGCCGCTGAATAGTCCGAATACAGTCAGACTTCCCAGACGGAATTGAACATCAAATGGAAATGGATTGGCGATCAATAATACGGTAGAAATTACAAGCAGGGTAATACCCAGTTTCCATCCCTCGCTGATCAGCCAACCTTCACCTGATTTGCCGCGAACACGCAGTGCTTCCATGGGAGAAATTCGTCCTGCCTGCCATGCCGGTATGCCTGCAGCTAGGAACGTTACGAAAACCCCCGCGGTCCAACTAAAAAACATGTCGTTGAAAGGTACCTCAACGAAGGATAATTCCTGGTTGAGGATCACGCCCATCAAGGTCGTTAATCCGCGTGCAAGTGCCATACCCAGGCTGATACCCGCCATTGATCCAAATATGCCGAGAGCGCCAGCTTCGAGCAAGATCAATCCGGTCACCTGATTGCGAGTCATACCAATTGTGCGGAGCATGCCGAATTCGCGTGTGCGCTCTATAACCGTCATGGCGAAGGCGTTAAATATCAGAAAAGCTCCGACAAACAGGGCAATACCACTCATGAAGTTCAGCCCGATTTGATAATTCTGCAGCATCTGGGTCATGCGCTCACCTTGACTGGACGGATAGGTAACGGACAAACCCCGCCCTATGCGTAACTGAAGATTGTTCTTAAGAGTGTCCAATTCAATAGGAGACGGGTTCGGATCCGTTGTAAGAATATCCACCTGATCAAGTTCACCGGTACGGTTGAAGAGTTCCTGCGCAGCCAGTAATCGTATTATTCCGAACGATCCATTATTGATCTGTCCGGCACCTTCGCGTGCGATCAAGCCAATGATCTTCAAGGACTCTACACCATTGGGTGTGATAATTTCAAGCCAGTCACCAACTTGAAGTCCTTTGTCAACAGCGTAGGTTTCTACAAGAACGACTTCCCTCTTTGTAGAATTGTCCTGCAAAAAAATACCTGTTACCAGTTTATATTCCCTAAGGCTTGGATCCATTGCTGGATCAATGCCGTGTAAAGTCAGCCCTCCTGTTCCCTGTGTGCCAAAAAGCCCGAACGCAATCTGCTCGGGGGATGCGTCATCAGCTGCAATCGTGGTGATGTGTAAAATGGGAGATGCGACTTCAACATTGGGAATGTTTCTTATTGTGCGCAATACAATATCGGGGAAACCGGACGTTGACTGACTCGAGGTGGTAACAGTTAATTTTGCGCTTCCCGATGTGTTCGAAAAGAGACGCATGATAGAGTTGAGCGCGGCTCTATTGGTAACGCTGATGGAAAGCATGACTGCAACACCAAGGACGATCCCAAACCCGCTAAGGATAAATCGCAGCCAGCGTGCTCTAATTGAACGCAGGGTTAGATATCGAATTTGCCGCAGAAGGGTCATTAAGCTCACGATTCTAACGCTTGCATCGTTGACATGATCCCGCTCATTCGCTCGTTCAGCGGTGTTTTTGATGATGGCTTGAATTCCTTTACGATATTGCCATCGCGCAGGAAGATGACGCGCGCAGCATAGGATGCAGCGCGCGGGTCATGAGTTACAACGATTACAGTTTGACTGAGTTCGCGGCACGAGCGTTGGAGAAGCTCCATGATGGATGTGCCGGTCCGGGTGTCAAGATTGCCTGTCGGCTCATCTGCCAACAGGATCGCTGGTTCGGTTACTAGGGCTCTAGCTATGGCGACACGTTGTTGTTCACCGCCAGAGAGCTGGTCCGGTTTGTGGCTCCTCCGATCGTGCAGCCCGACTAGGTCGAGAAGATGGTTAAGCCGTTCTTCATATTCGTTCGGATTCTTTCCGTCGATGATTAAGGGCAGCAAAATGTTTTCTTCTGCAGTCAGGGTGGGGAGCAAGTTGAAGAACTGGAATACAAAACCAACGTTATGACGGCGGGCAAGAGTAGCCTGGTACTCGGTCAATTGGGAAAGGTGTGCGTCACCCAGGGTTACCTCGCCATCAGATGGAGAATCCAGTCCTCCCAATAAATGAAGAAGCGTGGATTTTCCACTTCCGCTCGGACCCATAATTGCTATAAATTCTCCCTGCTTCACTTCGAAGTTTATCCCTTTAAGCGCCTCAACGACGTGTTCGCCGAGTTGATATTCTTTTCGCAGTTTGCTAGCTTTCAAAATCGACATATCGTCTCCGTTGTAACCTTATTACTTATGGACCAGGATCTCACCTTTATGGCCATCCACTGTCACTATCGTTCCATCAGGAATTAGCGTTGCATTCTCAACTGAAACCACAGCAGGGATATTATATTCACGCGCCACGATCGAGCTGTGTGAAAGCAATCCCCCGGATTCAGCCACCACTGCACCGGCGCGAGCGAAGAGGGGCGTCCAGCCAACGTCTGAGTAAGGAACAACCAGCACGTCACCTTGTTCGACCTTACCGAAATCCTGAATCCCCTTTACTACCTTTACTCTGCCTGTGTAATATCCGATGGATGTTGGGATGCCGCCAAGCAGGTCCATGTTAGGATCGCGTATCGGAGGAATCTCATCGCCATAGATAATGGTGGGAGTTAAGATATCACGAAATCGTTCCATCTCGTATTTGTGTTTTTCTATTTCGGCACGTATATCTTTCTCTGGAGCAGTTCCATTTCCAAGACTCTTGACCTGATCGTACGTTAGAAAAAAAATATCATCCCTCGATTCGACCAGATTACGATGCGCGAAATGTTCACCCAAAGCCAGGAAGAAATAACGGAACAACCCATAACCGTATGTATATAAGCTGCTTACCTGTTCACGCAACAATCGAAACTCACGAGCTCTTTTATAAAATAATGTGAAAAATAAGTTGGCTTTCCCCTTCGACTTCAGATCAGACATTGTAATTTTATTACTCTCCTCAGATGGTGCGTCAAACTCGGTTACGAGCTTCAATACCAAATCTGGGTTTTCGCGCCACGGTATCACAGAAAAGTCATTCCCATTATCACTCAAATGACCAAATTTATTTATCATATCTGAAACATGTTTAGAAAAATCCCCCGCTTCTTTGATGTTCAGGAACTCTCGATATGATACTCTTCGAATCTTTTTCCTGAGTTCTATGGGAAGCGCCTGGAACTCAACATTGAGTCGGCGAAGGTGCGTTGCTGGGTCGTATTCCAGAATAATGTCCATACCTTTGGTCAAGTCAAAATTTGCAAACTCGACGTCCCGACTCTTAAGTTGTGACTTCAAAACATTGTTATACATTCCCATCATGAGCGGACCGAGCACATTAAAGTATGCCGTCCTCTGCATAAGTTTATAATGATGTTCGATTGCAGTCAGGAGGTCAGATTCGGTCAATTGCTCAAGATTCAAATACGGGGTGGATTTTATGCGTTGTTCCAGTATGTTCAAAGCTCTGCGCATTTTCGGTGCAAATGTCCACTTATCATATATAAAATACAAAAGCCAGGGCAGTCTCATTAATGTTTTCGCACTTGGTTTAAATGATGGTCTGGCGGCACCGCGAGGGAGAGAACCCATGATTATCTCAACGGATTCGCGTGGGAAACCCAGTTCTTCAAATATAGTCCCAAGTGTGCCCATGTTGAAATATGCACGGTAGTAGAACGATTTCGCTAGATCTTCGGGTTTTAATCCTATGTCGCCGGTAATCTCCTCGATCCATTCGATCCAGACGCTATTCACTAACGGAACATTGATCGAAAAGATTAATGGTTTTATCATGCCTGGCAAAAATTCACGCGAGATATGATTTGAGTATACGTTGAAGTTATTAAGAGTTGTGATCTCACGTACCTGAACCCAATACAATTCGCTACCGTCATACACCCACTCAAGGTCCACACTTTGGCGAAGTTTTTTTGCAATAGTTCTTGTCGTCGTAATAACCTTTTGGATCAAATTTATGGGCATATTCGATCCTTCAGCTTTTTCCACCCAATATCCCCATTTATTTACCCATCGATATGGAGTTGCCCCAATTTGCACAAGTTGGGTCCCTTCACCATCTACAGCTTCGACGACTATTTCGTCAGCGCCGGTGACCGGGTTTTTACTGAGTGCCACACCAGAATACACAGGTTTCACCATTTCCTGGATGATGACACCCATGGAAAGGTTCTGTGTCTGGAAATTATGTCTTTCCAGATAAATCTTCACTGCAGGTGATCGCGCTGAAGACCAAACGACCTTGATACCCTCAATGATATCCTTTGTACCTCGAACGTGAAGAACTGAATCAAATTGACCTGCAAATGAGCGGTCCATTCCATCTTCAATATTGGCGGAAGACCGGACTGCGTAACTGATCCCGGGGTCGATGATTTTAGAAAGTTCAAATTCAAGTTCTTTGATTACGTATCCGTCATTTTCTATATATCGGTGGAATGCATCCCATTTGACGGCAAAGGTCTTGGGAACTCTCACCTTAAGCCTGGAAAGTTTCCAGATATTTTCCGCCTTATTTCCTGCGGTTGATGGAGGCGTGTACTTGCTGATGTCTAAGATAAGTCCCATTATCGTCCTATGTGATTATTTTATTTCCACCTTGAAGAACTTAGCAATCTTCAACATCCCGCGTCCCATAGGGTTCGCCTTTAGTGTACCTAGCCCGTAATTAATATATTTCCCCTCTTTTTTGTATTTCATCGCAGTCTGATATTCGGGAATCATGGCGAGTAGAAAAAGAATATTTACGACGACTGCGTAGAGGATATATGCAAGATTCCCTTCTGTCTGCCACCAGAACCATGGTACGAGCAGCCATAACCATGACAAGCTCGCAACTATCATGTTGCGGAAAACGACCATGCCCAGCAGAAGCCCGGCAATCGGAGTAATCAGAACTGCCAACCAATCAATGACTAATAATCCCCCAAGGATCGCTGAATATCCAGCCCCTCCATGAAATTGATAATAAATGGGCCATATATGGCCTGTTACCCCTCCGATTGCAGCGATTAGCATATAGGATGATTGTTCAGGATACAACAGCCTGAAGGCGAGTGTGGGAAGGACAACTTTTAAAATATCGAGAGTTCCAACCGTTATCCCACCCTTTGCGCCCAGTAGGGTGCTGACCGTGTTGCCTCCAATGGAGACCGCCTTGTACTTTTCGTCTGTTCCATCAACGGCAACTTCGAAATCAGCAACATCTTTTCCCGTCCATCTTCTTACTATTATCCTTGCAAAAGAGATCGATCCAAGCAAATAGGATGCTGCCAAACTTAATGTTGCAATAAATAAATCCATGTTTGCCTCCTGGAGATTCTTGGGATCATTTTGCCGTGATCAGGAATATCTCCTGAAGTCGATCATACTACCAAATGAATAACAGAACAGGTAAAAAGGTGCTTATTGAGGAGGGGTGGTGAAATAACGAATATTGTCCTCCATGTTCAAGATACCATATTTACCTGTGTCCTTCAAATCCAAGTGCTCGAAAAGGAATATATGAGGCGGGTAAAAGGTAAAAAGGGAGAACGTGATAATCAAAAGAGAAAGTACACCGACCGCAATGGTGTTATATTTTGTTTCAAGTTTAGTGCGTGTTAATAGTTTGTAGCTAATAATTTGTCCTGTTAGGACGGCCAGGTAGAATAGAGATAAATCCACTGCAAAAATATAATTCCCGACAATCGGAGCATAAATGTACCAGCCGACAACAATTACCAGGGGCATGATGAACAAACTGGCAGTTTTTGCAATTAGATAATTGTTGACTTTATCGCGGACATACGTATATTCCACCAACGAAAAAACTAACCCGGGGAAGAAGACCATTTTTAAGTGTTCCCATGTACTTTCGTTGACAGCAGAAAAATATGCGACTACATTACTCGAGAAATTACTGAACTCGTATGTGAAATGCAGTGCTGCGCCTACAACTCCGATGAAAAAAAAACCTCCAATTTCCCATAATAGTAATTTATTTTTCATGACAGGTCCTTATAGTAAGCCGATAATTATTAGCATGCCAACTAATGCGATCAAGCCTCCGCTTATGCGCAGGATGATCTTTCCACTGTTGTAGTGCTTGGCAATATCCCCAATCACGACGCCAGCAATATGAATCAAAGCTGTTCCGGTTAGAAACCCGAAGGCATACTTTATGGGTTCAGCAGTTAGAGGCATTTCTGATCCGTGGGCGTATCCGTGGAATATAGCGAAAAAACCAACACCTAGCATGGCAAGAGGAGTGCGTAATTTCCGGTCTAAAGCAATGATCAAGCCCAGAATGAAGAGTGAAGCGGCGATTCCAACTTCAGTAGAAGTAAGCCCAATATTTATTAACCCTAGACCGCCGCCTACAGCCATTACTAAAACAAAGGTTGCCGGTACAGTCCAGATTGCGCGACCTCCTATCTGGGCACTTAAAATACCCACACTGAGCATGGCTAAAAAGTGATCGTAGCCAAGGACTGGATGAACCAAACCTGTCAGGAAGCTGCCAAACGGAGTATTACCTCCATCATGAGCATATACGACGCTGGGTATAGAGCTCAAGAGTAGGGCGATCAAAGTGGAGTGGATTAGGTGTTTGTTGGTAAATTTTCTCATAAATGCGGTGTCTCCTCGGAATATAAGGTGATTTTCTTCTTCTATTGTAGTTTAATTTAATAAATTTATCCTAAGAGAATAATAAATTAGACTTACATCACATAGCCTATATAATTATTTCATAAAATCACTTATTAATAATATTGTATCAAGAGTAAAATAGAGCTATGACAAAATATAAAATTCTGATCACAGACGGACTTGACGAATCCGGTCAATCCATTTTGCGCGGCGCGTCCACGATGGATGATCGAAGCGGCATTTCAGCGGATGACCTGATCAAGATCATTTCCGAATATGACGCGCTCATCGTTCGCGGTCGGACAAAGGTGACTGCTTCCGTTATGGATGCCGGTCCCAGGCTGAAAGCGATCGGGCGTGCCGGCGTTGGTGTGGATAACATTGACCTTGATGCGGCAAAGAAACATGGGATCACAGTTGTCAATGCGCCAATGTCAACATCGCTGGCGGTAGCCGAGCTGACCTTCGGTCTGCTGCTTGCGCTCGCGCGTGAAATCCCTCGCGCCGATGCCGCCATGAAACAGGGTCAATGGCTCAAGAAGGAAATCGATGGCGTGGAGTTAAGCGGCAAGACCCTCGGTGTAATCGGCTTTGGTCGCATCGGCATGGAAGTTGGGAAGCGCGCGTCTGCCTTCGGCATGAACGTGATCGCCTATGACCCCCTTATCTCTGAAGACGAAATACTAAAAAGAGGCGCAGAGCCGGTATCGATACAAGACCTGTATGCGTGGTCAGAATTCATTTCTTTGCATCTACCGCTTAATGTGCAAACACGAGATATGATGGGGAGGCTGGCTTTTTCAGAAATGAAGGACGGCGTGCGTATCGTCTGTGCGGCGCGCGGGGGGATCATTGACGAATCCGCTTTGGTGGCGGCATTGAATAGCGGCAAGGTCGCAGGCGCGGCACTGGATGTCTTCGCGCAGGAACCGCCCGGTTCAACAGAAGCTGTTTCCCATCCAAGAATGATCGCCACCCCGCATATCGGGGCACAGACGGCTGAGGCGCAGTCCCGCGCTTCGGAGGATATAGCGAATGAGGTGTTGGCGGCACTGCGGGGTGAATCCCTGCGATGGAAGGTTGCGTAAATTGTAAAAACGGGATAGCATCCCGTTTGCTGTTTTAGTAGATACCTAATTTATGAGTGGGATTTTCCCATTCAACAGGAGAGACAATGAGCGAAAAGTTGAATCAATTGAAGAAGCTTCTAGGTGAAGTGTCGGACATTGGCCGCGCCGCTTCGGTGCTCGGCTGGGACCAGCAGGTGAACATTCCGCCCAAGGGACATGAGGCGCGGGGTCAGCAGCTTGCCACGTTGAGCAAGATCGCGCAGGAAAAATTCATCACCGATGAAGTAGGCGGGTTGATCGAAGATTTGAAATCTGAACTCAACGGCGCGGATAATGACGATGCAGCGATGATCCGTGTTGCTTCGCGCAATTACGATAAAGCCAAACGCGTCCCGCCATCCTTTATCGCGGAGCAGGCGGTCGTTTCGTCGAAGGCATTCGAAGCGTGGATGGAAGCCAGAAGCAAGTCTGATTTTTCCATCTTCCAGCCTCACCTTGAAAAGGTTGTTGAGTTGGTGCGGAAGTATGTTTCCTTTTTCCCGCCCGCCGACCACCCTTACGATACACTGCTCGATGATTACGAGCCCGGCATGAAGACCGCTGACGTGAAAGCCATTTTCGATCCCCTGCGCCCAAAACAGGTCGAGTTGATAAAGGCCATAACGTCTGCCAAACAGGTCAAGGCCGATTTTCTTTTCAAGAAATATAACGAAAAGAAACTGATCGATTTCGGCGTGGATGTCATCACCAAATATGGATATGACTGGAGCCGCGGACGGCAGGACAAAGCTCCGCATCCGTTCGAGACGACCTTCAGCGTGGACGATGTCCGGATTACGACCCGTTTTGAGGACGATAATCCCACTGCAACATTGTTCAGTACTATGCACGAAGCGGGGCATGCATTGTATGAGCAGGGAGTAAACCCCGCCTATGAGCGCACACCTCTCGCCAGCGGGACTTCCTTAGCCGTGCATGAATCGCAATCCCGTATGTGGGAGAATTTGGTTGGGCGTTCGCTTCCTTTCTGGGAGCATTTCTACCCGTCGTTCAAAAAAACCTTCTCTTCGCAGTTGGACGGCGTGGGAGTCAAGGCATTCTACAAAGCCATCAACAAGGTTGAGCCTTCGCTCATCCGCGTCAATGCGGACGAAGCCACGTACAACCTCCATATCATGCTTCGCCTTGAACTTGAGATCGCCATGGTCGAAGGAAGTAT
>DNDO01000177.1:0-12444 GCA_003484265.1 Anaerolineae bacterium
ATGCCGCCCTGGTCGAATTTGAGTTGGTATTGGAACAATTTTCAATCGAATGCTGAAACCCTTCTTTCTATCACGGCAGCTCCTTTGTTTTTGATGTGCTTGTTATTGACCGGCTTAATTGTCCTTTACGAACAAAAACGACTTGCAGCCGCCATCCTCATATGGATCGCATTCTTCATCCTGTTGGCATCCTCACTGGGGTTATATCCAACACTGGAACGGATGGTTCTTTTCCTGATCCCCCTTGGAATCCTGTTGATCGGTGTGTCTTTGAATTTTATCGGGCAATACCTGCGGCGTTATCAATTATTCTCTGGCGCGGTATTACTAGCCCTTGGCATTTATCTGTTTTGGGGAGCATTCCCGCGGACGGTTGAACAATTTATATCTCCCAAGTACCTTGAGCATATCCGCCCGGCCATGGACTACCTGCAAGGCACATGGCAAGACGGAGACTCAATGTACATCTCGAATGGTGGTGTTCCTGCATTCGAGTATTACGCGCCCATGTATGGACTTGAAAATGCCACATTTATTTCAGGGGAACGTGATGATTACAGCAAGCCGGAGTCGATCATCAATCGGCTTGAGCCTTTGAAGGGTCAGCAAAGGGTATGGGTGTTAATGTCTCATGTGTACGAAAAGGGGAATTTTAATGAGCATGACTTTCTGGTCGAATTTCTCAAAGAAAACGGGGTGAAGAAGCGTGTCTTTATTGAAACGGGCACATCGGTCTATTTGTATCTGTTTGATCTAAGTCAATGAAGCGGTGTATGTAAAGCAGATAGAGCATCAAACCCTCGCAGATACTTCTTTGAAATAAAAAGAGCGGACGATTGTCCGCTCCCATTACTCTCCCTCACCCGATGCAGTACTCGGCTGGTCTATATCAAGCACCTCGCCATGCACGTTGATGACCACTTTAAAGCCCATCATCCCTAGATACGCGCGCATATCTTCGGGAATACCCGCCTTCATCAGTTGATCGAATTGCTTGTCGATGTTCTTTAACTGCTGTTCGATGGCGGCTTTGGTGAAGACATCCTCCTGACCCAACATTTTGGCAGTCTGTTCAGAGATCAGGTCTTCACTGCCTTTCATAAGATTCGCGATCTGACCCAGCACCTGTTTATCCACCTGCTCGGCAGGGATGTGACGGCGAAAGCCCGCATCGTCTACAACATAACAGGGCTCATCGCCCACAAGCGCGGATTCGGCAAGGTTCCCAAATTCATCTGATACGAGACCGGCAAAAAGAGGTTGACGGAGCATTAACTACTCTGCCTGCCTTCCACTGCGGCAAGTAAAATACCGGCAGCAATGCCGAGGCGCGGGTCGAGCTGGCTCGCAGTGTCCATGCTCATGTCAATATCCAATTCGTAGCGGAAAAGGTTGAAGCGTTGCTTTAGATCGGCAACCCGCTTTTCGCCAAAGGCAATATCATAGTTCTGAGGCAGCCACGATCCGAGGAGGAAACGGCGCAGAAGCGCAAGTCCCATACTGTCCTCAAAAAGCGTCCCCAACTGATTGTCGTTCGCATCCAACACCTGCCACTCATCGCGCAGAAGCGAGCTCCAACCCTTGCGGCGCAACGTCCCGATCTTTTGGTTCATCGCGGTATCCACTACATCATATGCCGCTGAAAAATCAATGATCTGGCGCGCCTTGATATTCAGCACTTCATCCGTTTTATTTTCATTGTTGTAGATGCGGATATCTTCGCGCAGTTTGAACATCTTTTGCTGGCTGAACATCACAAGGTTTCCGTTCGGGTCATAGACACGGAAAGTGCCTGCCAGAGCGAACACCTGACGTTTGAGCAGGTACTTTTGGAATTGAAAAATTGAATTCATGATTCTCCTATGTGTGGTGATTTGTCGTTATGAATCAGATGACCTGTACTCGCGTACCTTCGCCCGGCAAATGGACATAATCCGCATCCGCTGGGACGTTGGGCAGGGTCCAGCGATAAAGGAATTTTGCGTCACCTGGAAGCAGATTCACACAACCGTGACTGCGCGGACGACCATAGTCGTTATGCCAATAGGTTCCGTGGAACGCATGACCCGCGCCGGTAAAGAAAGAACACCACGGCACACCGGGCAGGTTATAGATGTTCTCGATCGCGTCACCCTGATTCGTCATATGCACGGCTGGCCCCTTGTGATATGTACGGAATTCACCCTTGGGTGTTTCAGTCCCCTTTGAGCCGGACGAACAGCGTTGTGAGAAGACCATTTTATCGCCCTCGAACGCAGTGACCATCTGGGTCTCCCGCTCGACAACGATCAGTTTGTCATCACCCGGCACTTCCGGGGACAGCAGTGTTAATTCATCGTTGGGGATCAGCCGCATGTCATGAGAGGAGACGTAGAAATATTTTTTCAATTCACTGTCGTATATCTGGTACCAGATGCTTTTCTCTTCGCGCGTGACCACGACTTTTTTGACCCAGTGTGTGCTTCCGTAATAGACACGATATCCGCGTTTTGCATACACATACGGATCGACCTTTGTGTCGCTAAACGGGACAGTGATCTCGCCGACCTGCCCGTTTGCTGGAACACTGAAGATCGGCTTCTGATATTTCGTTTCAACAGGAAGCACCAAGCCGGAATAAGTGTAACCTTCGTTGTTAAGCCGGTACCAGACAGTATTGAACGGATTCCCCTCATCCCCGTTCTCTTCGATGCCGGTTACATCAGCCACCTGATCCTTGCCAAAGAGATGGATTTGGTTGGCGAGAAACGAGGGTGCATCATAAAGCGGGACCCCGCTGATGGTCATCAGACCTTGTGTGACGTTAGACGCGGCTAGAGCGCGGTCAAGCTTCAGGTCGCTTAAAGCAAAAGCGAGGGTACCGGTGGTCGCCAGTTTCAGAAAATCGCGGCGGGAGATTTGATGATTAAGCATAGGAAGTAGTGTAACAGCAGGATATTATTTATTCCTTAATATCAACCTGCGTCCCAACATATCCGTAAACCAGTGTTTTTTCCGGCGGGACAATGGGAGTCGTCCAACGGTAGAGCCATTTGGCGGCTTGCGGCGTCAGGTTGATACATCCATGACTGCGCGGACGGCCGTAGTCGTTGTGCCAGTAAGTGCCGTGGAATGAGATACCGTTCTCTTTGATATAGGTCACCCAGGGGACGCCGGGCAGGTCAAAGCCGCTGGAGGCGAGGTCGCCTGCCGCCATGTGACGCGTGGGGCGTTTATGGAAGGTAATGTAATCTCCAGTCGGTGTCGTGTAGGTGCCGCTTCGCAAGCGTCCGCCTGTGGCGGTACGGGTGGCATAAACCAGTCTTTCACGTTCGTACGCCAGCACAAGTTGGTCGTCCAACCGCACTTCGACCCGTTTATCCTTGTCGGGAATGTCCGTCGAAAGCGGGGCAAGTTCATCGTCCGGTAAAAGGCGGATGTGTTCACCGCGCACGAAATATTGCTGCTCATATTTATCGTCGAGCAAAGCGTACCAGATACTTCCATCAGGGAGGACGGCGCTGGCAGTAACCCAATGAACGGTTTCATAGTACATGCGATAGATCACTTCTGCATTTGGATCGGGTTCCAAATGCGCATCGGTATATGGGACGCTGACCTCGCCCAATGCTCCATCAAGGGAGATCAACTTCGGTGCGTTCAGAACCGTACTCACAGGCTGGATACTGCCCGAGTAAACATACCCGCCATCTTCGACTTCGTACCATACGCGGTTATACGCGGACTCGTCGTTGCTGATGGTGGTGTTGGTGATACGCAGGATGAGATCGTGCCAGTATAGTTTTTTTCGTTTGGATTTTCGATCAGGCTCATCATATGACCAGAGGATTCGGTCGATGACTCGTCCTTGCAGGGTATCGAATATGTCTGGCAACCGACTCAATGAAATGTCTGGCAGGAACATCCCCATCAAACCATAACTGCTTAACTTTAGGAAATCGCGCCGGGAAATATTTGTCTTGCTCATTGATTATTCAGGTGACAGTCACCTCGTAATGAACTAATAATGCACATTCACCAGGGTGCCTATGGAAGCCCAGTTATACAGCCACCCGGCGTCATCAATAGTGAGATTAACGCATCCGTGACTCATGGGCGTGCCAAAGTTATTGTGCCAGTACGTGCCGTGCAGACCGTAACTCCCGTGAAAATACATGATGTAAGGTACATCAGGCAGGTAATAACCGGGACCGGACATTTTATTGGCACGATACTTCACATAAATATTGAATTGACCGGTGACCGTCGGTGTGAGCCATGTGCCGGTAGAGACAATGAATGAGTTAACAACTGTATCCCCTTCGTAGGCATACACGCGCTGGTTGGTGAGGTCGACATCGATCCAGCGCGTGCCGTTGCCGCTGTATGCGACGGCAGGCTTGGGGGCAGACGGCGGAGGCGGGATGTACTCGCTGGTGGGCGTGTTCGGCACGATTTCCATCGCCATCTGGCCGGGAGTCTCGGTTGCTTCGGGAATGATGATCGGCGCTTCGGTCGGAACAGATGTAGGAGCGTCTAGTACCGCAGGCGCCGGATCATCTGACGGAGTTGATGACGGCTCAACCAGCGGCATGGGCGTATCCGCAGTTTGCGGCGCGAGTGCGCTGATATCAAAGGCATTTGCAAGGGGCTTGGCTATCTCAACCCTTGCCCAATGAACTTCCTCCTGAACAGGCGCCGGCGCACTGCCGGTGATCGATGCAAAAGCAGGGTTGTTTACAGCCGTCCATGCGGCGATGCCGAACACCGCGCAGACCAACACACCTATCACGCCAAGTGTGAGAAATAATCGGGTATTGTTCTTTCTGGTCTGTGGCTTCATAGCGGTTTCCTTATCATTTGACGCGCTTTACCATTGAATTTCTACTGTCGTGCCGATCTCAGCCCAATGATACAACAAACTGGACTCGTATGAGCCTAGAACCACGCACCCGTACGAAACCGGTCTGCCGAGGTAACCCTCCCATAACGTTGCGCCGCTGGGAAGGATGGGCAGGGCATGGATTCCGTTCTCCAAACCGCCCGCCCAATAGATACCCAACCAGTTCGGCATCCAGATATTCCACGTTGCGCCGTAGGCATTGGGTATCTTGCTTTGGACGGCAAAGTTTCCGACCGCCGTCGCATTGTTGATGCCGGTCGAGGCGACGAAACTATAGGTGAGCGTATCGCCGTCATAAACGTACATATGTTGGTCTGATATGTCCACGAGGATGTACTTGGAGCCGGCATATGCATAGGAAGGCGCGTCAGCGGCATAGGCGGGTTGTGTCGGCGCTACATAAACCGGCGCAGGTGTATTTTCAAGGACTTCCATCACCATCTCGCCCGGTGATTCTGTTTCGGTCGGCATGGGAGTAACTGTATCAATTGCACTTGGAGTCGCCAGTTCTTCATCCATAAACGCCGGTTCATCGAGCGCTGTTCCAGTGGGGACGATAGCGGCGGTCTTTGCAGGCTTGGCAATCTCCACATAGGACCAGGTGTAATCCTGTACTGGAGTGGGTGTTGTAAAAAAGGAGGCGCTCACAGGCGAGACCATGAACCAGAACACAGCCAGGATCGAGCCTGCGAATGCAAGAGGCAATCCAACGATAAGGAAGAGGCGAAACTGTCCCTTTGATAAAAGTGTTTTCATGGGGAGATTCCGGGGACGGGCGTCGGTACGATGTTCTCGTTATTCGCGAAACAAAGGATGCCGTCAACAACCCCGGCCGCAACGCGGTCAGTTTGCTTCGTGAGGAGTTCGCGGTCGAGGTTGAGAAATCCTGTTTCGATGATGGCGGCGACAGTGCTGGGGTCGATCTCGCGGAAGGCATGGTATTCGCGCATATCGCTTGTGATGCTCCCGGCATGGAAGGTCAACCCGGTCATGCTTTGATAGCGGTCCACGAGACAGGCGGTAAGGCGGTTGGCGCGGTTGAGGTCGGGCGTGTTGAGCGCGGCGGCGACTTTGAACCCAGTGGCTTGATCATTGACGTACTCGCATGAATCATTATGGATGGAGATGATGGCAAGTGCACGATATCCATTGAGACGGGAATCGAACTCGCGTAACAGGTCAACCTGATACCCCCTCTCGATCAATTTCTGTTGGACGATTGCCGCGATCTCGAGATTTACATCCGCCTCTGTGAGCGTAACCTCGCCATTCCCATCCACACAGACCGCGCCTGAGTCGTTGCCGGCATGACCGGATACGATACCGATGCGCAGCTGCGGCTGTGAGACAATCGGTGCGCCGTCCACCGGGCGGGGCGTGAGGATGATGCTGAGCCGGTTATAAAAGTCGCCGGATGCCAGTCCGCGCGAGGGGAGCGCGGTGAATAGCGTTGCCAATAATATGGCAACACCGACCGTCGATTGCAAAGCACGGACAGAACGATGCTTTTTTGGTGTCGAATCCATAACGAATATTGTAATACTACCTTCTAAGAGAATTGGGGGCAAGGGATGAAACAGGGTGTTTGATTATGGTCATTTTTATCTTGACTCGCCCCTGCCTCCCCGTTATGATGAATTTCCATTGGAGAACAGATGACCCTTGATTCAGACGATCTGCGCCAAGCTATGCGCGCATGGACTACCGGCGTAGCAGTTATTACAGCAACACATGAACGACAGCGGTACGGCATGACCGTTAATTCATTCACGTCCGTTTCTCTCGAACCGCCACTGATCACGGTGACGTTGAAACGGCTCACGCATACGCATGAACTCGTTGAGAAATCCGGCGAGTTTGCGATCACCATCCTTTCAGCGAGCCAGAGTGACATGTCTGATCTTTTCGCTGGGAAGATCGCGGGAATTACAGACCGCTTCGAAGGTGTGCAAACCGAGAAGCTGCTCCTCGACGCGCCGTTGCTTAAAGACGGCATATCATTCTTGAATTGCCGCGTTGTGAAATCGATCCCCGTCGGTGAGAACACGCTCTTTCTTGCAGAAGTCATTGCCGCACGCGGAAATGGCGAAGGCGCGCCATTGGTTTATCACAATAGAGTGTTCTGGAAATTGGTGAAATGATTATTCACCGCCAAGCTCTGAAGACCGCAAAGAGAATAAAAAAGATATAAGGAAGATATCGGTTATGCTGGTGGAGGGAATCAGCGATGACAGACAATTTGACTCTCGAAGAACAGAAGACATTGCTCCGCTTGGCACGCGAGGCAATAGAACACCGAGTCCGCGGGGAAAAACTTCCTCCCTTACCTACATCGTCATTGACATCCAACTTGCGCGAGCATGGCGCGACATTTATCACGTTAACGATACAAGGCGAGCTGCGCGGATGTATCGGCGCGCTCGAGGCGTATCAGCCTCTGGCTGAAGATGTTCGCGAACATGCTGTGGCCGCCGCGCTTGAAGACCCGAGGTTTCCTCCGCTGAGTGAAATTGAATTAAGCAGGATCCAAATTGAAGTGTCGAGATTGACGCGCCCCGTCCCGTTGGAGTACAAGGATGCGGACGATCTGTTATCCAGGATAAGACCGCACATCGACGGCGTCATCATCAAATACGGACCGCGCCGCGCAACGTTTCTTCCGCAGGTATGGGAGAAACTCCCCAACCCATCCGATTTCATGGACAGCCTTTGCCAAAAAGTGGGAGCGGATTATCGTCACTGGAGGAACAATCATCTTGATGTGCTGATCTATCAGGTCGAAGAATTTCGCGAATGAGTAGGGTAAAATCATCGCATGGCTGACAACCTCCTATACCAGGAAGCAATGGACGCCCTGCGCGGGGGTGACAAAGCGCGCGCGCGCGACTTGCTGACAGGACTGATCAAGGAAGACCAGAACAACGCAGAGTATTGGATCTGGTTAAGCGCCGCAATGGACACTTCCAAGGAGCGTCTGTACTGCCTGCAAACCGCGTTCAAACTGGACCCTGAAAATGCTGCCGCCAAACGAGGCTTGATCCTGATGGGGGCCATGCCCGCGGACGAAACCATTCAGCCATTTCAAATTAACCGCGCGCGCGAATGGGAGGAAAAACTTTTACTGGCGCACGAAAAACCGAAATTAAAGGGGTGGGCTGGACTTAAAGCCAGCCCGGTCTTCCGTTTGGGGCTTGTCATTCTTTTGGTCGGCGTGATCATCTCTGGTGTTGCCTTCGGCTTTATCATCCCCGCCGCGAATCGCAATACACGGTTGCCCACGTTTACGCCCGGTCCCTCGCCGACCTATACGATCACAGTAACCGCCGTCGGAGCAAGACCACAGACACAGGTTGTCGGCACGCCGGGCGGACTTTCTGACCTGCTCGAAGTCCCATACACACCCACTGCCCTTTACGTCCCAACGGAGCGCTCGCCGCTTACGTCAGATTTTCTCCTCCAATTCGACCGCGCCTTCAAGACCGGCGACTGGGAGCAAGCCATTGATGCGTTGGAGAATGTGATCGCCGCCGAACCGGATGCCGCGTTCGCTTATTATTATCTTGGCGAGTCCTATCGCCTTAGTAATCAGCCAGGCCTGGCATTGACCGCCTTTAGAACCGCCATCGAAAAGGATCCGAACTTCGGCGCGGCTTATGTTGGGATGGCGCGCGCGCAACTTCAAGCCAATCCGAACGCAAACGTCCTTCCGTTATTGGATGACGCCGTCCGACTCGACCCGAATTTCGGCGAGGCATATCTCGAGCGTGCGCGCGTCAAATTACGTGACAATGATATTCAAGGCGCGATCACCGACCTCGGCGATGCCAATTCGCGCCTGCCCGAGTCGCCGTTGGTGTTCCATACCCTTGCGCAAGCCAGAGTCCAGGAGGGAGATTTTGATCTCGCCCTTACCGCCGCAAGCCGCGCCAACGAACTGGACATCACCTACCTGCCAACCTACCTCCTGCTCGGGCAAATTTACTCTGAAACTGGCGATGCCGCAGAAGCAGTCAGGAACCTCGACCTCTATCTGCAATACGCGCCCAGCGACATCAACGCTTATATCCTGCTCGGAAGAATACAATTCGAGGCGGGCAACTATGAAGATTCCATCCAAGCCATGGACGAGGCTATCGCGGCAGATCGCGGACGACGCGAACCGTATCTGTATCGCTTCCTCGCCAACGTGGAACTGGAGGATGGCGCAGCCGCCGATGAAGACCTTGACTTTGCATTGAATGCCTATCCCGATCTCTTTGAAGCCAACCTGGGACTCGTCCGCGCTCATTTATTGAATGACCGTGATGGAAGCGCCCTCCTGGATCTGGACCTGACCCTCCAACTCGCCGAGACGGACGAACAAAAAGCGCTCGCCTATTTCTGGGCGGCGCGTGTCCACGAGGCACGGAATGAACTCAATGATGCAGCGGATTACTGGGAATTGTTGCTCGACCTGCCGGAAGATGTGATGACCGAAGAAATGCGCGAAACCGCCGAAGAACATCTTCTCGACATAGAGCCAGCAGGTCCCACCTCAACGCCAACAAGAACACCAACGTCTACCAGAACACCAACTCCGACGAGAACGCCAACATCAACGCCTTAGAAAACGGGACGATAATTTTTCAACATCAATTTCCTAGAGGGTTATTTATATGGTCGAAAATCGTCGAGAACAAATCAAAAAGTATCTGATCACTCAAGCTACAGAAGATTTGCTTAACACCTGGCAAAACGGAATTGTTGGCGAATGGGAAGAAGAAGTCTTCGAAATAGTCAAAGAAATTTTGCTAGAACGGCTAGGTTATGTGCCACCTCAATCAGGGGCAACGCAAGCTTCTCAATTTCTAGTGAGAGCTGAGGGTTTCCTCGAAAGAAAAGAGTTGGATAAAGCATTACATGAATGCGAAGCTGCAATTCAAATTGATCCTGATTCCGCTATTGCATACAAATACCTTGGTCACATTTACGATGAAATGGAGCAACTCGAAAACTCCATCACCAATTTTCAAAAAGCCATCCGACTTGATCCCGACCTTCAAGATGTTTGGGAAGCCATGTTGCTTGTTGAACTGGACCTAGAAGATGAATTTGAAGAATCTCCAGCCAAACAATATCTCGACCAGGCACTTGAATACGCAAATAACGATGAGATTGAAAAAGCACTCGCAAAATGCGAAGAAGCAAAATCATTTATGCCCAGTCTTGCAACCGCCTATAATTATCTTGGCTTGATTTTGCAGACTTTAAACGAATTAGAAGCTGCAATCGATGCGTATCTGAAAGCCATAGAACTTAATCCACGGTTTTATGTCGCTCGCGAAAATCTTGCTAATGCAAGAGTTGTTTTGGAGGAAGAGTACTATCTTCGATCTCCAATTCTGACTTCAAACGAAGATGAAGAGACTAAAGACATAGATATTGATAAACCTTTGTTAATTGTGGAAGGAGAAAATCCAATTCCTGGGTGGATGTATTTAGACGCAAATGCTTTTCTATTGAGAGGTTGGGCTGGGCATCGCAACCGACCAGGCCGAAGTGGATATGACCCTCTTGATACCGATTTCGAGCTTGCTCATATGGAAGGGGTTGTTATTCGTCGTCTAATTACCCTAAAATTCAGGACAAAAAATCCCCTTAATCTTCTAATTATGCTATATCTGGGTATCTTGTATTCTTTTTATGGGGGTGTGCCATTCATGCTAGGAGGATGGGAGGGTTTGTTTCTAGGATTTATTTCAAGCCCATATTTAATCATTGGATTGGCAATGTTGATAAATGTATTTTCGAGTTTATGGCATCAGAGACCTAGCAAAGAAGATAATGGTCACACGTTTTTCTAACCCTGCTTCGAGTCCTTCTTCCGATCTTCCTCACACGGACACAGCGCCCGCAAATAATGCCAGTTAAATATCCCATAATCGTGACCGTCCTCCCAAACTATGGTCAGCGCATAAGAGCCGACAGCGACGACGTTCGCGATGCGCGTGGAGGGGTTGTCGCCCAGCTTTTTCTCGTACACATCCGCATCGGGTTCAGACTTCATGTTCTCATGTCCGCCGCGGCACGAGGCGCAGGGGCAGGCCGCGCGCAATAATTCAAACGGATAGATACTTTCGTGTCCGTCACTCCATGTAACATTGAATTCCTTTGTCTTCTTATGTACATTAATTCCAGTCGGTTTTTCGTTCATTGGTTCCTCTTAATCCTTATATGGGTCAACTTCATGCTCGCCAGCCATCGCAACGCCGATCGGCTTGAGCGTATGAAGGATGCGGATGGTCGGGCCGTGGAAGCCCAGCACCTCGGGCAGACGCTTGTAACAATGCGGAGACTCATCCGTGCCTGCGCCTCTTAATTCGACTCCCTGCCTTTTCACCCACTCCAGCATCATCTCCGCTGAAACCGCTCCCTCTTTGATGACCTTGCCTGTCTTCCGATTGATCTTTCCGCGCGCGGCGGTGCGGCTCATCACCCTCCCCGCTCCATGGACAGTGGAATACAGCGAATACTTCGCCTCATGCGACTCGACGCCTTCAAGAATGACCGAGATGTCACCCATCGATCCCCCCACGAATCCGCGCTGACCGGGGAATGCAGGAGTGGCTCCCTTACGCACCACCCACATTTCCCGTCCGTTATGGGTTTCGCGCCAGGCAAAATTGTGATGGTTATGGACTTCCTCCAATATATTTGCGCCCAACATACGCGCCACTTCACTGCACACCCAATCGCGTCCTGCATAGGCATAACGCCCGGCAAGTTCCATGCAGGCAAGATATTCCCTCCCCAAATTGGAATCAACAGAAAGGACCAACGGATCTACATCCATGCCGTCCCTCGCGCCGCCTGCCTTCAAAAAATATGTGGCTGTTTTATGGCCCAGCCCGCGAGATCCAAAATGGACGCCGATCCACGCCCGCCCTTTCTCGTCTTCGAACAGGTCAACGTAATGATTGCCGGAACCGATCGTCCCCAACTGACCGCGTGCCATATCTTTGAGTCCCTTCACTGCGCGAAGGCTCCACACGGGATCATCGAACAGTTCATGGTCCACTTTTGTCTTGTTCTTGAGGCCGATGCCGAACGAGAGATGATTCCAAATATCATCCATGATCGTGCGGATGTTGGCGCGTATCTCAGAAGCAGGGATATCCAGCAGAACAGCCTTGTTACCACAGGCAATATCGAATCCGACTCCCGACGGGCTGATACTGTCATAATACGCAACCACCCCGCCGATGGGTACCGCATATCCCTTGTGGTGGTCAGCCATCATCGCAACAGCATCGGCGGTCTTTGCGCAGGTCTTGATCTGCGAAAGGGCGCTTTCGTCCACTGGGTCGCCCCAGACTGGGATGTTGTCAATTAATTTCATTCTCTCGGCTCACTCGATGTTTCGCTGCTAAACCACAGAAACTTATACTTTACGGCGCAGGGATGTATGTCAAAAAGTCGGATGCCGCCCAGCCTGCGCGGGCTGCGTCATATGGGGCAACCAGATACCACCACATGTATCCGTCCAATTCACGCGGACCGTCCTGAACGAGGAAGACTTCCGT